>NZ_JBQFZS010000002.1:0-462117 GCF_056542385.1 Ruegeria sp. AD2(2025)
GTCCATGAAGCCCAACACGGTGGTTTCGCTGTCCAGAAGCCGGTCCTCAATGGCGCGTTGCAGAATTTGGTGCTCTCGGTTCATGGGGCGGCTCCGGGGCTTGGTGAATTCACTTTGGCTTAAATGAAAACGGCGGCCCGGATGAGCCGCCGTGAGTTGACTGCGTCTGACTATGCGGTCTTGCGCTGGCTTGCGGCCGGGTTGAGGAATGCCGCCATCCAGCCGACACTGACCGGCGTGTCATCCGGCCCGTCACATGATGTCAGCGCAGTTTCTGCAACTGCACCGATGCGTTCGATGCGTTTGAGGATCAGATCGCGATTGATATCGGGATTGAAGTCCGGGTGCTGCTGAATGGCCAGTAAATGCTGACCGATGGTGAAACCGCTGACCGGGCAGAAGTCACTGCTCAGAAAGATCTCGGCCCCTTCGGGCGCGGTGGCCACTTGATCCTGATGCATCGCGTGCAGCATGATGTCGTCGGCCCGTGCGGCAAAGCCGGTATCACGGGTCACGGACACTGGCATCAGACCAACGCCCCAGCCCTTGGGGCTGCGCTCCACCGCGCCGCCAAGTGCATGGGCGATGGCCTGATGCCCGTAGCAGATACCGATCATGCTGATCTTTTGTTCGTCCACCGCTCGGATGAAATCGAACAGCCGGTCCTGCCAATCCAGGTCTTCAAACACCGAGTATTTCCCGCCGGTGATGATATAGGCGTCAAAGGCCGCAGGCTGGGGCAGCGTGTCCTTGACGGCGCTGACGACCGTCCAGTTTGCGTTGGGCAGATGGGGTTCAAGCGCGTTTCTGAACCTCTGAGGCGATGGCAGATGCTTGGGCTTTTCGCCGGGTTCCGTATGTCCGATGTGAAGTATGCAGATATCCATGATGTCCTCCGGGGGCGTTTGGTATCCCATAGGGCGGATTGCGATGGCAGAATACTTTATTGCATTGCCTTATCGCGCCATAAGGCCGATCCCATAATTTCATCTTATGCCCGCCTCGGGTAATTTAATAAGATTTCGATCTTCCGAGACCCAAGCCATAAGCTGGCCAGTCGGATTCGAAAATGAGGTTTGCACATCAATCCAGACATACAGCCAGACCACCCGGGCAATGATCTGGTGTGGATATCGGCGGCACTTGTGACCGACCGGCGGTGTTTTCGCCGCGGCAGACCGAGCCCGACTTTACCCAGCGCGCATGTTGACCAGCCCCGGGCTGACACCTGGCCCAAGCGTGCACCGAAAGAAAACTCCGAAAATCAGAGGAGGAATGAGAGGACTATGATGAATAAGACCCTGTATACACTGACGCCCTTGCTGCTGGCAGCCAGTGTCACCACCGCAGCCGCCGAGATCAAGTTCAGCGGCTACGGACGCTTCGGTATCGGCTATCTCGAGGACCGTTCGACCACCAACGACAACATTTCCGACACCATCCTGGTCTCGCGCTTCCGTCTGAACCTGGACGGCGTTGTCCAAACCGACGGCGGGATCGAGCTCTCGGCTCGTGTTCGTCTGCAGGCTGACGAAAGTTCGACCACTGGCGAAGCTGGTGCGGCAGGGCTGAACGGCGCGCGCTTTTCGATGATCTACGAGGGTCTGCGTGTCGACGTGGGCAACGTCGGTGGTGCCATCGAGAACATGCCGAACCGGTCCGGCAACCAGCCCGGCCTCGAGAGCTTTGTCGATCAAAGATCCGGCGACAACTATGAAATTCTGGGCTACACCTCGACTGGCACGGGCGACAATGCCGTTTTCTTCAAATACGCGATCGGCAACTTCGCGGTCGGTGCATCCTATGACCAGAACTCAACCGACAACGGCAATGTTGCGTTGGGCGGTGCCGATCAGTGGGATGTAAGCGTTCAATACAGCTTTGAGAACGTCACCGTGGCACTCGCCTATGGTGAAACCGACGGACCCGCAGATGGAATCGATCCCAGCCTGCTGATTTTCACGTTGGGGGCGGATCTCGGAGACTTCTCGGGCACTCTCCTTCTGGCGCGGGATGACGACACCGAAGTGAACTCGCTGGGCGAGGAAACCGACGGCACGGCCTACGGCGTGTCGATAGCCTATGACTTGGGTGCGGCGACCACGATTCTGGCGTCGTACGGCGATGGAACCGCGGATGGCGACACCCAGGAAATCGGGATTGGTGCGATCTATGATCTTGGCGCGGGCGCAACACTCCGCGGTGGCGTCGGTAGCATCAAGGAAGGATCCGCTGACCGCCAGATCCGCGCGGACTTTGGTGTACGCTTCAATTTCTAAATCGATTTACAGAGCTGGTTTCCATGCTAGCTCTGTTTTCAAGGCGTGGGGAAAAGGGGCTTGAGGTTGAGGCGCGTCCGTCGACTTCGCTACCGGTTCGAATTGACCAAAACCGGTAATGAGATGCTACCCACTTAAATGTCCTTTGCTAGGGGGTGTCAGAATAACGTTGCTTGAGTGGGGCAGGGCGGTTGCATAGCATTTAGGAATGACTAAGCCTGCCTCCCTCAAGTACTTCAAAACCAGTCCCGAGATTATCCGCCTGGCGGTGACGCCGTACATTCGATTTCCGCTTTCGCTGCGGAATGTCGAAGATTTTCTGCACGAGCGAGGCATCGGCGTGAGCCACGAAACCGTCGCTATTGGTGGATAGGTTTGGCCCGATGTTTGCTTCTGAAATTAGGCGAAAGCGGGTGTAACAATTGCGCGCATTTTCGAAATGGAAGTGGCACGTGGATGAGGTTTTCGTGAAGGTGAATGGCAAACGCCACTATCTCTGGCGTGCGGTCGATCACGAAGGCGAGGTGCTTGAGGCCGTCGTCACGAAGCGTCGAAACAAGGCTGCTGCTTTGAAATTCCTCAAGAAATTGATGAAGCGGCACGGCTCGGTGGACGAGATTGTCACGAATCGGTTTGCGTCTTGTACAGCAGCGCTCCGCGAGCTTGGTGCGTTGAGCAAACAGCGTACGGGCAGATGGCTCAACAATCGCGTCGAGAATTCACATCTTCCGTCCCGACGACGTGAACGCGCAATGCAACGCTTTAGGCGGATGCGAAGTTTGCAGAAATTCGCTGCCGTTCATTCTTCCATCCATAACCATTTCAACCAGGAAAGATCGCTCTCAACTCGAGACACATTCAAGCTGACACGCACGGCCGCTCTTGCCGGGTGGCGTCAGCTTTGCTCCGGATAGGTTCACGGTTTCCGCGGCAAGCTGAGATTGGTTCGAATTTGCCTAATGGAACTAAAGTGTTAAAAGTCAACGAGTTGCTGTAGACTAATGCTCCACGGAAATCTGATGATCGGGTCCGCGGGCGAGATGTACGGTGGCCGCGTCGGCAGATGCTCGTAGGATGCGCTGCCTGTCTTCCAGGTCCCGGCCGGAGATTTGATGGGCAACAGAGTCGGCCTAGTTGAAGAAAACCTTCACGCCGAAATATGGCCCGTGCTGCGTGACGTCATAGGCGAAATCGCCGGTATCAAGTGTGTCGCTGTAATCGACGCTAAAAAAGCGGTAGCCGAACGTAATCGCTGTGTTCTCCCAAGGCTGATAGTCAAATCCGATATTGGCACCGACCTGAAGGTCGTTGCCTCCCGCCCCGAAACCGCCGAGATCCAGCGAAGCGATGGTCGTCCAGCGTTCGTTTAGGCGCCACATACCGCGGGCGCCAATCACAGGCTCAACCCAGTCCTGATCGCCGCCCAAGATGGGTGGGTTTGCGGGTCCGAGCCTTGTGAAATTGATCTCTTGCCGAATCGAGTTATAGCGGACACCCCCCTGCAGATCGACTGTGTACCGTTGGTCGTTCGCACCGTGGGTTCCGTCCGCGACGCGATATGCGCCCAGGATTGCAAACCATTTCTGTCGGACATCCACATTCGCGGCCGAAGCGCGCGGGCCGGGAAGTGTCGCATCCTCTTCTATGCCAACGTAGTTGGCGTCAACGATGATCCCAAGATCACCATTCCATGCCTCGTACCGCCCGGCAGCGGCGAAATCCAGAACGTTCAGCACGTCGCCCAAGTCCAGGTCAAGATCTGCGGAAACGCCCGCGACTGTCGAGGTGCCCGTGGTCCTGAGCGGGGTGAACAGGTAGAAACCAAGCGTATGCCGCCAGCCCTCGTCGTCCTCCCCCGGTGCGGGCAGCGATTGCGCTGATGCACCATAGGCCATTATGCCGGACAAGATAGTGGCGCCTGCGATGCAAGTAATTGAATTCATGGGCATGTCTCATTCTCCTTCCGCGTTTCCCGCTTCCAAGTGGGCGTCCGGCGATGCTTGGTCTTGAACTGTTCTGGTTACTTGCTGGCCGAAGATTGTTTGAGCAGGAACGCTTCCACGGCGGCCTGAGTTTCGGGACGAAGATTTTCGATACCTTCATAGGGAACACCGCGTGCAGGTTCGGTATCGGGGTACTTTTCCTTTCGCTTCAAATGCCGTCCGAGAATGCGCACAAACTCTTGGCCGCCCCAGGCCCCGACCTCGGTTGAAACGGGGTATTTTTCGTGCGTGTCGCGGTAGACGTCAAAGAAATCCGCAAGGATCGCGCTTTCGCCGGCACCCGGAATGCGCAGCTTTAGCTGATCCTTGATAATCGCCTTTGGTGAGTTGACCGAATAGACGATCAGGTGATCCCGCCTGCCTTTGGTTTCGCCCAGCAACAGCAGGGCAGATTGATCGACACCGTCTACCAAACGGTCGCGCGGAATTTCGGAATCCGCGCCCGCAAACCGCGCAAGCGTGGTGTAGAGATCGGAAACATGAACGATATCGCCAACGATCCCGTCAGCTTCGATCATTCCCGGCCAGCGAATAAAGCTATCGACCCGGATGCCGCCTTCGGAGACGTCGCCTTTGCCACCAGCGAAGACCATTGGAGTAAAACCGGATTGGGGTGAGTACTTTGTGAAATGACCATTGTCACCCATCACCACCACGATGGTGTTTTCCGTAAGACCCCGCGCCTCCATCTCGTTGAAAATATCTCCAAGCCAACTGTCGAGAAGCTGCATCTTGTCCACGTAAAGCCCGCCATTTGGAGATTGCGGTCCCGACCGACCCGAACGGGTATTATCGAGAGGGATCAGCGGCCAGTATTGGAGGAAGAACGGTTTATCCCCGCCTGCAAGTTCTCGTAGCTTTTCAAGCGTTTGATCCTGGTAGCGTTGGTTCATGTCGTCGTATTTTTCGGCGGTCCAGCGTTCGCCCGCGGTCATATCAACCTCGCGCGCGATACCGCCTTTTTCAGCTTCAAGACCAGTGACCATGGCTGCGGGGTCGGGGCGAAAGAAATTGTCCAAAACGAACCGGTCATCGAAGTCCGATATCCCGACCGAGACTTGCTCTTTGATCGCGTCGTCATTGAATATCGTCAGTTGCCCCTGTTGGTGCACCGGGAAACCGGCCCAGTCGAAACCCTGATTGTGAGGCCAGGCTTCGGGAATGTCGCCCATGTGCCATTTGCCAACATGGACTGTCGCATAGCCAACATCCGATAGAACCTCAGCCAGAGTGACCTCATTGGCGGGCAACCCGAACCCGGCAATGTCCACGGTGGTATCGCCCATCCCCATCCGAACCGGCAGCCGCCCGGTCATCATCGCAACCCGCGTTGGCGTGCAGGACGGCTCGGTATACATGCGCACCATCCGCATCGCCTCGTCCGAAAAATCGTTGATATGCGGGGTAGAATATCCACGCACGGCATTGAGTTCTGGAATGCCCAGATCGCCAAAGCCGATATCGTCGATCAGTATGTTGAGAATATTCGGCGGCTTGCCCTCATTCGACCTTTGGAACTTTTCCAGCAACTGGTCGACCTCGGCATTGTCCTCGGCCCATTGTTCAGCGTTTTGCGCTTCGAGGATGTAGTATTCTGCGTCGTGGATGATCGGCGTCTCCTGCGCCATCGCGATGTTCGCCGTAAGACAGATGAGAGCCGACAAGCTCGTGGTTTTGGGGCTTTTCATTGGCTCTGCTCCGGTTTGGTTTGATTTTCGGGTTCACGATTGCGCGTGGTTTCAAAGGCATCGGTTTTCTGCCGGTCGATGCGATTGATATCCGTGTTGGGAAAGAACTCGACCCAGACGTGCCAGAACATCCCTGAGCGCAGGGTTTCGACACGGTTCAGCTTTCCGCAATTTGCATTTCCGAAGAAATCGATCTCGGTGACTGGCGCACCGCTGTCATTGTACCAGACGCCGACGCTTTCATAAGCCGGGTCATAAGACACCACGACATCGCGACCACCCACCGTGGCGTTGATCAGCCCGTGATGCGCTGCAATGAAATCATCGGTCCAGCACACCGCGTCACTATCAATCGTCACCCCCCAGACATAGGTCTTGTTTGGAAGGCGATCATCGCTGTGGCTCATGTTATCCATGACCGGCGCGGCCTCTTGATGCTGCTTTGCAATACCCGAGGAGAACACCGTTTCGGTGAATGTATCGAAGAGCCTTAGCAGGGGGTTTGAGGAAGGTTTGTTCAAAAACACCTCTCCATCAGGGTAGGCCTTCTGAAATCCACGAAAACTCATCCGGAAGGTCGGCCAAGGCTGCATCCCGGATCGCCTCGAGGCGTCGCTGTCGAAGTGGCCATAAATCTGCTGGATCGGCTCACCGGTGATGTTGTCGCGCAGGATCAGATTGTTGCCGTGCTGCGCCAGCACCTCGAGATCTAGTCTCTTGCCATCCACGACGGGCTTGTAGGCCAAGCCCAAATTGGCCATCGCGCAATAGGTCATCACGATGTCATCGCCACCCAACCCCCTTGCATTCCCTGCAAGATGCGGGCGCATCAATTGTGCGTCGGAGTGCGCGCGCGCGTGGCCATTGTTCTCGATCACCAGAACGCTTGCGGATGGGTTGATGTAATCGCGCGCTTTCGAGATTGGGAAGTATTGCGCGCTGTTTTGCTGATTGCGTAGACCGATATGCACCCAGACCCAAGGGAAGACGAACAGGAAGATGATCAGCAACGCCACAGCCGGCATGCCTAGGAAAAACAGCCAGCCGGGGCCGCCGCCCATCAGATGACCAACAAGCATCAGGACCAGCGCTCCGATACCAGCAGCCAGATAGGTTCGTTCGTTGCGAATAAAGCGGATCATGTTGTTCCGCTTCACCTTCAATACCATCTGACTGATGTCGCCGAGGTCGCGGAAATACATAAACCCGATGGTCAACGATACGATAAGTCCAACGTAGAACAGAAGATTGGCTAGCATCTGGATCGCCTTTACTGTGCTCTGTTTAGCCTTTGGACGGTTTGGACCCGAACGCGAGGTATCGATGTATCTCGTCCTCAAGTCCGCGAAGGCTATTGTTTAAATCTGAGTAGGTTGGATCGCCGGCATCGCAGGGCAGTAGGGCGGTCAGGCTTTCATAGTCAGCGCAGATTTGAGCGAACACTGTGTCCACACTTCGCAAACGTCCGATTTCGTTCACCCGATCCGGAAACAACTTCGACAGCGTATCCATAGTGATCCCCAAAATGATGTGATCCGAAATCTTGCCTCGCAACGAAGCGCGTCCTCTCCTTTCCTTGCCAATGTTGCCGAAATTTACTTACATATTCAGGTATCTTGACGTATGTTACGACGTAACATGATATTTTTCAGATACTTACGATAATTCTGAAAGCTGCCAGCAGGATGCCGTTAACAAGTTTGCAGACAAATTCGGGTCTTGATCCGAGCGGTCCAAAGCCACCGGAAAGTGAAATCCGACATGCTTTGAAGAGGATTCTGGATAGCCCTGAATTTGATGGCGCTGAGCGTCTGCAATCCTTTCTGAGTTATGTCGTCGAGAAGTATCTGATGGAGCAGGCCGAAGACATTCGTGCCAAATCAATTGCCGAGGACGTCTACGGCAGATCTCTGGACGCAAGTGGCGACCCGATGGCGGTCGTACGTGTTGACGCGGGCCGTATGCGGCGACGGCTGGCCACCTATTACTCCAACTCCGGCAAAGAGCAGCGCCTGCGCGTGCATGTAGACCCCGGAGGGTACGTGCCCCGGTTTGAGCTGCTCGAAACTGGGCGCGGCGAAGGCCAAAAAGTATCGCGGTTGAGATACCTCTTGTCCGGAGCGGCGGTTTTGGCGGCGTTGACCATTGTGGGAGTTGCCATTTTCAAGCAGCCGGACGTGCCGAAAGATGATGGCACCCGGTCGGAACATGCTTTGAAACAGCAAGCCGTTCGAGAAGCGTTGTTTTCGACAAATCCCACAAAACTGCAGGCCGTTAACCTGGCTTCCGAGGCGCGCCCATTGATGTTTCCGGTTCTGGATCGCGAACGGCTGCAAGCGGTTCGCGGTATGTTTGAGCGCGCCATAGAACTGGATGAGACGTATTTCGGTGGCTTCGCAGGCTCTGCGCAAGCGATAAGTATTCTCGCGATCACTATGCCGCCCGGTGATGAGAAGGGTGAATTTCTAAAGCTCGCAAGGACTCGTGCCGACAGGGCCGTAGAATTGGCACCCGATGAGGGGTGGAGCCACTCGGCACTTGCATTGGTCTCCTTCGCCAATCGGGAATTTGCTGCAGCCCTCGAGCAATCAGCGCGCGCGACCAGTCTTGCAGCCGACGACATCCATGTCACAAATTTCGATGCCTTGTTTGCATTATTTGGCGGCGATTTTGACCGCGCCATCATCTCAGCCAATCGTGCGCAGAGCATCGATCCAAACAACAGAAGGTTTCCTTACAGAAGCGTATTGGCATCAGCGAGTTTTCATCTTGGAAACTATCAAGAGTCTGTGGATCGGTTTAATGAGGCAATAAGGCTGGGTGATCCTGTAAGCGCCATTTCCATCGGATATCTTGCGGCAGGATACCAACAGCTCGGCGATTACGAGCAAGCAAGAGCGACCGTGCTGCTTTTGGATGAAGCATGGCCAAGCACTTCCTTGGATACTTTGTTTCGAGCGTTGTTTTCAGATCAAAGCCACGCCGATGATATACTGAAGCCGCTGAGCGAAATATCGGAGGGGCGGCGCGGCAAATAAGCTTTCCGAAACAGTGTGAGGACTGAGGTGCCCCTAGTTTCCTAGGCACCTGCCTTTGTCAGTTTGTGCTGTCTGATTTCGAAGTCAACGGGTGACAGCATGCCGTTATTTGTGTGCTTGCATTTCGGGTTTTAGAAGAGCTCGATGTATTCGAACACATCGCGCCGGGCGTCGCGGGTCGGATAGGGGTTCTTGCGAATACGCGCATGTATCCCTGGTCGGAAGCAACGCAAGGCCACCGTCAAATATGACAAACGCCGCTACAAACGGCGCAATCGGATCGAGATTATGTTCGGCAGGCTCAAGGATTGGCGGCGTGTGGCAACCCGCTATGACAGGTGCCCAAAGGTATTCTTCTCCGCCATCGCTCTCGCCGCCACTGTCATATTCTGGCTATGAAACAACAACGAGTCCTGCCCCTAATTTTCATTTGGTTTGCATCAGCATTACAGAAGCTTACCCCACATCTATCTGATTGCACGACAGATGATAACTAAACAATATTTAATTTGACCTGAGCCCCAAGTTTTTGGCCTTACGCGGCCAGTTTGTCCATCATCGTTTGCTCTGCAAATTCTCTGGGCGTCAGGCTTCCAAGCGCCGAATGTGGTCTGTTGGTGTGTAGTCCTCCTGCCATGCTTCCAGCGTGTCACAGACCTCGGCCAACGAGCCAAAGAGCGTCTCGTTCAGGCATTCATCACGCAACTTGCTATTGAAGCTTTCGATGAGCCCGTTCTGTTGGGGCTTCTCGCCAGCCTCCTGCTCTTTGATCATCTGGATGATCTGCTCGTCAGTGAATCTCGCCTTCATTTGTCCATCCTTTAGTTGGGCGGACTCTACGCAAAACTGGAGGAGTTTCAGGGGCTCAGGTCAGCACATTTGCTGGAGAATCGAAATAGAGGCAGGGAGGCTCAATTTCGCTTGGCCTGCCCTCGCTGCTTTTTCCGGCGGCTCTTGAGTTCCTTAACTAGTAGCCAGGGCATAGCAATAGGTGCTAGAAGAACAATATAGGGTATAGTAAGAAGGTTCGCTCGGCGCTTGAGCTTTTTTCTCTCTCTTACAGAAAGCTTGTAGGCATCTAGTGCTTTATCCCGCTCACGAATCGCTTGATCTCGTTGCAGTTCGGCAGCTGTAGGCTGCTGCCGAATGTGGGCCAATGCCTCAGGTTTTTTCAGAGCATCCCGTGTGTTCTTGAGGACGCGCGCCAGCAAGAGGATGTCAAGTTCGGCGGGCCAACTAGATTTGGATTTCTGTTCCCCGGCATCGGCTAGTTTCGACATTGTGTGACGTGCAGTCATAGACTCTGCCGTGGCTCCAAGCCAGTCTCGCGCTGCCGTCAGTGCCTTGCCAGCCTCGACTTCAGTTGTCAGAGGGTCGACGCCCTTTTGTGATGCAGCAGCTTCGATTAGAGAAACGCCCAGAAGACTGAATGCTGTGTAGTCATGCGGACGGTTACGCTCCAGTTCGACTGGTATGCTCCCATCTGTATCAATCTGTTCAGCAATCGCATCCATCTGGTGCTTTAGAAGATCGGTTGCGCGATCGTCGTCGCCCAAAAAGCTTGCAATGACATAGCAGGAAGAAAAATACCAAACTGTAATGTTGTTCTTTCCGCCGGCCGCTTTTCGGCCCTTTTCACTGTTGAGTAGCCAAGAAAGAAGTTTGGCAAACCAACCTTGTAGACGCTTATGTGTTTCCTCGTCTATGTCCCCTGTCGCAACAAGCATTTCTATTGCTTCAATTACCTGGGACAAGTAACGCACCTCAATCAGGCCGCGCGCCGTTAATTCTTTTCTATCAGGAACGGTTTGGGCATATTCGAAATGAGGAGTCTGAGCTGTCGAAGGATGCAAAAACCAAGCACCAATCTTATTAGCCGCCGCCGAACCTAGCTCGCGATCGGAAGCAAGATATGAGGCGAGCGCCATCGAAAAGACGTCATTCGACAATCTAGTCCAGCGCCCGTAGTCGTAGTTTTCGCTGAAGCAATCCGGATTTACGTGGCCATCGCGCCGCACGTAGGTGGTGTTCTCCGCGTTTTCGTTTTTGGGCCACCAATACTTGGCAAGACTGACATAGTCGTTGGGCGCGTCGGGTTGAAGGCCCGGTTTGTCCCTGACCGTTTCTACTCGGTGCGACACTCCTGATCTCGCCGATGCGACTAGATGCGTTATGGCGTGCCGGACAGATGTTTCCCCCTGATCGTAGAGGTTCCTTAGGTGTTGTAGCTGTGCGCCGCGCAGCACTATCGTGTTTGGCCCACTGTTTTTGCCGTTGTACTCAAATGTCTCTACTGCGGTTTGCAATAGTCGCCGACCGATAGAATCTCGACAGACCAGATCCAGGAGCAACGCGAATTCAAGGGTTGGCATGCATTTTCTCCCAGTGAAGGTAAAAGGGCTGTCCGATAAGGCTATAATGCATTCGAAAACTACCGAAAGCGCAAAAGGTAACTATTTCAGGAAAATCGTGTCGTCGATCAGGTCGCTGAGGTGTGTCATGAACTCAGCGTGTTTGGCTTGGCCCACGCCCTGCTGTCTTCTCTATATCGTTACTGGTTTCACACTCAGGACCGCAAAACACGGCAGCCGACGCGTGTGCAGCGCTGTTATTACTTCTGGTGAGCGGTATTTGGGTGAAACCTTCAATGCATTCACTGTCTGAGGTTGCACTTCCCAAAAGTTAATGAGATTGAACAGCAGTATTTTGAGGACCAGTGATTTCGGAAGCTCGTGTACCGCTTCACCAAAGGCAGAGTCAGGTTGAATAAATGAACATCAAACTGAGAACTGAGACAGAAAGATCCGAGCCATCTCTGGAGGAGCGAATCCGCCGGAAAAAAAATCGCAACTTAACACTCATTCTTCTGTCGCCCGTATTGCTCGTCTTATTTCCCGTGTTGCTGCCAATCTATTTTGTTCACCGCAAACGCAAGCGAAACATGCAGCTTGCAGAGCAAAAGTGGCCCGCAGCACGACGGCGTCTAAAGCCCCGCATGGGCCAAATAGCCGGATCACTTGAGGCCGTTGCACCCGCGGCGAGGGACGAAGCGGAAGAGGATCGCGTTAACTCTTTGCCTGATACGTTTGCTCTTTGCCGCATCATTGGCAACGACCTGATTCCCCGACACCGCGCGGGTCAATCTTTGGCGAACGTGAAGTTTATTCTGGAAAACGAACCTGAGTTTGAAGGCTGCACCAAGCTGTGGATCCTCAACCGAATCTTCGATCCCGAGAACGAATCTAAGCTCGTTGCGCTTCTGGATAAATATCAACAGGTCTATGAGAAAATTCCTTTCGACCCTGAGGAGTTGCAAGCGACCGGCTATGATTTTGAAACATTTGAAGACCCATTGGTCCTTTCTGATGGGACGCTCAGTGCCGTGGATGAGGAAACTCGGGACCGAATGATAACTCAGGCATATCGGGCCAAGAACAACTATGTGATGAATAACAACGGCGCGAGAAATGCAGCGCTTGACCTGTGCTTACGTCACGCCAAATGGGCGCTACCGTTCGACGGTAATTGCTACTTTACCAAGAGCGCTTGGGATTTATTTCACGACGACATTGTTGCAAATAGGGACAAGCGGTATTTTACTGTTCCGATGGCTCGGATGCAGGACAATGCGGAACTCCTCAAGGATGGAACCACGTTCAATGCGACTGAAGAGCCACAACTGGCGTTTCGGTGCGATGCCCCTCTCCGGTTCGACGAGAGGCACCCCTACGGGCGCAGGCCAAAAGTTGAACTTTTTGTGCACCTTGGCATCCAAGGGCCCTGGCAAAAATGGCCGGTGGAGTTTTTTGATGTACCGCCGCGAGCAGTCAGCCCCGAAGGCCACCGGGTGGCGCAGGCAGGCTGGGTAGCGCGACTGTTTTCCGGGCATTCGGTCCTGGAGAAAGAAGACACAAAGAGCTTCAAAAACAGAGGGTTGGCGAGAAATGACGCAATTCGTGCGACTCTGGATATGCTTGAAGCCCGCAAAGTGACCGAGAAATTGAACGACCATGGTCAATTCTTCTACGATCCGGTGCGGCTAGAGGCTTTGTCGACAGAGAACGAAAGTCCGGACTATGCTGCACTACGGTCTGCCGCAGATGAGGCGATGACGAGAGGTCCGTACTCTGTGACCGATAAGCCTGAGCCAGCGCCAAGTGGTGACCCGCATGATTACTATCATCCTGCGCCGTATTGGTGGCCAAATCCGAAGAAGAAAAACGGCCTGCCCTATATTCGTCAAGACGGGAAACGAGTACCTGGGACGCAGCTCTATGAGGCCGCCAGCGAACGCTATGATAGAACCCGCTTGCAACGGCTTTTTGACGACACAACGGTACTTGCTCTTGCGGCGTGTGTGACGGGAGAGAAAAAGTACTCCGACAAGGCAGAAAGTCTGATTCAAACTTGGTTCATCAACGAAGAAACAAAGATGAATCCCAACCTGAATTTCGCTCAGGTTCGCAGAGGACATCAGGGAGACAAAGGGCAAGCCAGGGGCCTGATTGAAACAAAGGATTTCTACTTCTTTCTTGACGCAGTACGACTGTTGGAAAACGACCAGCTTATCCAAGGTTTGAAAGCTTGGTGTTCCGAGTTCATGAAGTGGCTGAGCGATAGCGAACAAGGTATTGATGAATGTAGCGCTGCGAATAATCACGGTACCTGCTTTGACCTTCAGCAGGCATCTATCGCAGTATTTCTGAATGACGTTCAGGCCCTGCAAGAGATCAATCTGAGAGCGCAAGCACGAGTACTCGGCAGTATCACACCGGACGGCGAGCAACCGTTGGAGATGGAGCGTACACTGACTCAGCACTATTGTACATTCAACTTGCAGTCCTGGATAAACCTGTTCAATTTGCTCGAAAACGTGGGACTTCGTTCTTGGAACAGCGCCGCCGGAGAAAGATTGATTTCAGCAATGAAGAGTCTTCTTTCAGAGTCAGTAGCCGGGTGGAGCCATCCGCAGATTGATCCATTCAATGTGGCGCGACTATCTCCAATTGATTGCGCATTGCGCGAGCGGACTGGAGGCGGAATATGGACTACTAATGATGCACCATGTTTCTATTTTCCTCATGACGGGGTCGCACCTTTCTGGCGTCAAGCAAGCGGATACAAAATCTCCCATTGAGCATGGCAGCCCCCCCAAGTCGAATGTCGATGGTGGTCGTCCGCCACATTGGAGTGGACCACCCTTATGTTTAGGACAACGGAGGGTTCACGGTGCGAGATAACTCATCCCTGAACCGGCCACCGAAGCCACAACAGTATCCATTCTCCCACGGGCCCCCTAGTTCACCAGCCGCGAGTGGCAGACGTTGCTCCGACACCCCAATCTGGTACCACGCATGAGCAGACGCAGGAACTGTCACGACAACGCCGCCGCAGAGAGCTTCTTCCAACTGCTGAAGAGAGAACGGATAACCGCTGGCATTCGCTAGTGGTTGAGCGATTGCCGGTTCTGGATTGCGTAAGTTCGGCCAACCTCTGATTTTGCGTGCGCGGGCAACGTGAGGTCCAACGTGTCGCGCAGAGGCCTTATCGACTGGAAGCAAATGGCAGGTCTGGGCTGAAACTAAACAACAGATCTTATGTCGAAGTTGTCGAAGCCAGCGCATTGGACAAGCTGACCAGCTTTTCCCCCGGCACCTATGTTCTGCCCACCTTCCTACCCGGCGATTTCAGCGAGGAGGGCGATCCGAACGTAGCCTATGTCACCTCGCCAGTATCGGCGGCACGGTGCCGAGCAGTACATTTTATACCGGTCGTTGACGCGTCAGACCACGACATTGTCGAATGCCTTCAGACGATTGCGACGCAAAACTACATGGCGCTCGACGCAGTTCTGATAAGCAGGAGCCGAGCGCCGCGACACCCGGCAGTTAAGGACTAGCCCCTGACGGAAGACGTTGGCCAAGACTTCGAGAAACCAAACAAACTGTCCAAAGCTGACAATTGGTTGTCTACCATAAGGAACTTGGATTTCGTCGCAGATCGAGACCAGAAATCGAAGATTTGGCATTGAGCTTGGGTGCTGGCTCGGCGTTTCACTATGGGCTAATGTTGGTCGAACGAACACTAAGTGCTCAAAGACAGGTAGCGTAACAAGTGCAATTTGAAAGCCTGTTCGATTCATTTATCGTGATGCTTGCCCTGATCGGGGCCGCGATCTGGTTTCGGCAAAAGAACGTTATTCAAGCGCATGAACAAGGCGTATTCGCGCGCCTTGTTACGGACTTCGCTCTTCCCGCGCTGATATTTGCAAACCTCAGCAGCGAACCGTTCAAATTTGACAATCTTAAACTGGCTTTCGTCATCTTCATTTCAATCGCCTTGGTCATGGTGGTGGCCTGGACAGCCGGACGGTGGATGCAGTTGGAGCGTCCTGTCCTGGGATCGGTAATCCTGGTTTCGGGAGTTGGAAGCACGTCCACGTTGGGCTACTCGCTTGTTCACGGCATATTCGGCGAAAATACACAGGTGATGAGCCAGCTTGTAATCATGGGCGAGGTTGGTGTCGTCCTGCCGCTTTTTACAATTGGGGTCGCGATTGCCAGCTATTTTGGCGCTGATACGGAAGATGGCCCGGATGTGGTCGATGCGACGAAGTCTTTTGTTCGATCTCCGATCTTCATCGCCTTTGTTCTGGGGATTCTGGTTTCGTCCTTTGATCTCGCTCCGGATCATAAGGTCATGGATCTGCTGACAGGTGCGCTGAGGATTGCAAGCGACTCGCTGACATTTTTGGTCGCTTTCACAATCGGTCTCATGTTGAAGCCTATCTCATTTCGGGAAATTGCAGGGCTGCTTTTTCTGGTATGTGGATTGAAGCTGATCCTTGAACCTGCTGCGGCGGCAGTTTTTGCGCTTGCGCTTGGTTTATCCGAGTTTCAGAAGGACATTCTGATTATCGAAGCGGCTATGCCGTCGGGCGCCTTGGCCGCGGTGATCGCTGCGCGATATGGATGTGATGCGGCCGCGGCATCGGCCCTTTTGATCGCGACCTATGCATTTGGACTATTCGCGATCCCCATTGTCGGTCTAATTGCGTTGTGACGCCACATATCGGGCTTGATGGTTCCAACTCATTGCGTGTTCTGCGACAAACCGAGACCGGTCCGCATTCGTCTGACAGCAGCACCATCGATGCATTCGCGATCCCGCCGCATTTCTCAACTGACCATTTTCGGACTGGTTCGTGCTGCGCAGGTTGTCTTACCCACCCGCCTCGGGGCGCAGAAAGCCCTGAATGCGGTCGATGTTCTGGACCTGTACGAAGGGGCTGTCGCCGCCCGGGCCGGGTTGAAACAGTTTGCCGTATTCTGTCATGAACGCGGAAAAGGTAGGGCCTTGGACATGGTCCTCATAGGCTGTCTCGTCCTTGTAAATCTCAACGAAAACAACGGTGCCCCCGGCGTTTGGGGGCGACGACTTTGCACCACCCGAATGGACGAGGTATCCCCATGTGTCGGGTTCGTTACGTTTGACGTCTTTGGCAAGCTGGCGGAGGGCCGCGATACCCTCGGCTTCGCATTCGGGTTTCAAATACCATGTTGCGATTAAGCTGAACAATTGGCGTTCCTTTCAGGGGTCAGGCTGAAAACTCGTAGCCGGGTCAATGGTCGCGTCGCCATCTTGTGGCGATACGTGGACGACGGGGATGCAGATTGCGGATGCCCCTGCTGGGGGCACCGAACGAACCTGATTATCCGGCGCAATGGGCCGGGCCCGTCTGTTGCCAGCTTAGGCGGTGGGCGGAAGATGCGGCAAGCGGTTTTCCCGCAGCAGAAACCCTTGGGGGTCGCGGCCCATTCTGGCGGTATTCGGGACCTGCGGCCAGATGACTCAATCTGACCGCGTCGACCTAGCCAACGACACAATTGACAATTGATAGGCGACGGATTGTGGACGGTGTGTTACAAGAGGCGAAGAAATTCAGTTTTTGTTTCAAAATTTGTTCTGTTTGACCAACGAATAAAGGCGGCCAGATTGGTGAGTTCTGACGTCAACTGCCCACAGTGCGGTTCGGCCAACCCGGTCGGATCGAACTTTTGCCATAGCTGCGGAAGCGCGCAGGCCCCGGTATGTGGCGCGTGCGGCGAACCTGCGGTGCCCAACGCGAAATTCTGTACGGCCTGTGGCACGTCCCTGTCCGCTCCGAAGGTGGAACGGGGGGTATCCCAGGCAGACGACGCCCCGCAGGCCGGGGCCACCCCCGGAGATGTGGCCGAGCGGCGGCAACTGACGGTTTTGTTCTGCGATCTGGTCGGGTCGACCGCCCTGTCCGAGAAATTCGATCCCGAGGATTATCGTGATCTGATCACCCAATACCGCGATCTGGTGGGCCGGACGGTCGCCAAATATGGCGGTGAGATCGCGAATTATGCCGGTGACGGTGTCGTGGCGATCTTCGGTTACCCGATAGCGCAGGAAGCCAGCCACTATTCGGCGGCGTTGTCTGCGCTTGAGATCGCCAATATGGCACGTGACATTGATGTGGGCGTCTCGGGGCAATCGGTGTCGACCAACGTGCGCATCGGGATCCACACCGGGCCGGTCGTCGTGGGTACGGCCAACAGCGCGTCGATGGATGAAAAGATGTGGTTGTTCGGGGACACGCCGAACGTGGCCGCGCGTATCCAGTCCGTCGCCGATGTGGGGCAGGTGGTGGTCTCGGAAGTGACCCGCCGGTTGATTGGCGAACGTCTGGAGTTTGTCTCGCTGGGCAGCCCGTCGCTGGCCGGTGTCAGCACCCCGCTGGAGCTGTTTCAGGTTCAGCAGAACGTGTCGGGGTTCGAAACGGCCCGCAAGGATTTTTCGCATGACAAGACCCCGATCATCGGCCGGACCGCCGAGATCGCTCTGGTCCGGTCAAGATGGGAGGGCGCGCTGGAAGGCGAAGGGCAGGTGCTGCTGCTGACCGGCGATGCCGGGGTCGGCAAATCCAAGATTGCCTTTGGATTGAGCGACGAGCTGGAAGACGAAGGTGCCTCGCAATTCGTCCTGTTCGGCTCGCCGCTGCATCAGAGCAGCGCGTTTTATCCGGTGAAGAATGCTTTGACAGCGCTGACCGGCATGTCCCCGGATGATGGGCTTGAGGAAAGCCGGGCCAAGGTGACGGGTTTTCTGGCTGGACTTGGGCTGGATGACGCGGGCTGCGCCGGTCCGATCCTGCGGCTGCTGGCGTTGGAAGACACCAGCGCCCCCGCCGAACCGATGGCGCCCGAGCGCGAGAAAGGTGCCCTGATCGAGGCCTTGTTGCGGCTCTGCGCGGGGCTTGAACAGGGCTCGCCGCTGTTGCTGTTGCTGGATGATGTGCATTGGTTCGATGCCTCGACGCTGGAATTCGTCGATGGCTGGGTCGAGCAATTGTCGAACCGGCGTTGTCTGGTCCTGATGACCGCCCGCAGCGAGTTTCAGTCACCCTGGCGCAACCAGTCGCATGTCACCACGCTGGAGCTGAACCGTCTGGTACGGCGGGATATTTTCAAGCTGGTCGAAAGCATCTCGGGCGTCCGGCCCTCGGACGAGATCCTTGGCCAGTTGGCGGACCGAACCGACGGCGTGCCGCTGTTTGTCGAGGAACTGACGAAGATGGCGATGGAGGCCGGGTTACTGGCCAGCCGTGGCCAAAGCAAAGATGAGTTGTCGATGGCCATCCCCGAGTCGCTGCAGGATTCGCTCATGGCTCGGCTGGACCGGTTGTCAGCCAGCCGCGAAATCGTGCAGGTGGCCGCAGCAATCGGGCGAAATTTCGAACGCAACCTGCTGAGCCATGTGCTGGAATGGAGCGAGCAGGATATTGCAGCCGCGCTGGACCAGTTACTTGAGACCGAACTGATCGTTCCGGCGGGGCTGCACGGCGAAGAGGATACCTATCGTTTCCGCCACGCGCTGGTGCAGGATGCGGCCTATCAGTCCATGCTGCGGTCAACCGCGGCGCGGTGGCATGGCCGGATCGCGCGGATACTCGAGGATCATTACGGTGACACGGTCAAGCGCGAGCCGGAAATTCTGGGCCATCACTATAGGCGCGCGGGTGATTACTCTGCGGCCGAGCGAAACCTGATGATCGCCGCCCGTCAGGCGCTGGATCATTCGGCCAATGTCGAGGCGATCAACCATCTGCAGCACGCGTTGGAATGCCTGCAGAAACTGCCCCCGTCGCAAGAGAGGGACCGCTGCGAGATCGACCTACAGATCATGATCGCCGTGCCGCTGGCCTTTGTGCGCGGCTACGCGCATGAATCCGTGCTGTCCGCCTACGCCCGGGCACAATCGCTGTGCCGCGAATACGGCGAGACCGAGCGGCTGTTCAAGGTTGTTTATGGCCAGTTCCGGTCGACGATGCTGGGCGGGGAGTATGCCATCTCAAAGCAGAATGCGGATCGTCTGGTTTCGCTGTGTCAGGATCAGGCCAGCCCGCTGGCTCTGGTTTCGGCGGAACGGTCGCACGGGGCGCTTCTGACCTATCTGGGCCACCCGCGCGAGGCGCTGGCGCATCTGGAGAAAGGGATCGAGCTTGACCTGTCGCTCGAGCATCGGTTCATGGGACTGGACTATGACGTGGTCGATCTATCGGTCGCGCTGCAGGGTTATCGCGCACTGTCGAGCTGGTTGTCGGGCGACACCACCGGCGCGCTTCAGGCGATCCGGGCGGCGCTGACCCATGCTGAAGAGACCGCGCATCCCTTCAGCCAGTCCTTTGCGAATGCCTTCCTTGGATGGATTTCACAGTTTCGGGGCGACGAGGCGACGGTGCAGGACAGTTCCGCCAATCTTATCGCGCTGTCCGAGGAGTATTCGTTTCAGTTCTGGCGCGGCTGGGCGCGGGTGATGAACGGCTGGGCCCGGCGCAATGAGCTGGGCGAGGGCGCGCTGAATGAAATCGAACTGGGGTTGAAGGAATGGCGCGACACAGGTTGCCGGCTGGGCCTGAGTTTCTTCCTGTATCTCTACGCGGATGCGGCCCTTCTGCACGGGCGGCTGGAACAGGCCGAGCAGCTTCTGGACGAGGCTGAAAAGTTCGCGCTCGACAGTGGCGAACAGTTCTGGATCGTCGGGCTCACCCGGCTGAGGGGCAGGCTGGCACTGGCCCATGGCGATGATGAGGCGGGTCTGCAGCAGTTCGAAAAGGCCGTGACGCTGGCGCTGGATCTGGGTCATTTCGGCCCGTTGCTGCGCACTGTTCGGGAATTGGCTGACCTCGACCCCGGTCCGGATTGCCTGAACCGGATCGCCAAGGCGGTCGACGATGCCCCCGGAACCGATATTCCGGCTCTGATTGAGACACATGCCATTTTGAAAAAACTGACAACCGCAATGACGGCGAGTTCTTCGGAGAAAATTTAACAAAGTCATAGCCAGTGGGGAGGACACAGCCAAGATGACCAGGAAGAAATCCAAAGGCGACCGGTGCCATCAGACGGATGTCACCGGCGTGATGCCCAAGCTGCCCAAGCAGTTCGATACGTTCCCCTTCTACTATGCCTCTCTGCAATGCCAATGGATGTATTGGTATACCTCGGTCGAACGGGCCAAACCCTTTGTCGAGGGCACTGGTTTGTGCGTCGCCGAGTTTCCAGACGGCAAGGGCCAGAACAAGGCCGTCATCCTGCTGAACTTTCAACGCTATACCGCGCATTACGACAACTCGCTGGGGACTGTGAACGAGGTTGAATTCAACCTGCTGGCCTATCCCTCGAACCGGGTGCCGGGGGTTCCGAAGATGACCCTGACCGAATATCTGCACGGGCGCGATCAGACCAAGACCATCGGCCATCTGCGGATCCATGTGGCGGCGGACAATGCGATGGCGGTCAAGGCCGGGCGGCAGGCATTTGGCGAGCCCAAGTTTCTGGGGCAATTCAACTACAAGGTGCCGTCGCTGAACGCCAAGATGAAGGGCCAGCCGCCGATTTCCCCGAAAAACTGGTGGATACAGCTGGTCAACCCCGACGACCCTCAGACCATCGTCTACGATCTGACGGCGGATCTCGGCCAGCTGACGGGCGATCAATGGACGATGACGAACTGCACGCCGATCCCCGAGTTTGCAACGGGTCTAGGCCGTACGGTCTGGACCAGATGGACGATCTCGGGCCTGTTCGAGACGGCGATGCTGACCAACCGCGATGGCAAGCGGGTGGCCAAGAGCTTTGAGCTGAAACTGGGCAAGAACGACTTTCCGATGACCCGCGACATGCGCGCATTGTTCACCGACAAGACCCCGGTGGCGGTGCAGGTCTTCGAGAGCCCACCCGCCTGTTTCGAACCGCGCGGCTTCTACGTGGACGCCATCGACGGAGATCGCCATGACCATGCATGACCAGACGCCCGACTATCAGGCCTTTTTGACCGTCAGCGCGGCCCTGACCGGCTATGACAGCGCCGAGCTACAGGGCACGGGCTGCGCCACGGAATACTGGCATCAGTTGCGGCAGGTCCTGCCGGCTGAGATATTGAAACGCTTCCTGTCGCATGCCCCGGCGCTGGGCAAAGGGGAGGATGACGGGATCATCCGCCGGGCCTATCTGTCCGACAAATGTCTGGGCCCGGTGGCCCGTTCGCTGATTCAGCTTTGGTATACCGGGCAATGGGTTCCGCTGCCGCAGGACTGGCGCGAAAGCTACGGGGCCTCGCGCTTTGACGTGGTCAAGATCATCTCGACCCGGTCCTACAAAGAGGGGCTGGTCTGGGACGCCATCGGCGCACATCCGATGGGGGCCAAGCAGCAGGGATTCGGGGCGTGGAGCCTTGAGCCTCCGGCAAAGCGGGGGGCAGACCAATGAACGCGGTAACCGACGACGAGACCACCTATGATGTCGTGATCGTGGGCGCGGGGTTTGCGGGCGGCATTCTGGCGAAGGAACTGGTCTCGGCAGGTCATACCGTGCTGATCCTCGAGGCCGGTGCAGACCATGGCAAGACATGGGAAACCTATCGGTCCTATCTGGATCAGTATTACCTGTCGCTGGCGAAGACGCCGAACTCACCCTACCCCGATCTGCCGACGCTGCCGTCGCCCTCGGTCCTGGACATCACCGCGGTGCGGGGGACCGAGCCCGACACAAATGGCTATTTCGTCCAGCGCGGGCCGCTGCCGTTCGGCAGCAACTATCTGCGCGCCTATGGCGGCACCTCGCTGCATTGGCTGGGGACCAGCCTGCGGATGATGCCCGCCGATTTCGAAATGCAGACCCGGTTCGGCAAAGGGGTAGACTGGCCCTTTGGCTATCAGGACCTGCGCGCCGATTATGAGCGGGCCGAGTGGGAAATCGGCGTCTCGGCCGATGCGGATGAGCAGACGCCCAAGGCGCTGGGCATTCGCACCTCGGGCCCGCATGACGACCGGGGCTATTTCGCCAAGGGCTATGATTTCCCGATGCATTCGGTGCCATCGTCTTATGTCGACAACTTCTTCGCCCGCGCCGACGGCACCCCGATCGAAGTCGGTCAGGACGCGCGGGATACGGTCAAGCTGAAGGTGTCTCGCACACCGCAGGGCCGAAATTCGACCCCGCGACGCCCCAAAACTGCCAAAGGCATTCCGGTCGGGGGCGAGATGCGCCCGCAGTTCCGCCCGCGCGGCGCGACGGGGCCATTTGCCTATATGGGGCAGCGGTGCGAGGGCAACTCAAGCTGTATCCCGATCTGTCCGATTCAGGCGAAATACAACGCCATGAAGACGCTGGAGGATGCCAAACATACCGGCAAACATCTGATGACCACGGTCACACAGGCGGTGGCCTCTAAGGTGGAGCTGGGTGAAAACGGCCGGGTGTCGGGCATCGTCTACAAGAAATACCCGTTCCCCGGCGTTGCCCAATACGATCTGCGCCGCGCCAGAGGCAGGCAGTACGTGCTTGCAGGCGGCGCGGTCGAGAATGTGACACTGGCCCTGTCGTCGGGCATTTGCCGCACCAGTGGCGAGTTGGGGCGCAACCTGATGGACCACCCCTATATGATGACATGGGGCGCAGCGCCCGAACCGGTTGGCCCGTTTCGCGGGCCGGGCTCGACCTCGAGCTATGCGAATTTCCGGGACGGCGTGTTTCGCGACAAAACCGCGGCATTCCGGCTTGAGATCGGCAACTGGGGCTGGAACTTTGCCACCGGTGCGCCGAATTCGGATGTGGCGCGGCTGGTCGAGCAGGAAAACCTGTACGGCAAGGCGCTGCGCGACAAGCTTTATCACGATGTTCAGCGGCAGGTCCGCATCGGAACACTGGTCGAGCAACTGCCCCGCGCCACCAACCGCGTGACCATCGACCCGGCCTATCGCACGCCCATGGGCGAATATCGCCCGGTGATCAGCTATGACATCGACGACTACTCGCGCGCCGGGCTGGCTGCCGCGTCAGACGCCACCGCGCAAATCTTTCAGCGGCTGGGTATCCGCAACCATACGGCCTATGACCCGTCCGATGCCGGGTATTTCACCTATGACGGTCGGGGATACACCTTCTTCGGGGCCGGTCATCTGGTCGGAACCCACCGGATCGGCACCGACCGGCACAACTCGGTGACCAACGACGTGATGCAGGCCTGGGATCACGACAATCTGTGGCTGGTGGGGGCGGGCTCGATGCCGACGATTGCGACGTCGAACCCGACGCTGACCCTGTCAGCCATGGCCTACAGGGCCGCAAGGGCCATCAGGGGTGCCGTTCCGAAAGGGGTTGCGAAATGACTTCGAAGGACAAATTGACCGAGACGCGCAAGCGGCTGTGCGGCCTGCTTCAGGACGCGCTGATGCTCGAGCTTTCGACGATCCCGCCCTATGCGACGGCCTGCTATTCGATACTCGAGCAGGGACAATACGACCGGTCCGAACCCACCATCGTGAATGCCGAACCCATCGAGGTGATCCGCCAGGTCATGGTCGAAGAGATGCTGCATATGGTGCTGGTCGCCAACGTCATGAACGCCATCGGCGGCAAGCCGCAGCTGAACAACCCCGCGCTGTTGCCCAGCTACCCTACGGCCTTGCTGGGCGGGCGCGGCCCGACGGTCCGCCTGCGCCGGTTCACGCCGGAACAGGTCAAAAGCTTTCGCCTGATCGAAGCGGCACCCAAGGATACCGGCCCGGCCAAGAAGGGCGACTACCACACGATCGGGGGGTTCTACATCTACATCCGCGATCAGTTGGAGAAAGCCTGCGATAAGTTCGGGGATGCGGCGATCTTCGTTGGCGACGACAAGCGGCAGATCACCAACGATGACTATTTCGGCGCAGGCGGCGAGGTGATCGAGGTGACCGGCAAACCGCCGCAGCGCCGCAAGGCCGCGCTGAAGGCCATCAAAGAGATCATGGAGGAAGGCGAGGGCGCCGATCTGGGGCATCGGGCCGGAGATGGAGACATCATTCCCGGTCCCGAAGGGCACGAAGACATCGCGCATTACTTCAAGTTCAACGAGATCCTGCACAGCCGCTACTATCACCCCGATGACGGCGTGAACGACCCGCCGTCCGGTGGCGATCTGATCGTCGACTGGAGCGCAGTTTCCCCGATGCGCGACGATCCATCCGAGCGTGATTTCCGAAAAGCCCCCGAGATTGCGGCAATATCCGCCGAGTTCAACCGCGCCTGGACCGGTCTGCTGGACGGGCTGAATACCGCCTTCAACAAGGACAAGGCGGCCCTGCGCATGTTGATCCCGGCGATGTATGACATCAAGTCTCTGGCGCAGAAACTGATGCGCATACCCTTGCCGGACGGATCAGGCGAAACCGCAGGCCCGACCTGGACATATCTAGTGAAGGAATGAACGATTGTTGCCGGTGAGGGGACATTCAGGTCTTAGCGACCGACAACGTGTCATCTCGTTGACGGGGTGACGGCGTGACCCCTGAGGAAAAGCGGGACCTGTCCTTTCGGACCGCTTTTCCCGGCGTCTTGAGCCTAGATTTAATGCTCTTTTTCCGGCAAAATACAACGTGTTGGTTGCGACTGGTGCGGCGCTGACCTCTGACATCGTCCGAGACGGCTTTTAGCACCTTTCGACATCGGCAAAGGGTTCAAGAGTGTGTGGTCATCGGTCGAAACTCGCTGTTTCGGGGCCACAACGGTAAGTGTAGCGGCGTAAAGGGCGAGTTGGGGGATATGGAAGGGACTAAGGCGCAACCGGACGTATCTTCCGGAGCGATTGCCAGGTCAGACGAGCGCGGCCCGGTCTATTGGAGCCAGGCGCATAAACTTGCGTTTGAGCGTCTGAATTTTGCGGTGACCAGCCGGGCCCCCATGACGGTTTTTGTCGGCCGCGACGGGTCCGGGCGGACCTCGATGGTTCGTGAACTGATTGCCAGAAACACCTCGGGTTTCGTTGTCCGGGCGCTGTATGCCGTGGATCAGTTTTCCGGCGACGCGATGGCCGATGTCCTGTCGGCTTTTGATCCCAAAGGCCAGCCGTCAGAAAATGCCAACCGTATCCGGGCCGAATTGGTTCGCCTGCTAGAGTCACTTCACGCGGCGCAAAGGTTTCCGGTTCTGGTTGTCGATAATGCCGATGAGCTGTCGAACCTGTATCTTGGCGCGCTGTGCGAATTGTGCGCGCAGAATGCCGGAGATCGCCCCTTGTTGAAGCTCGTCTTTGTGGGTCGCCCGGGCATGACCGACGTCTTGTCAGGGGTACGGCCCGATCTGACGGGGCCGGCCTTTACGCTGGATTTCATGAACGAAGACGACGTCGCCGGGTATATCCGCGCGCGGTTCCCTGAAATCGAGCAGGGCGACCGGCGGCTTGGCAAGGATGCAATACACGAGATTTTTGGTCTGACCAGCGGGCATCCGGCAAGGATCAATGCCATCTGCGGGCAAATTCTGGACCAGGCCGATCAGGGCGGTCTGCCCAAATTGGACAAGGCGCAGGTCCGCCGTATCGCCGTTCTTGCCGGGACCAAGCGTCTCGATCAGCAGGCCGCCAGCACAGAAGGCGCAGAAGGGTCTGGTGCGGTCCTCAGGCACGCGCTCTCGGGTGCGGGTTTCGAATCAGATGCGCCGGGGTTTGAAACAAGCGCCGACTCTGCTCAATCAGGCGGGGTAGAGAAGGGAACTGGCCGCAAGCTGGCGGTGGCTGCGGCGGTTCTGTTGGGAGCGGCGGGAGTGGCTTGGACGCTGTCGGGGCCGGTGCGCGCGGTTTGGGAGCAACTGGCTGCTTTGCGTGACGAAGCAGCCGCCGGATCGCAAGAACTGACCGATGATGCGCCTGCGGTTGAGGACGTTATTGCTGAGCCACCTCCGCAATCCCGTGGGGCCGGAGCACATGAGGTCCGGCTGGCCCGGATTTCGGACGCACTTGCCGATGCCGAACCGACTGCGACGGGGCAATATCTGGCGGCTCTGGATTTGGCCGCTTCAGCCTCGGATGCGGCGGTTGTCGGCTATGCGCGCGCGGCTCTTTTGGGGCATGCGCGCTCGGCCTACTACCTTGGGCAGATTTACGAGACGGGCGAGGGGGTGCCGGTGGACCTTGTGTTGGCGCGGGCGTGGTATGACATGGCCGCTACCGGGATCGACGGGGCAGCCAGCCGCCTTGAAGACCTTCCTTTGCCCTTCGAAGGCGGGGCGCTGACCGAGCCGTCTCCGCTCTTTGCGCGTAAGCTGGTGGATGGTTCTGTCGAACTGGTCTGGACAAGCGCGGAAGGGGCTGATCCGGCGTCCTACCGTGTCGAACTTGCATCGGCTTCGGGGGATACCGTTCTGAACCTGCCCGATCTGGTGACCTCGGCTGTTCGCACGACCGCGCCCGATGAGGCGTGGCAATGGCGCATCATTGCGCAGGACGGCAGCGGTGCCGAGGTGGCCTCGGACTGGTTCGCGATCGGGCCGGAATAGCACCCGATCGCGCCACGGGTTGGCTTAGCAGCCGATGACTGCGCAGATTCTGCTCCGGTAAGCGGCGTTTGCCTCGCTTTCGATATTGGGCTGTTCGGTCGATGCGGCGACCGGACCGCAATCAAGCTGATAGTCAGCGCTGAGGCCTTCATTGACGCATTGAGAAATATTCCATCCGGGCGGAATGTCGTTGAGATCGACATCATTCCATTTCGGATGGCCCGAGGCCTGCAAGGTCTTGAACTCTTTTGCAATCAGATGGGCAACATCCGACACCGCCTTGCAGCTTTCGCGGTGATAGGCGTTGCGCTGCGGCGTGTATTCATAGGTCATGAGAACGGCCTTGACCGCAACAACATCGATGGTGTCCGTCTGGAACGGGTAGGTGCCCGCCTCAATCTTTGACGGGGTGTAGACTGCCGATAACGTGGGATCGGTTACCGAGAGCAGGTGCAGTTTTTCGGGGTCTATCGCATCGGTCTGGAAAATCTTCGTCGGTGCGCCCGCGACGTAGAAGAAGGCGTCAATCGTGCCATCCTGCAGCATCTGCAACGAGGTGTCGGCATTGATGGTCAGACGCTCGGCCGGGACCACTCCGGCAAGGTCCAGAACCAGCGATGCGGTCAGGAATGTTCCGCTGTCTTCGACTCCAACGGCGACACGGCGGCCATTCAGATCGGCCAGCGAGTTGACGTCGCGCTTGGCCAGAATGTGAACCTCTTCGTTATACAACGGAAATGCGATCCGGACGCCGAAAATGGCACGGGCTATCTCGGGGTCTTCGCTGGAATAGGTTTTCAGATACTCCAGCACATCGCTTTGAACGATGCCCAGCTGCGTGTGCCGACGCTGGCGGACCCCCAGAAAGTTCTCAAGCGACCCGGCGCTTTCGCGGACGTTCAATTCGATGCCACAGGCCGAGGCCAAGCCGCTCATATCGCCACCGATCTGAATATATGTGCCTGTCGGACCGCCTGTCAGAATGTTACGCTCGAACGCCGATGTGGCGGCGGGCGCGGCGATGCTGAAAGCCGCCAACAGCGCCGCACGGCCGAGGAGCTTTCTCAACTTGAACCAATCCATTTTATCCTCCCTTAAACAACAAAAACTAACAGAACTCTCCTGACCTGACCAAATGGAGCAGGGTGTGCCGGTTGATCTCGCCGACAGCGGCTTGCAGCGCGTCAACGGCGCATGTCCCGCTGGCCAGATCGGCGGCCAGCGCGTCCACGATCCCTCCGGGCAGCTCGGCCAGACCGGGTGCGCCGCTCAGGATGGTCCTGACCATATCAATGGATTTTTCATCCCCCCGCACAGAAGGAACAGAAAGAGAGGCAGCGGCGGGCTGCACGATCTGATCCGTTGGCGGAGTGCTCACCTCTGGCACAGTCTGGATCTGGTCAGTGGATTGCGGGGGTTGCGGTTCGACCGCAACCGCGCGGCGCTGCAACTCTCCCAGATTGGTTGCAATACTGGACAGCTCATCGCGATAGGCAGCGGCCTGCTGGCGCAATGCGTCCAACTCGGCACGGGCGGCGGTTGCGCTGGTTTCCACCCGGGCCAGTTCCGCCTGACTTGCCTGTTGCTGTTGTACCGCAGCTTCGGCGGCCTGCTTGGCACGGGTCGCGGTTTCTTCCAACTCAGCAATCTCGGCTGCGGCCGCGTCCCTTTGTTGCGTCGCTGCCGCAGCCTCTTGCGTCGCGCTTTCCAGTTCTGCGCGGGCGGCATCGATCTCGGTCTGCGTCGCGCCCAGCTGGATCTCCGCCTCTGCAATCCGGGCCGTCATATCCGCGAGGGATTGCTCGGCCTCTGCCGCCTCGGCAGCGCGCGCTTCGGCGCCCTGAATGTCGGCGGTCATGCGATCAAGTTCGGCCTGACCTTCCTCTAACGCGGCCTGAAGCCGGGCCAATTCCTGCTCGGCTGTCGCTGCGTTGTCCGAAGTCTGCTGAAGGCTGGCCGAGATGCGATCGCGTTCCTCGGCCGCGGCCTGCGCCTCGGCGTTAAGGTTTGCGGTCTGGGTTTCCAGTTCGGCGGCCTCGGACCGCGCGGCGTCACGCTGGCCAGTGACCTGAGTGACGTCTTCCCGCAGCGCCAGGAGTTCATCCGTCAGCTCGTCGCGGTTCCGACGAAGATCGTCAACAGACGCTGCCAGATCCAATCTGGCTTGTTCGCCGGTCTCAAGGTCATCGGACACGGCTTGCAAGGCGGTGGTCAATTCCGCCAGCCGCGCCTCTTGTCGGTCAAGTTCGCTGCGGGCCGACGCGGATTGCGCGCGCAACGTCTCCAACGCGTCATTTGCGCTGTTTTGCTGCGATGTTTGCGCGTCGATATCGGTTCTCAGCCCCTCAAGCGTCGTGCGCGCCTCGGCAATCTCTGTCTCAAGCGCTTGTTGTTGCGCAAGACTCTCTTCAACATCAGGGACCCGCTGCTGCAAGAGGGCCAGTTGGGACTGAATTTCAGAAAGCGCCGCCTCGGCCTGCTCTTTCTCCTGCAACGCGCTTTCGGTTGCATTCTCAGCGCGCGACCGCGCCGCAGCAAGCGATGCCATCTCGACCGACATCGCCTCGCGGGTCTCGGTCAGTTCGGACTGCGCCGCCGCAAGTTCCTGCTGGACCTCTGTCAGGCTTTGCTCAGCCGATGCCTGCTGGCTCTGGGCTGCGCCCAGTCTGGTCTCGGAATCGGTGATGCTCGCGCGCAGGGCCGCCAGTTCCTCGCCGGTACGTATCAGATCGGCCCCCAGTTTCTTCTTTTGCTCATCCAGGTCCTGAACCGACTGCTCTGCCGAAGCGACACGGGCTGCGGTGTCGGTCGAGTTCTGGGACAAGCCGGTGCTTTCGGCCTCGAGCTTTTCAAGGTCGGCCCGCATCCTGTTTTCCTGTTCCTGCAACGCGTTCAGCGTGACCTCAAGTTCTTCTTTCTGCGCGCTGGCCGCGCTGATTGCAGATTTCAGCGTTTCCTCTTCGTCCCGGCGCAACTGGACCGCCTGTTGGACACGTTTGAGGTCGGCGGTTACCCCCTCGATATTCCCCTGCAACCCCGTCAGGATTGACTGGGCCTCATCAGCCGCGGCCTGCCGTTCGGCCACCGCGGTGGTCAGTTGATCAAGCTCGCCGCGTTTTTCCGAGATGTCAGACGTCATCGCCTCCAGATCAGCCCGGGTCGAGGCCAGCGTTCCGCCCAGCGTGTCCAGCTCGATATTCGCCTCGACCTGGCCGCGGGTCAGGGTGGCGACTTCGGCCTTCAACTCTTCGGCCAGCATACGATCCGCTTCCTTCTTGCTTTCAAGGTCGCGTATCTCAAGCCGGAGCTGTTCCAGGTTGCCGGTATCCGCCGCCGCCGTCTCAAGCTCAAGGTTCAGCTCTGCCAACTGGACCGAGGCCGCTTGGGAAGCGGCCTGCAGGTCGACCAGTTCTGCGCGCTGGGCCGCGATCGTCTGTTCGTTTGCTTCAAGCTCCTTCGCCAGCAGGCTGCGGGCTTCTTCCAGTTCGGCGATACGCGATGCGTTCTCAAGCCGTTCGGAATCGGCTGTGGCGATCTGGGCCTGCAACTCGGACAGGCTGACCTCGGCCGCAGAAATATCTTCGGCGATCCGATCCTTTGAGGACTGCGCGCGCGCAATCTCCTGCTCGAGCAGCGCCAGTATCTTTCGCAATGATGCCGCTGTTTGCGGCTCATCCCCGGGATTTATGGATGGCGTCTCAGCATCTTGTGCCAAAACCACCGGCGTCCACACACCAAAGCTAAAAACAAAAAACGTCAAATAAATCAGCCGCGACGGGACCATACCTCCACTCTCCAAACAAAAAACGGCCCGATAAGCGTCTCACAGAATTGCGAAAAAGTCGAATCATAGCGCGGCTGTTGGAACCAGGGCCGGTCTTGCTGCCGCCGGGACCGTGTTTGGCGAACTCTGGCGATCCTGCCTCAGAGCCTGATCGCGGCCTTGATTTACTGCGGCGACACCCGGCGACAGGGTCTGCCTGAGCGGTTGCGCCTCGGGGATTGGCCGGCGCGCATAGGCGGTCACCTTGAAATTTCGTCACTAACGTGATAAGAGAAAGCGATAAAAATAATTCCCGGAGCGGTATAGTGCCGGGTGCGGAAAATCAGCAAGTGTCCGAGTGTGATCGCACTTGGCGCATTGCAGCAGACTATTAGTTCATAGATTTCAAATTGGTGAGATTACGCGCACAGCGTCGATCACCGGACCATTTCCTGCTTCGGACCATATTTCACAACCGGTCCGGTATCTCGCCAGCTTCTATTTTCAAGGAGTGTATCATGGCGAAGACCCCAAAGCCCAAGACCCGGCGTACCGGAGATAACGACACGATCAGTTTCGAGGTCATTCCGAAATCCGCCAACAAACCGTCGCTGCTGTCGGCAACAGAGCTTTCGGCGGCAAATGTCCGCCAGTATTTTGCCGACCGTGCCGCGATTGACGAGGCCTGCCGCAGGCTGAAAAACGCCAATCTTGACGTTGTGCGGGTCGGTAACACGTCGATCACCGTGCAGGCTCCGGCAGCGCGCGTTGCCAGCCATTTCGGCGTCGAACTGGCGGCCCGTGATGTCGGCATCTTCCAGAATGCGCAGGGGCTGAACGAGACCGCCCCGTCCTTCTTCATCTCGGGCAAGTCCGAGGAAAAGGTGCTGCACGCGGCCGACGATCTGAGTGAGGTTGTCGATGCCGCCGTGCTGCCGACGCCGCATGAGTTCATGCAATCGCCGTTGCCGCCCAGTGTCGGGTATCACCATCTGGACATTCCGGGTGACGTGAACCTGTTTCTGAATACCGACAAGGCGCATCGGCTGGGCTTTAGCGGAAAAGGCGTCCGTGTGGCCATGGTTGATACCGGGTTCTACCGCCACCCGTTCTATATCTCGCGCGGTTACAATGTGGATCAGGCGGTGTTGTCGCCGGACAGTCTGGGAACCAATCCGCTGGACGATCTGAACGGACATGGGACCTCGGAACTGGGTAACGCCTGCGCGGGTGCGCCAAATGCGCATTTCATGCCGGTGAAAACCAATCTGGCGAACGCGACGGCTGCCTTTGCTACTGCCGTGGACCTGCATCCCAACATCATTACCAACAGTTGGGGGCGCAGCCTGCCGACGCCGCCGTTCAACGCCATACCCCCGGACGAGATCCCGCTGGCCGCGGCCATTGCCGAGGCGGTGGCGCGCGGTATTGTTGTCTGCTTTTCGGCGGGGAATGGGCATATCGGCTGGCCGGCGATGCACGAGGATGTCATCGCCATCGGCGGCGTCTTTGCCCACCCCGATGGCACGCTCGAGGCTTCGGACTATGCCAGCAGCTTCACCACGCCGATTTTCCCCGGGCGGCAGGTGCCTGATGTGTGTGGTCTTGTCGGGATGCAACCGCGTGGTATCTACATCATGTTGCCGCTGCAGCCCGGAAGCTCGATCGACACGGGGCTGTCGGGGGGTGCGTTCCCCAATGGCGACGAGACTGCTGCCGATGACGGCTGGGCCTGCATCAGCGGCACGTCGGCGTCTTGCCCGCAGGCTGCGGGTGTCGCTGCCCTGATGCTTGAATGCTGCCCTGATCTGAAGCCGCATGAGGTCAAAAGCATCCTTTCGGGCACGGGCCGGGACGTGACGCAAGGCGCGACCAATGCCGCTGCTAACCAGCCGCCGGGGCCGCATAACGCAACCGTGGGTCCCGATCTGGCGACAGGCGGAGGTCTGATCGACGCGACGGCCGCGGTGGTTGCCACGATGGCGCGCTGCGGGAACAAATGTGGCTGTAGTGACAAGGACGACGGCAAGGAAGAAGAAGAACTTGAGCGTCTCGATTACAAGGTCAAGTTCGTTTGCGGTTGTGCCAAGCCCGGGGTCGTTGCTGCGGGGCGGTACTTTACCGCGATAAACATCATGAATCCAGGCAATGAAACGATCCGGTTCCGCAAGCGTGTCTCGGTTGCGCTGCCAAATGAAAAGCCTGGCCATGTCAGCAAGACATCTGTCCTGCGTCTGGGGCCGAATGAGGCGCTTGAGATTGATTGCGCGGACATCATGGATGCGGTCGGCCTGCCCGAATGCTGTTTTCTGAAGGGTTTTGTAACCCTTCAGTCGCGCGCACCGCTTGAGGTGGTGGCGGTCTACACAGCCGCGGGTGCCGATGAACAGGTCGAGACGCTGGAGATCGAGACGGTTGAACCGACCCGCATCACCAAGAAGAAGTGCCCGCCCGAGACGCCGCCGGAAACGCCGCCGGGCGAGGACCCGGGCAAGAAGCTGCCCGATCTTGTGCCGGTGCCGCCTTTCCCGCCGGGGCCGCCATTCTTCCCCTCCAACTTCTGTGAGACACCGCAGAACCTTGCCATTATCGTGCGGAACCTCGGTCCGGGGGCTGCGGCGGCAACCACGACGCGGGTCGAGTTTTCCAATGTCGGCGGGGCGGTCGAGGTGCCGACGCCACCTTTGGCACCGGCAGGCCAACCCGGCGCCGAGGCCCAGATCTCGGTGCCAATCCCCGGGCGCTGCTACAATCCCGAAAGCTGCGAGTTCCGCATCACGGTGAATGCGGTGGCCGGCGACGGTGTGCTTGAGTCCAACACCGCAAACAATTCGGTCAGCAGCAACTGTGTCGTGCTGCTGTGATTGACGGTACCGTCAGGAAAGCCCCCTCGGGGGCTTTCCGCTGACAATGCGATCAGGGGAAGGTTTCGTGCCGCGTGGGGATTTCGATGCGATCCACAAACGGCGCAAGATCGGGTGGGATGACGGCTGGGTTCCCAATCGACTTCAGCTGCCCGTCGGCCCCGACCTCAAGCTGCAACCCAAACACATTGGCAAGCTGCTCGGGTTGCGCGTTGACGGTCAGCGCCATGGGGCCGCCGGGATAGACCTCGAACCCTAAACGGCGAAGTCCATTTCCCGCCTGCGTCATCACAGTATCGTCGGGGGCACCATGCCCGGAGATGAGAACGGCGATGACCGAGACTGTTTCCATGGTGATATCCTCCTGCTTGGACCGCCCGGCACAGCTGTGCTTGCGGCGGTCATGGGTGAACATCGTGGAGGCGAGCCGTGCCAGAGTGTCATGGCCCTGCCTCTGATAACCAATGTTGGTTGCGGGGGATGCGTTGTCAAGCCAATGGCGCTTAGCGTTCGGGCATGCCCAGCTGGCGCAGATAGACCGATATCCGTTCAAGCGCGGGTGGTGAAAAGACCATAGCCTGTTTGTAGCGTTCGATGGTCAGGTCGGGGAATTTCGAGAACAGGATGGCCTTGGAGGCTTCTGCTTCGGCCTCGCGTCCTGCGGCCAGAAGGACCGGGGCCAGATTGCGATGAATCCAGTAGGCCGTGGGGCGCTCGATAATAGCGCGCTGGAAATAATCGGCGGACAGGTCATAGTTTTCGGTCAGCTGATGCACGCTGGCGATGCCGACATAGTTGTTGAAATTCATCGGGTCCAGTGGGCTGAGCCGGATCGCCTGCTCGAACTGCGGCAGCGCCGCAGCCGGGTTGTCCGAGTAAACCTCAAGCCAGCCCAGCCGCGAATGGGCCCAGGCCGCGTTCGGATCAAGCGAGATGGCGCGCTCCAGCAGGACGCGGGCGATGTCGTAATTGCGGGCAAAGGTGTGGACCGTGCCCAGAACGGCCAGGATCAGCGGGTCCTCGGATGACAGGCGGGCGGCGCGCTCGGCCAGATCCAGCGCCTTTGACTTGGCGGCGCTCATATCCTCGACCCAGTTATAGACGGAATGCTGCGCCCAGCACCACGCGGACAACGCCAGCGCCAGCGGATAGTCCGGGTCGATGGACAGCGCCTTTTCCAGATGCCCCAGCGCGGTCGCGGCCTCGTTCTTGTCCAGCGCCCAGACATGGCGCATGGCCCGCATCGTGTGGTCATAGGCCCCAAGGCTGCCGGGCGGCTTGCGCGAGACCCGTTCGATCTCGGCCTTCTGGATCGAGGGCAGGATGGCCCCCGCCACCTGCTCGGTGATCCGGTCCTGCAGTTCGAACAGATCGTCATCCGATCCGTCATAACGCTCGGCCCACAGATGGGCGCCGGTCGAGGTCTCGATCAGCTGCACGGTGATCCTGATCCGCCCCTGCGCCCGCTGGACCGAGCCTTCAAGCAGGTAGGCCACGCCAAGCTCGCGTCCGATCTGGCCGACATTTATGGGCGTTCCCTTGTAAGCAAAGGCAGAATTGCGGGCGATCACAAAGAAGGATCGGATGCGGGACAGGGCGGCGGTCAGCGCCTCGACCACACCATCGGCGAAATACTCCTGCGAAGGATCGCCGGACATATTGTCAAACGGCAGAACCGCGACCGAGGGTTTGTCGGGCAGGGTAGGGGCCGGGCGCGGGGTCGGGTCATCCGCCGCCTCGGCGGGCCACAGAAAAACCCGTACGGGCTGCGCGATGTTCTTCAGCGCCCGCTCGCCGCCATTGGCGAAGCCTTCGGTGGTCTTGCCGCGCACCTGCTCATGCGCGCCGGCGCTCAGGGCGATCCCGCCAGGGGCGCAGATTTCCTGCAGCCGGGCGGCGATGTTGACGCCGTCGCCATAGATGTCGCTGCCTTCGGTGATAATATCGCCCAGCGTCAGGCCGATGCGCAGGCGGATGTCATCGGACCCGGTTCGGCGCAGCGCCTTTTGCATGGAAATGGCGGAATTGGCGGCATCGACGATGCTTGAAAACACGATGATTGCCCCGTCGCCCATGACCTTGACGATGCGCCCGCGATAGGCGGCCGTTTGCGGCGATACCACCGTCTGACGCAGGTGCTTCAGCCGGTTCAGCGTGCCTTCTTCGTCAAGGCCCATCATTCGGGAATAGCCGACGACGTCGATCATCATGATCGCCGCCAGACGTCTGTCAACCTGAGGTCCGGTCATGGCACCCCCCCGCCGGTCAGCGCCATATCGCGCTGAACTTCGGCCCAGCTTGTCAGGATCAAATCGGCAACCTTGTCGGCCGCCGTGGCCTGCGTCGCATCGCAAATGACCGAGATGCGCATCACCCATTCGTCGCGCCATTTGCTGCCGCCGACAAAGATCGCGCCCTGCGCGGCGATTCTGGCGATGACGGCCTCGGTTGCGGCCTTTCGCTGTTCAACCGGGGCCTCCGCCGGGCCAAAACTGACGACAATCTGGTTCAGCACGACATCGTTCAGAACCCGCACTCCATATGCGTCGCGCAGGCGGGTCGCGATGCGAGCCGCGAGCGTGCAATGACGTCCGACAAGATCCTGCACGCCCTTGCGGCCCAGCGATTTCAGCACAGCCCATGTGGGCAGGCCGCGGGCGCGGCGGGACAGTTCGGGGGTTAGAAAACAGGGCACACGGTCGTTTTCATCCTGAACCGGCAGGTAGCTGGCATTGATCCGCATCGCCTTTTGCAGCGCGGCTGTGTCCCGAACGATGGCATAGCCACTGTCGAACGGGGTCTGCAGCCACTTATGGCCGTCGACACTCCAGGAATCCGCGTGTTCGATATCCGCCGTCAGATGCCGGTAAGCCGGATGGGCCCGGGCCCAGAGGCCGAATGCGCCATCCACATGCACCCATGCGCCTGCGCGCCGGGCAATCTGCGTGATCGGGCCGAACGGGTCGAAGGCCCCGGTGTTGATCTGACCCGCTTGCGCCACGACGATGGCGGGGCCGGTTTGGCCTGCGATCTGACGTTCCAGATCGGTGGCGATCATGCGACCTTCGCCGTCGGTTTCGATACGCTTGACCCGCCGCCTGCCAAGGCCAAGATACCCCAGCGCCGACAGGACCGAGGTATGGGCGTCATCCCCCAGATAGACCGTGATGGGCGGGGCGCCGAACAGGCCGTCGTCATCCGGGTCCCAGCCATGGCGGCGCAGAACGGCCCCGCGCGCGGCGGCCAGCGCGGTGAAATTGCCCACGGTGCCGCCGGTGACAAACCCGACCGCCGCCGCGCGCGGCAGGTCCAAGACCTCAAGCAGCCATCGGGCCGCCGTTTCCTCGACTGCGGCGGCTGTGGGCGAGGACCGGTGAAAGGCCGAATTCTGCCCCCACGCGCTGACCAGCCAATCTGCCGCCACCCCCACCGGGGCAGAGCCGCCCAGAACCCAGCCGAAGAACATCGGATGGACCATATGGGTCAGGCCCTGTTCGCCCCGGTCGGCGAGATCACGGATGACCGCGACCTCGTCCAGCCCCTCTGCCGGAAACGGTTCGTCAAAGACGGCGCGCATCTCGGCATAGGTTTTCTGAGGCGGGCAGGGCCGGTCCTGCACACCTTGCCGATAGGCCAGCGCCCGCTCGTAGGCGGTGCCGAGGGCTGAGAGACGGGCGGTCATGTCAGGGCATCTGATAGCCGGGTGTGGATTGCGAGATCGTGACCTCTTCGTCGGTCATGTCCTCGGCGATGCCGTCGAATAGCGGCGTGCTGAGGTACCGTTCGCCCGTATCCGGCAACATGCACAGCACCGACGCGCCGGGTTCGGCCCTTTCGGCGATGCCGATGGCGATGGCAAAGGTGGCCCCGCCCGAGATCCCGGTCAGGATGCCTTCCTGGCTGGCCAGTTTTGCGGCCCATTCCACGCCGGTCGGGCCGGGGACGGGAATCAGCTCGTCAAAAAAGCCGTTGTCGATGGATTCCTGCAGGACCGCCGGGATGAAGTCCGGGGTCCAGCCTTGAATCGGATGCGGCTCGAACGCCGGATGGCTGGCAAGTGGATCGCCGTCCTGTCCCCGCTCGGTGGCGACGCCGCTGCCGATCAGCTGCGCGTTTGCGGGTTCGGACAGGATAATCTTGGTCTCGGGCCGCTCCTTGCGTAGAACGCGGGCGACCCCGGTGACGGTTCCGCCGGTGCCATAGCCGGTGACGAAGTAATCCAGCCGCTGACCGTCGAAATCGCCCAGAATCTCCTGCGCGGTGGTGGCGGCGTGAATTTCGGCATTGGCCTCGGTCTCGAATTGCCGGGCCAGCAGCCAGCCATGGGCCTCGGCCAGTTCGGCGGCCTTGCGGTACATGCCAAAGCCCTTTTCCGCGCGCGGCGTCAGCACCACCTTGGCCCCCAGCATCCGCATCAGGCGGCGGCGCTCGACCGAGAAGCTATCGGCCATGGTGACGACCAGAGGGTATCCCTTCTGCGCGCAGACCATCGCCAGCCCGATGCCGGTATTGCCGCTGGTAGCCTCGACAACCGTATGACCTGGCTTCAGGGCACCGCTGCGTTCGGCGGCCTCGATAATGTTCACGGCCAGACGATCCTTGACCGACCCGGCGGGATTGAACGCCTCGAATTTCACGAACAGGTTGACGCCTTTGGGCCCCAGATTGTTGATCCGGATGACAGGCGTGTTCCCGATCGTGTCCAGAACACTGTCATAGACACGCCCGTTACCCTGTGTTGTTCTCAGCTTTGATCCGTCATCGCTTTTCCTTACTTGATCGGTTGGCCGCAGCGAACATACCGGGCCGGGATGGGTCCAAGTCTAACGCTGACACTGTGGCCAGGTCCTGAGCGGGTTCTGAGGAAACTCTGTAAAATGACCCTTTCCGGGCCTGTTCATGCTCAGGTTTCGGGGATGCCCTGCTTGGTCAGAGCATCGGAAAAGCGGGTACGGACGTCCGGGTCAGCAAAGGGGAAGGACCGGAAGAAATGGTGCTGCGTGATGTCCTGCCGCGCGGCGCGGGCGCGACCGGCCCACAGCGCGGCCTCGGCGTGATTGCCGGCCAGTTCGTTGGTGAAGGCGGCAATCAGGCTGATCAGGTCATGAGCCCCCGGGGCGTTCGCCGCGCGCACGGCCCAGTCTGCAGCCTCGATATCGCGGCCCTCCATCGCCAGGCTCATGGCGCGGGTCCCCAGCATGGCATAGAGCAGCGGGTCCAGCGGGCTGAGCGTGCGGGCATCGTCGGACAGACGCCGCCCAATACCGCTGGCGCCCGAAACGGTCTCGGTCCAGGCACGGGCATAGATGCCCTGCGCGAAATTCGGGCTCAACGATGTCGAGCGGTCCAGCCAGGTCTTGGCGCTGTCCAGATCGCCGACCAGCCACATTGCGCGGCCCATGTTGAAATTGGCAAACGGGTCCATCGGGTCCAGTTCGACCGCGCGATCAGCGGCTGCGCGGGCGGCCTTCATCGGGATGGTCCGGCTGTCGGAATAATGCATGAAGGCGGTCTTGAAATGGGCAAAAGACAGCGCGCCATGGGCTCGCGCAAAGCCGGGCTCAAGCGCGATGGCCTGTTCGAACAGCGCCACCGCACGGTCATTTTCGTTCGCATCAAACCGGTACAGCGATTGCAGGCCCAGATGATAGGTCGCCCAGGCGTCGATATTCTCGGGCGACCTCAGCCGCGCCTTCGAGGCCTCGTTCAGCGGTATCTGCACCTCGACGGCAAAGATCACCTGCGAGATGATGCTTTCACGAACATCATGCACGTCCTCGAGTTTCGAGTTGAAGCGATCCGCCCAGATCACCTCGCCATCCGCCGTGTTCGACAGCATCACGCTGATGGCCACGTTCGGACCCAGCACCTCGACGCTGCCGGTCAGGCAGTACCTGGCCCCAAGATCACGGCGAATCTCGGCGATGTCGGGCCTGCCAGAGTGAAACCGAAACGAAGACCCCCGCGCGATCACGGCAATCCAGCGCAGCCGGGATATCGACGCGATCAGTTCATGAGGGATCGCGACGCTCAGGGTTTCGGCCTCGGGGGTCGCGCCCATCGTCTCGAACGGAAGAATGGCAATCGTCGGTCGGGCGGCGGCTTCGGACCATGTGTTGTCGCTGTGATCCAGATCCCTTTGCGCGGTGGCGACCTTAGCTGGTTCGCTGACAGTGCTGACGGGGATCATCCAGCGCAGCCCCTTGCCGTGCACGGTCTTGATGACGTCCTGCCGATCCCCCGCATCCTCGACCGCCCGCCGGGCCGATTTGATGCATGTCGAAAGGGCCGCATCCGAGACGATCCTGTTGCCCCAGAGGGCGGCAAACAGTTCCGTCTTGGTGACAAGTCTTTCCCGGTTTTCCACCAGCAGCAGCAGCAGTTGAAACGCCAGCGGTTCGATTTCTACAGTGGATGCGCCGCGCCAAAGCTCCTGACGAGAACGATCAAGCCTGAAATCCCGGAACTGGTAAATCATATTGAGACAATAGCAAACATTCAGGATGCGTCGACTGTTGATCTGCCTGAAACCTTGGGCAAATCCGATAGGAGGCGTCCGGTTTGAATGTCGCGGCGGGTTTGTTGGTGGAGGATTGGAGGCGAGTACCGGAATCGAACCGGTGTACACGGATTTGCAATCCGCTGCGTCACCACTCCGCCAACTCGCCTTTTCAAGTAAAATCAATCACTTGCTGTGGTGTGGAGGGCGTTCTAACAGCTTTCCCGGCGAAGGTCCAGAGCTTTACGTGTGAATCTGGGCCGGTACCTCGACAAAATGACTGCGCGTCCGGCCTGACGATTTTGCCGCGGCGGGTTTCGTCGGATGGCCCGTTGCCGCAGGGGGGCGGATGTGGCACAAGCCCGGTAACTGAGCGAAAAAGAATGAGCGATCACATGACAGATTTCGCAGCCCGGCGCCACACGATGGTTGATACGCAGATCAGACCTTCGGACGTGACCAAATTTCCCATCATCGACGCCATGTTGACCGTCAAACGCGAAAACTTCGTGCCCGACGCGCAGCGCGAGGCTGCCTATGTCGGCGACCTGATTGAACTGGGCGGGGGCCGTTGCCTGCTGGAGCCTCGGACACTGGCCAAGATGCTGGATGCGGTGAATATCTCGAACGACGAGGTGGTGTTGGATATCGCCCCGGCGCTTGGCTATTCGACCGCCGTGGCCGCACGCATGGCAGAACTGGTGGTGGCCGTCGAAGCCGATGAGGCGATAGCGACCGAGGCACAGACGTTGTTGATGGAAGCGGATGCGGACAATGCGATCATGCATACCGGCCCGTTGGAAGAGGGCGCGGCTGAGCACGGCCCCTATGACGTGATCATGATCCAGGGTGGGGTTGAAAACGTACCCGACGCGCTGCTTGACCAGCTCAAGGATCACGGGCGGATCGTCTGCCTGTTCATGGAAGGCGATCTGGGCACGGTGCGGGTCGGCCACAAATCCGCAGGCCGCGTATCCTGGCGCTATGCCTTTAATGCCAGCGCCCCGGTATTACCCGCATTTTGCGCTGAGTGTGCATTTTCGCTATAGTCGAAGCATAGAAGTTTTTTTGACGTCTTGATTACTTGAAAACAAGGGCGCAAACTGCTTTGGCGGTTGCGTAATTTCGATTTGAGAGGATTTGGTCATGCGCGGGATGGCGACAGGAAAGTTGGTCAAAGGGCTGGCTTTGACGGCAGGTATTGTGTTGGGCACGGCGTCCGGCAAACCTGCTTGGGCTGATAATCTGACCGATGCTTTCATCGGTGCGTACAACACCAGCGGTCTGCTTGAACAGAACCGCGCGCTGTTGCGGGCGGCCGACGAAGATGTCGCCATTGCCCTGTCGGCGCTGCGCCCGATCATCAACTGGACCGCACAGGTGAGCCAGGATTACACCCGCGCAACGAACAGCGGCGTGGTGACGCGGAGCGAACCATCCACTTTTTTCACCGGCCTCACGCTGAGCCAATTGGTCTATGACGGCGGCTTCTCTGTTCTGGGCAAGCAGTCGGCGCAGGAAATCGTGCTGTCCACGCGCCAGAGCCTGATTGACATCGAACAGCAGATTCTGTTCCGCGCCGTGAATGCTTATCTGGACGTGGTGCTGCAGGAAGAAACCGTTCAGATTCAGTTGAATGACGTCGAGGTGTCGGCCGAGGAACTGCGGGCCTCGCAGGACCGCTTTGAAGTGGGTGAGGTCACCCGCACGGACGTTGCATTGTCCGAGGCGCAGCTTGCCAGCTCGCAGGCGGAGCTTGCGGTCGCGCGCGGCAGCCTGAGCTCGGCGCAGGCGGAATATGTCAATGCGGTCGGCAAACAGCCCGGGCGCACATCGGGTCAGCCCAAATTGCCGGCTCTGCCGGGATCGGAAGCCGAGGCGATATCCTTCGCGCGCCGCAACCATCCGGCCATTCTGTCGTCTCAGCACGAAGTTCGGGCCTTTGACTTGGGCGTTCAGCAGCAGCGGGCGAATCTGGGTCCGAATGTCAGCCTGAACGCGGATGCCGGGATCACGGAAAGCTATGACAACGATGACAATATCGAAGATGCCAGCATTTCGTTGACGTTCAACCAACCCATCTACGCCGGTGGCGGTCTGGCCGCTGCGGTGCGCCGTGCCATGGCGACCCGGGATGCCTCGCGGGCGAACCTGTTGAACGTACAGAAGAACATCACGCAGGGCGTGTCCGAAGCCTATGCCAACTTCCAGGCCGCCTCGGCCAGTTTGCGAGCGTCGACCGAGCAGGTCCGGGCATCGCAGGTTGCCTTTGACGGTATCCGCGAAGAGGCCACGCTGGGTGCGCGGACCACGTTGGATGTTCTGAACGCGCAGCAGGATTTGCTGGATGCGCAGTTGAACGAGGTCGCCTCGCGCACGGAACGGTCCCGCGCGGCTTATCAGTTGCTGCAGGCGCAGGGGTTGCTGACGGCGGAGCGTCTGGGTCTGGCGGTCCAGATCTATGACCCGACGCTGTATTACAACCTGGTGAAAAACGCTCCGTCGCAGGTCAGCAAGCAAAGCCGCGATCTGGATCGGGTGCTCAAGGCGTTGCGCCGCGACTGATAGGCATCGCTACCGGTTGTGGTGTGCGCCCGGATTGGCTACAATCGGGCGCAGGGCAAGAGCGGTAGTGAATAATGTCAGATAGTGTTGTAAATACCGGTTCTCAGGACGTTCTTTCATCAGTCAAACGACTGGTCGCGGAAGATACGCATGAGGAATCAGAGTTTATTTTCATTCCATCGGCTCCGGCGCCCAAGCCGGGGCGGTTGGTTCTGACCGATGCGCTGCGGGTCAGCGACGAACCGCTCATCGCGGAAAAGCCTGCACCGCTCAAACTGATGCCGCAGCACAGTGCCGTGGACAATGCCCCTGCTGACGCTGCAAATGAACCCAAATCACCGGCCGAGCCGATGCGGTTGCAGCCCCGGGATGTGGTCCGTCAGGGGGATGTAGCGGCCAGCGTTCAGACCCCGGATGCCGCACCGAAGCGCGATCTGGCGGGTAGTCTCAGCGCCAAGATCGAGGCGCTGGAGGCTGCGATTGCGCGGACCGAGGATCAGTGGGAACCCGATGGCGAGAGTGATGACGATTATTCGGGTACCAAGACCAAAGCTGTGGAGTGGCCCGTCGACAACGCTTCGGCACAATCCGCAATCGCCGCGCCGAAGGACGAGCCTGTTGCCACCTTCATCCGCGACCCTGCGGTGAAGGAAGGGACTAGCGGCAAGTCCGATTTGCTGCTGAACCTCGGCCAAGACGAACTGCGCGACCTTGTTGCCCAGATTGTCCGCGAGGAATTGCAGGGTGCGCTTGGCGAACGGATCACGCGAAATCTGCGCAAGATGGTCCGGCGCGAGATCGCCCGGGTCGTGACGGAACAGAGCGTCGATTGAACCTCAGCCGCGATGCGGCTCTTGCGCCAGCGACAGCAGCAGATCCAGATCCATGTGCTGTTCCAGATGATCGGCAAGATCGTCCAGTGCCTGCTCGACTCCATCCTCATATGCCGTTTCCGCAGTCACGCCCAGACCCGCCAGGTAGCTGGCGCGAAACGCATCTGACGTGAAGATCCCGTGCAGGTAGCTGCCGCGCACCCGGCCATTGGCGCTGGCGGCTCCTTCGGGCCGTCCGTCGATCTGCAGCCAGGCGCGGGCGCAGTCGGGGCCATTGGTGCGGCCCATGTGGATTTCGTATCCGCGCACAGGTTCGTGACCGGGCAGGGCGGTCGCCTCGCGTAGCGTGACCTGCTTTTGACCCGCCATCGTGGTGCTGACATCCAGCAGGCCCAGCCCCTGGACCATACCGGGGCGTCCGTCGACCCCGTCGGGATCTGCGATGGTCTTGCCCAGCATCTGATATCCGCCGCACAGCCCCAGCACATGACCGCCGCGCCGCACGTGCGCATAGAGGTCGATGTCCCAGCCCTGCGCGCGGAAATAGGTCAGATCGCCGATGGTGGACTTGCTGCCCGGCAACAGCACCAGATCCGCATCGCCGGGCAGGGGGTGACCTGCCGGGATGATTTCGACTGTCACCCCGGGTTCAGCGGACAGCGGATCAAGGTCATCGAAATTGGCCATCCGTTCGAGTTGTGGGACCACGATCTTGCAATCTCCACCCGCATGAGACCGGATGTCCATCATATCCTCGGCGGGCAGTTTCCACGCATCCTGAAACCAAGGCACAACGCCCAGACAAGGCCAGCCGGTACGAGCGGCGATATCGTCGCGCCCGTCATCGAACAGCGACACATCCCCCTTGAACCGGTTGACGGCAAAGCCCCGGATCATGGCCAGATCATCGGCCTCCAGCACCGCCTGAGTGCCCACGATCTGCGCAATCACGCCGCCCCGGTGGATGTCACCCACCAGCACCACGGGGACATTGGCGGCGCAGGCAAAACCCATATTGGCAATGTCCCCCTTGCGCAGATTGGTCTCGGCCGGGCTGCCCGCACCTTCGATCAGCACCAGATCGGCGTCGTCACACAGGCGGCCAAAGCTTTCCAGCGCAGCGCCCAACAACTTGGATTTGTCCTTGCGATAATCGCCCGCCTTCATAGTGCCCGCCCGCTGGCCCTGCACGATGATCTGCGCGCCGGTATCGGTCTCGGGCTTCAGCAGGATCGGGTTCATATCCGTATGGGTCGGCCTGTTCGCGGCCCATGCCTGCAGCGCCTGCGCCCGCCCGATCTCGCCCCCGTTTTCCGTCACCGCTGCATTATTCGACATATTCTGCGGCTTGAACGGAGCGACCCGCAGCCCCCGCCGCGTATAGGCACGCGCCAGCCCGGCCACCAGAACCGATTTCCCGACATTGCTGCCGGTGCCCTGAATCATGATGGACCGTACCATGGGCGCTCTCCTATGCTGAGGCGCAGATGACCTGATTTGGCGGCAAAGGAAAAGCCCGGATGAACACGCCCGCGCATCTTTTGATCGGCGCTGCCGCCTTTGCCCGCCCCGCCCGGGGGGGTGTCCTGTGGGCGGCGGTGCTGGGGTCGTTGCTGCCGGACCTGTCGCTGTATCTGATGGCCGGTGTGTCGCTGTTCATCCTCAACATCCCCGAGCAGGTTGTGTTCGGGCAGCTTTATTACTCAGCCGCATGGCAAACGGTGTTTGCGATCGACAATTCCTTTGTTCTGTGGGGCATCGCGCTGGCCGTGGGGCTGTGGCGTGGCTGGCGGCTGCTGACGGTGGGCGCGGGGGCAGGTGTGCTCCATCTGATGCTGGATTTCCTGCTTCATGCGGGGGATGGGCGTCCGCAATTCTGGCCGCTTAGCGATTGGGTTTTTCACAGCCCGGTCAGCTACTGGGACAGTAGCCACCATGCGCTGTGGGTGGCCCCGGCCTCGGTCGGGGTTTGCGTGATCGCCTATGGGGTCTTGTGGCGACGCGGTCTGTCCGTTCCGGCCAAACTGATATTCGGGCTTATGCTGGCGGCCGAACTGTGGGTTGCCCGGCAATGGCTGCTGTTTTTCTGACCCCTGGGCAAAGAAAAAACGCGCCCAGTTGAGGGGCGCGTCTTTTGCACGAAATGCAACAGGTGATCAGGCGGCTTCGGCCTGCTGGGCTGCATGTCGGCGTTCGCTTTCTTCCCGCGACAGCGCGACCGAGGTCCGCACACCGCGGCCCACGAATTCCATCAAGCCGTCCACGACGCGTTCGTTCGGGTCGATACCGGCGCAGGACAGCACCTCGCGCCCGTCACGAGAACGGGCCCAGCGGGCGATCTGTTCGGGGCCGTTGCCGTATTTCTTGTCATCAGCAATAGCGTCATCCAGAGCAGCCAACACAACGGCCGCGAAAAGCTTGCGCGCACGATTGCCTTGCTCGTTGTTAAAGGCAGTGCCGTCAACGAAATCTCTCATCTCGTCTTCCTTGTTTTTCTTGCTCTTGCAATTTTCGGCGTGACGGTCCTTATGACCTATTCGCAGCGATTCGGATACAGCTAAAATGCATAGTTGCGTTGCATTTTTTGCATGGCTCGCTGCAAGTGCAGCACTAGGTCTCGTTGTCTTGCCAGGTGTGTTCCCGCCAGATATAGGGACGGCAACTGACGCATCAACCGTTTGTGAAGGATTTAAGTCATGCCCAAGATAAATGGGAACGAAATTCGCCCCGGCAATGTGCTTGAGCATAATGACGGACTGTGGGCAGCGGTCAAAGTGGATCACGTAAAGCCCGGGAAAGGTGGCGCTTTTGCCCAGGTCGAACTGCGCAACCTGCGGAATGGATCAAAGCTGAACGAACGGTTCCGCTCGGCGGACAAGGTCGAACGGGTGCGTCTGGAACAGAAGGATCAGCAGTTCCTGTACGAATCCGACGGCATGCTGGTGTTCATGGATTCCGAGACCTATGAGCAGATCGAACTGCCCGCCGACCTGCTGGGCGAACGCCGCCCGTTTCTGCAGGACGGCATGACCATTGTGGTCGAATTCTACGAATCCGAAGCGCTGAACGCCTCGCTGCCGCAGAAAGTGACCTGCAAGATCGTCGAGACCGAGCCGGTGGTCAAAGGTCAGACCGCTGCGAACTCGTTCAAACCGGCCGTGCTGGACAATGGCGTCAAGGTCATGGTGCCGCCCTTCATCGGTCAGGATGAGATGATCGTGGTGAATACTGAAACCATGGAATATTCCGAACGCGCCTGATCGAAGGCCGTTCCGGTATCAAAGGGGCTGCAGTGCGGCCCCTTTTTCTATGGGGTGGTGCGACGATAGCGTTCGGGATGGTCGCCAAACAGCTCCAGCACCAGTTCGTATTTGATGCGGTTGGCGCTGACCTGCCGGTAAAACGCGATCAGAAAGGCCGTCGGCCCCTGGATACGGCTCAGCCCGCTGGTTGCGGCTACGACGGTGCCCACGTCGGTCTTGCCCTGCAACACCAGCCAGCCGCCCAGCATCAGAACGCCCACGGTACCCGCGCCGTTGATGACGCTCAGCAGGAATTTCGCAGACAGCTTCCACAGGAACATCCTGCGGCGTGTCTCATAAATATCGTCAAACTGTTCTAGAATGGCGTCCGAGGCGGCCTCGATATCCGTTTGCGTCAGCCGGTCGGTCGAACTGCGCAGGACGCGCACACGTTCGGCCACAAACCTGTTCACCTTGCGTTGTGAAACCAGCACGATAATGATCTGCGGCACGATCATGGAAAAGGCGATCAGGCCCAGCCCCGGTTGGGTCGACGAGATATAGCCGATCACGCTGATCAGCGTCCCGATCTGCACCACGGGGTCGGAAAAGGCCCCTCCGGCGAACTTGCCAAGCTCTTCGGCTTCGGCGGATACGGCGGTGGTCATGGTGCCGGACCGCAGATCCTGCCCCGCCTTGTCGATATCCACCGCCCGCGCCAGCAACCGCCCCCGGATCAGGCGGATCAGGTCTTCGCCCAGCGTTCCGGCCCGATACCCAAGCACCCATTTCAGCCCGAGGCTCAGCAGGATGACCCCCATCATGCCAGCCCCCAGCAGGATCAGGTGGTCGACCGAGATATCGTCCGAGGTCAGATGGTTGATGATATCGCGTTGAAACTCCAGCGGGGCCGCCGCCAGGGCCGCGACCGCCAGCGATAGCAGGATGAGGATGACCTGCCGACCGGCGCTGACGCGCCAAATGGTGGTATAAAGGCGTAACATGCGGATATCCCCAAAGATCTGATGACCTTAGTGATACCGCGCGCAGGGTGGGGTTCAAACACGCATGAGGCGGCAGGTGAGGGGCCCGTGCCGCTTGGGCAACAAGTCAGCCGGGCAGCCGCAGGGTTGCGTCCCCCGCCCGCATGTCGTCGCCCGCGCGGTCCAGACGCAGATAGGCGATGGCCCTGCCGCCGGACTGGGTGAACAGCACGCCCGCCGGTTTGCCGCCCGATTGGATCTCGGTGCCAACCGGCGCTGTGCCCGAGACCTTGACGACCCGCAGACCTTTGCGCAGCTCGGTCTTGTGCTTCATGCGCGCGGTGACTTCCTGGCCGACATAGCAGCCTTTCTTGAAATCTAGGCCGTTCAGCGCCTCGAATCCGGATTCGAGGATATAGCTGTCAGTGGTCAGCTCGATGCCGCTTTCGGGGATGCAATGCTGTACCCGGATGGCGTCCCAATCGGTGCCGTCGTCGCTTTCGGGGGCCGCCGAATAGGCGCGCCAACCCAGATCGGGGTGGCGCGGATCGGGCAGGGCGCCTTCGGGCGCGGGGCCGGTGCCGCGCTGCAGGTTCAGATCGGTGGCCTCGATCGTCACATCCGCGCGCAGCTTATACATCGTCAGGCGCTTCGCCAGCCCGTCGGCAAGGGCGTCGCTGACGTCCAGCAGCACCGCATCGCCGTCGCGTTTCAGAAAGAAATCGGCCAGATACTTGCCCTGCGGCGTCAAGATCGCTGCATAGACCAGCCCATCTTGCAGTCGCTGCACGTCGTTTGTGATCAGCCCTTGCAGAAAGCTGTCCGTGTCCTTGCCGGTCAGGCGCAGAATGCGGCGATTGGGCATGGGTTGATCCTCGTCATATGGTCTGGCCTCGTGATATAGGAGATCGCACCGCCATGACCAGAGGGTTTCAGACGTGTCCGCTCCGATCTCTATCGTGATCCCAACCCTGAATGCGGGGCCGGCGTTGCCCGCGACGTTGCAGGCGCTGATCGAGGGGTTGCACGCCGGGCTGATCCGCGAGTTGATCGTCAGCGATGGCGGGTCAACGGATGCCACGCTTGAGATGGCTGATGAGGCGGGGGCCCAGATCGTGACCGGCCCGCCCTCGCGCGGGGGGCAGTTGCGGGGTGGTTGCGCCGCCGCCAAGGGCGAGTGGCTGCTGATCCTGCACGCCGATACCGAATTGCAAGCAGGGTGGAGCGGTGTGGTTGCCGATCATCTGCCCTCGGGCCGCCCTGCCGCGTTCCGGCTGCGGTTCCGCGCCAGCGGCTTTGCCGCGCGTTGGGTCGCGGGGTGGGCGAACCTGCGCAGTCGCCTGTTGGGCTTGCCCTATGGCGATCAGGGGTTGCTGGTGCGCCGCACCGAGTATGACGCGGCGGGGGGCTATCCCGATCAACCGCTGATGGAGGATGTCGCGCTGGTCCGCGCCCTGCCGTCAGTAGCTCTGTTGAAGGCCGACGCCGTCACGAGTGCGGAACGCTATACCCGTCAGGGCTGGTTTCGGCGCGGGGCGCGGAACCTTTGGACTCTGACGCGGTATTTTCTGGGCGCTGATCCCGAACGGCTGGCGCAGGCTTATCGGCGTTGAAGGCCATGCGCAGTTCGACAAGCGATTTGCCCAAACGGAAGGGGGCCGCAAAGCTGACCAGACACAGCGCGATGATCTGCAGCACCAGTATATGCGCATTGGCCTGCAGGTATTCCCATTCATCCTTCAGCTTGCCGACCTGTTCGATCAGGTCATCATAACTTTGGGCAAGGATCAGATAATCCCCGGCGATGGCGGGCACTTTGCGGCGCATATTGTCAACGGCGGCCTGTGTCGTGTCGTCCAGCGTTGTGAAGACAAGAAACTGATCGATGCTGAACGCATCGGCCTTGGCGGCCATATCGCGTGCCTCGTCCATGTCATCTTTCGACGCGCCGCCGAACAGGAAATGCAGCCCCTGCAGCGGGGCAACTTCGTTTGTGACCGCGATAAACAGGGGCAGGTCAGCATTGCTGGCGGTTGAGGCCGACAGGAACTCGACCTTCTCGCACAGAACCCCGGTGTCGGGGTCATAGGCCGGGTCGCAGAACCGCAGGCGGAACCGCGCGGCGTCGCGGTCAAAGGCCAGCGTGGCGGCGTAGGCCACGTCGATCTGCCGGTCCAGCCGCGAACTGTCCGAGGTGTAAAGCCCCGCCAGCACCGCCACCAAAGCACCGATCCCGCCCAGCACGACCCAGACCAGATCGGCCAGCTTCCACGCCCGATGCCCCGCAGGCTTGCGGAACAGAAACCCGGTGCCGATCAGCCCGACCAGAAAGAACAGGATCAGCAGCGGCAGTTGGTTTTCGGCAACAAATGTCATGGCCCTGAGTGTACGTCCTGCGCGCAGGCTGGCAACCATCCTCACGCGCAGTTGTAACACATGCGATTGTGTTACGGTCCCGGGGGCGGCCCTGCGGCAGGCCCGCTGGGGCCTTGCTGGATGGGCCCTTCTTCTCTCATAGTGGCGTGAAAGAAGGGGGATTTCATGACCAGAGAGATTGTTCTTATCCACGGGGCCTTTGCCGGGCCGTGGTGTATGCAGGATTACGCAGACTTTTTCCGCGCGCGCGGCTGGACGGTGCACACACCCGCGCTGCGCTATCACGGCGGAGATCCCAAGGCCGAGCCCGATCCCGGCCTGACTGACACCAGCGTCATGGACTATGTCAATGATATTGCAACGTTTATTCAGAATCTCGACAGCAAGCCCGTGCTGCTGGGCCACGCTATCGCGGGGGTGGTGGCGCAGCAGGTGGCGTCTCGGGGGCTGGCCAGCGCCATTGTCCTGATCAACCCGAACGCGGCCTGGGGGACGTTGCCCGAAACCGACGACGAACGCGCCGTGCCGCGTGCTCTGATGGAGGGCGGAGCGTTCTGGAAACAGCCCATGCGCGTCGATTTCGACCTGATGGCCCCCTTTGCGCTGAACAAGATGCCCGAGGCGCAGCAGCATGAGGTGTTCGACCAGCTTGGCCCCGAAAGTGGGCGGGTGATGTTCGAGATGTTCTTTTGGATGTTTGACGACCACCACGCGATGAAGGTGGATATCGACAAGGTCGACTGCCCGGTTCTGATCGTTTCCGGCACCGAGGACCGGGCCGTGAACCCTAACACCTGCCGCGCTTTGGCGAAGCTTTACGGAGACCGCGCGACGTTTCTGCCCGTCGAGAACCATGCACATTTTCTGTTCATGGAGCCGGGGTGGGAGGGGCCAGCGGGGCAGATTGCGGAGTGGTTGGACGGGGTGTCGGATTGACGTCCGATCAACCGGAAATCGGGAATTGTATGGTTTGTACGTTATCTCGGATGGGGTTTGTTCGGATTGTAAAAAATTATTGGGGCGGTGAGTGTTTAGAATCCGTTAGGAATTGGAGCGTATAAAGGACGGAACCGGAGGGCGTTTGGAGTGCCGGGCTGAAGCCCGGCCTACGGGGAAGTGGACTGAGATCGGACGCAGGGATTGTGGTGATGTAGGATGGGTGTTTACACCCATCTTGATGTGGCAAATTTGATGGGTGTGAACACCCATCCTACGATTGCTGTTCATTCGAGGTTAGGAAAACCCGACTTTCAAGAAGCCAGTTGGTAGCTTCAAATGCAGCTTAGGATTGGAAAGCAACAGGATTGACGCTCATTGTTTGACGAAAAGACAGCGCGGATCTTGCTTTCAATTGTTGGGCTGTTTCTTGTCTGTGGCCCAGCAAAGGCCGAGATTGGCACATCTGAAATCTGGTCGGAATGCCGACCAACGGCTTCTTGCGCAATCGAATTCAATCATCTCTCTACTCAAGACGTCGAACCATTTCTGTTTTTAGGCCGCGTTGTTGATCGCGATCACCCTAGATGGAGGCAGTATCGAAAGGCCATCCGGAAGTTTCCAGATGTGCAAAGCTGTTTGACAAAAGAAGAACAAAAGAAAGAAACCCCAAGCTTGTTAAAGCTTGATTGGGAAAGAGTAGGTTACTCGACAGGTGCAGACGTCTGTATATATCGGATTTCGCGTAGTCTGGGTACTCTCGATAGAATTCAAAGCTGGATGAGTTATCACGACTTCCGAGTGGTGGGATACAGTAGATACAGAAGTGAGAACTTTGTTACTACTAGAATAAACCAACCTGTCGGGAATGTCGCAGGCTATTGGACCGTGGAGCAGTATAGGGAGAAGAACCCCACTTTGTTGTGGCGTCTCTTCGAGTTTGATCTGATTTATAGCTACGGAGTTGTCTTAGGTGTTTCAGAACAGTTCCAAGTTGTGGGAGCTCATGTCGTCACGCCAACCAAATAGACTTATCCGGTAGGCCCAAGCTAATTTCTCGACCAACATACGGAGTGTTGGGGGGCTCATTACATCAAACATCCAACTCCTCCACAAACCGCGCGTTCTCTTGGATGTACTGGAACCGCAGTTCAGGCTTCTTGCCCATCAGGCGCTCGACGAGGTCTCCGGTTTCGCCGGGTTCGTCCTCGTCAATTGTGACGCGGATCAGTTTGCGGGATGCCGGGTCCATTGTGGTTTCTTTCAGGTCCTTGGCGTCCATTTCGCCCAGACCTTTGAAGCGCGAGACGTCGATTTTGCCTTTGCCGCCCAGACCTTTTTCCAGCCATTCGTCGCGCTCGGCCTCGTCGAGGCAATAGACGCGTTTGGCGCCTTGGGTCAGGCGGTAGAGGGGCGGGCAGGCGAGATAGAGGTGGCCCGCGTCGATCATCGGGCGCATTTGGGTGAAGAAGAACGTCATCAGCAAGGATGCGATATGCGCGCCGTCCACATCCGCGTCGGTCATGATGATGATCTTGTCATAGCGTAGGTCGTCGACGTTGAACTTGGTGCCAAGGCCCACACCCAGCGCTTGGGTCAGGTCGTTGATCTCGGCATTGGTGCCCAGTTTCGAACTGGCCGCACCCAGCACGTTCAGGATTTTGCCGCGCAGGGGCAGCAGGGCCTGGGTTTTGCGGTCGCGGCCCATTTTGGCGGAACCGCCCGCCGAGTCGCCCTCGACGATGAATAATTCGGTTCCATCGCGTGTTGAACTAGAACAGTCCACCAGCTTGCCGGGGAGACGAAGTTTCTTAGTGGCGGACTTGCGTTGTGTTTCCTTCTCGGCCCGTCGGCGCAGGCGTTCCTCAGCCCTTAGGATGAGGAAATCCAGTATCGCGCCGGCGGATTTTGTGTCGGCGGCCAGCCAGTTGTCGAAATGGTCGCGGACCGAGTTTTCGACCAGCCGTTGCGCCTCGACCGTGGCCAGACGGTCTTTGGTCTGTCCGACGAATTCCGGTTCCGAGATGAAACACGAGACCAGCGCGCAGCCGCCGGTGATCAGGTCGTCGCGGGTGATCTGACCGGCCTTTTTGTTGTTGATCAGCTCTCCGTACGCCTTGATGCCCTTGAGGACGGCGGCCCAGAAGCCTGCCACGTGAGTGCCGCCTTCGGGGGTAGGGACGGTGTTACAGTAGGACTGGATGAAGCCGTCGCGCGAGGGTGTCCAGTTGATCGCCCATTCGACCTTGCCGGGGGTGCCGAACTTTTCGTTGAAGTCTACGGTGCCGGCAAAGGGTTGTTCGGCATAGGTCGAGGAGCCGTTCATCGTTTCCTTGAGATAATCCGACAGACCGCCGGGGAAGTGGAAGGTGGCCTCGGTCGGGGTTTCGCCATCGTCAATATGGGATTTCCAGCGAATCTCGACGCCCGAGAACAGGTAGGCCTTAGAGCGGATGGATTTGAACAGGCGGGCGGGTTTGAACTTGTGGTGGCCGAAGATATCCGCGTCAGCGTGGAAGGTCACGGTGGTGCCGCGCCGGTTGGGGGCGGCGCCGATCTTTTCGACAGGACCCAGCGGGATGCCGCGTGAGAAGCGTTGTTCGAACAGTGTTTTGTCGCGCGCCACCTGCACGACCATCGAGTCGGACAGGGCGTTCACCACCGACGCGCCCACGCCGTGCAGACCGCCCGAGGTCTGGTAGGCTTTTCCTGAGAATTTGCCGCCCGCGTGCAGGGTACACAGGATGACCTCGAGCGCGGATTTGTCGGGGAATTTGGGGTGCGGGTCGATCGGGATGCCGCGCCCGTTGTCGCGTACGGTCAGGGCGTAGTCTTCGTGCAGCTCGACCTCGATCCGGTTGGCGTGACCGGCGACCGCCTCGTCCATCGAGTTGTCTAGGATTTCGGCGACCATATGGTGCAAAGCGCGCTCGTCCGTGCCGCCGATATACATGCCGGGGCGTTTGCGGACCGGTTCCAGACCTTCGAGCACCTCGATCGAGGAGGCGTCATAGGTGGTGGTCGCTTCGGGCGTCAACAGATCGTCGGGCATGGGTGCTGCTCTTGTTTTTGAGTTTCCCCCATTATGGCAGGTGATGTGGTCCGGGGGAAGAGGGGCCCGAGGTGTTGTAGGTGGTTTGCTGATGCTGCCGCGTTGCAATCCGGTGAAATCCCGGCTCAAGTGGTTGATGAAACAGGAGGTGCAGGTGATGAGCTGGATCAGGACAATTCCATTTGACGAGGCGACGGGCAGGTTGAGGAAGCTCTATGAGCGGGTGACCGGGCCGGACAACAATGTGGACAACATCATGATGGCGCATTCGCTGCGGCCACATACGATGGAAGCGCATATGGCGGTCTACAAGAACGTGCTGCATCACTCGGCCAATCAGGTGCCGAAGTGGTTTCTTGAGGTGCTGGGGGTTTGGGTCAGTGCCTTGAACCGGTGCGGCTATTGTGTCGAGCATCATTTTGCCGGGTTGCAGCGGTTGCTGGGGGATGAGGCGCGCGGCAATGCGATCCGTGCCGCGATTGAGGCGGGTGAGCCGGGCGACGCCCCGTTGGATGCGGCGCAGGTTGCGGCGATGCGCTATGCGCGGGTGCTGACCGAGGCTCCGGCGGAGTTGACCGAGGCGGATGTCGAGGCGTTGCGGGGCGCGGGTTGGGACGATGGAGAGATATTGGAGATCAATCAGGTGTGTTCCTATTTCTCTTATGCCAATCGGACGGTGCTTGGGTTGGGCTGTTCGACCGAGGGGGATGTGTTGGGGTTGTCGCCGAACAACTCGGATAACCCGGATGATTGGGGACATCGGTGAGGGCTGGAGCGAGGGGCGCTGCCCCTCGCGCTCCCCGGGATATTTGTGGCCAGATGAAGGTTTGGATCTGTCTTTTGTGGTTGGTCGGGGCGGCGGTTCGCAGAGGGGGTAAAAGGTAAGTCACTTTGACACCAATCAAAGCGGAGATGCGGTGGGTCTGCTAAGCCTTGGGCCAGACAGTGAAACGCAGGAGAACATGCATGGACGCAACGCCCCAGACCCCGTCTCAGACCAATGTGGTCCCGGCCAATCAGCAGGATGCCACCGCGCCCAGCCCCGAGAAGATCAGGCAGGCTTTTGAGAGCGGCAGATATCCCTATGGTCGCAAGATGGCCCGCAAGACCTATGAGGCGGAGAAGGCCGAGTTGCAGGCTGAGCTGCTGAAGGTTCAGCTGTGGGCGCAGGAAACCGGCCAGCGTTTCGTGCTGCTGTTCGAAGGGCGTGATGCCGCCGGGAAGGGTGGGACGATCAAGCGCTTCATGGAGCACCTGAATCCCCGTCAGGCCCGTGTGGTCGCCCTGAACAAGCCGACCTGGGAAGAGAAGGGTCAGTGGTATTACCAGCGCTATGTGCAGCAGTTGCCCACCGTGGGCGAGATGGTGTTCTATGACCGGTCCTGGTACAACCGCGCCGGTGTGGAGCGGGTGATGGGCTTCTGTTCACCCAACGAATATCTGGAGTTCATGCGGCAGACGCCCGAGCTGGAGCGGATGCTGGTGCGGTCGGGTATTCAGCTTTACAAGTATTGGTTCTCGGTGACGCAGGAAGAGCAGCAGCGCCGGTTCAAGAGCCGCGAAACCGATCCTTTGAAACAGTGGAAACTGTCTCCGATCGACAAGGCGAGCCTGAGCAAGTGGGATGATTATACCGAGGCGAAGGAGGCGATGTTCTTTTATACCGACACCGCCGATGCGCCCTGGACCATCGTCAAATCCAATGACAAGAAGCGCGCGCGTTTGAATTGTATGCGCCACTTCCTGTCGACGCTGGATTACCCCGACAAGAACGACAAGATCGTCGGCGAACCGGACCCGCTGATCGTGGGGCAGGCGCATCATGTGATCCATCGTTCCGAACATATCCTTGGGGCGACGCTGAATCCTGACGCCAAGACAGGCTGATCCGGGCACCCCCTTTATGCGAAAGCCATGGCCGCGGTGCGGGCGTGGCTTTTGCTGTTTTTGGCGAGGGTAGTCTCAATATGAAATTAGTCTGATCCACTCTTGTCTCGGGCTGCGGGCGGGCCTAAGGCTGGCGGGATGAACAAGGTGATGACATATCCCGCCCATTTCCGGGCGATTGCAGTGCTGGGCCTGCCGTTGATCGGCGGGCATCTGGCGCAGTTTGCCATTGGCCTGACCGATACCATCATGCTGGGCTGGTACGGGGTTGATGCGCTGGCCGCGGTGACGCTGGCCAACAGTTATTTCTTTGTTCTGTTCGTGTTCGGCGCGGGGTTCGGCTGGGCCGTGATGCCGATGGTTGCGACTGCTGCCGCCGAAGAGAATGAGACCAGCATTCGCCGGTCGACCCGTATGGGGCTGTGGCTTTCGCTGATCTATGCGGCGGTGATGATGCCGCTGTTGTGGTGGTCCCATCCGATCCTGATCGCGCTGCAGCAAGAGCCTGAGGTGGCCGAGACCGCCGCGAAATACCTGCGTGTCGCCGGGTGGGGGTTGTTCCCGGCGCTGCTGGTGATGGTGCTGAAATCTTATCTGGCCGCGTTGGAGCGGACGCAGATCGTGCTGTGGATCACGGTTGTGGCGGCTCTGGTCAACGGGGTGACGAACTATGCATTGATCTTCGGCAATTGGGGGGTGCCCGAGCTGGGGGTGATCGGTGCAGCCATTGCTTCGGTGGTGACGCAGATCGTGTCGCTGGTGGCGGTGGTGATCTATGCGGTGCGGGCGCTGCCGGAACACAGCCTGTTCCAACGCTTCTGGCGCCCGGATTGGGAAATGTTCCTGAGCGTCCTGCGTCTGGGCGTTCCTATCGGTCTGACGACGCTGGCCGAGGTGTCCTTGTTTGCGACCTCGGCCGTGATGATGGGCTGGTTGGGGCCGGTGCCGCTGGCGGCGCATGGGATTGCGCTGAACCTCGCGTCGGCGACGTTCATGGTGCATCTGGGCCTGTCGAACGTGGCGACCATCCGGGCGGGCAATGCGCTGGGCCGCCGGGATCGGGCGCATCTTGAGAAGGGGGCGATCACGGTGACGGGGATGTCGCTGGTGATGTCGGTCCTGACCGTCATCCTGTTTCTGACCTGTGCCGAGCCGCTGATCTCGTTGTTCATGGAATCCGACGATCCGCAGCGGCCCCAGATCCTGCTGATCGGCAGCGGATTGCTGGCGATGGCGGCGTTGTTCCAACTGGTCGATGGCGCGCAGGTGATTGCGCTGGGCCTTTTGCGGGGCTTGCAGGATGCCAAGGTTCCGATGGTGATGGCGGCGCTCAGCTATTGGGTGGTGGGCATCCCCGCGTCGTATTTCTTTGGCTTCGTTCAGGGGCTGGAAGGGATCGGCGTCTGGCTGGGCCTTGTGCTGGGGCTGGCCTGTGCTGCCGTTCTGCTGATGGCGCGGTTCTGGCTGCGATCGGTGCGCGAGGTCGGAGGCGTTCCGGCCTGAGCGATCAGGCCGCCTGCCCGGAACACCGCCGCGCCAGTTTCACCGGCGCGGAAGCCTCAGGTCAATGACGCACAGAAACGCTGGATGCGGGTGCAGGCCTCGGTCAGTGCCGCGTCCGAGGTGGCATAGCTGATCCGGAAATTCGGCGACAGGCCGAAGGCCGCGCCGAAGACCACGGCCACATCGGCCTCTTCCAGCAGGGCCGTGGCGAAGGCCTCGTCTGTGTCGATCAGCGTGCCAGCGGGCGAGGTCTTTCCGATCAGCCCGGCGATGGAGGGGTAGACATAGAACGCGCCCTCGGGCGTGGGGCAGGTGATGCCGTCGATCTGGCCCAGCATATCGACCACCAGATCGCGGCGGCGTTTGAAAATCTCGTTATTGGGCGCAAGGAAGGCTTGCGTGCCGTTCAACGCCTCAACCGCCGCCCATTGGCTGACCGAACAGGGGTTCGAGGTGGATTGCGACTGCACCTTGCGCATCGCCGCGATCAGCTCGACCGGACCGGCGGCATAGCCGATGCGCCAGCCGGTCATGGCATAGGCCTTCGACACGCCGTTGCAGGTCAGCGTGCGGTCATAGAGCCCCGGTTCGACCTGCGCCGGGGTGCAGAATTCGAACCCGTCATAGGCCAGATGTTCGTACATATCATCCGTCATCACCCACACATGGGGATGGCGCATCAGCACATCGGTCAGCGCCTTCAACTCGTCCCGGTTGTACCCGGCCCCGGTGGGGTTCGAGGGCGAGTTGAAGATGAACCATTTGGTGTTGGGCGTGATTGCGGCCTCAAGCTGCGCGGGCGTCAGTTTGAAACTGTTATCAAGGCTGGTCTCCACGACCACAGGCGTGCCCTCGGCCAGCAGCACCATGTCGGGATAGCTGACCCAATAGGGCGCGGGGATGATCACCTCGTCGCCGTCGTTCAGCGTGGCCATCAGCGCGTTATATAGCGTCTGCTTGCCCCCGGTCCCGACCGAGACCTGCGCGGGCGTGTAGTCCAGCCCGTGATCCCGTTTCATTTTGGCGCAAACGGCCTGTTTCAGCTCGGGGATACCGTCGGGGGCGGTGTATTTCGTCTTGCCCGCTGCGATGGCGGCGACGGCGGCGTCCTTGATGTTCTGCGGCGTGTCGAAATCGGGCTCACCCGCGCTGAGGCCGATGACATCGCGCCCGGCGGCCTTTAGCTCGGCCGCCTTGGCCGTCATGGCGATGGTGGGCGAGGGTTTGACGCGCGACAATGTCGCAGAAAGGAAACTCATGGCGGCCTCGGTTTGTATGTCGGGTCCGACTGTCATAGGGTGCGCCCGAATAACGATCAAGCCATATGACATTTGAGGATTGGAGACAGGTATGACCGAGGAAAAAGACTGGTACGGGCCTGATGCAGCCACGTTCGGTGACCGGGTCGCAGGCGCGCGCGAGTTCGCGGGAATGACGCAAGTGCAACTGGCCCGCAGGCTGGGTGTGAAGAAAGCCACGATCGCCGCATGGGAAGACGACCTGTCCGAGCCGCGCGCGAACAAGCTGTCGATGATGGCGGGGCTTCTGAACGTCTCGATCATGTGGCTGCTGACCGGCGAGGGCGACGGCATGGACGCCACCAGCCTGACCGGCGAAGTGGATTCCGAGCTGCACGATCTGGTGGCCGAGCTGCGCACCATCCGGGGCGAGATGCGTGCCAGTTCCGAGCGTCTGGCCCGGGTCGAAAAGGCGCTGCGCCTGAAACTGGAGCGCGAGCAATGAGCGAAACCCGCGACACCCGCATCAAGCGCATGAAGATGCGTTCGATGCGGCGTGGCATCAAAGAGATGGACCTGATCCTGACGGCTTATGCCGACCGCAATCTGGCCGCGATGGATGAGGCCGGGCTGGATACCTATGATGCGATGCTGCATGAGAATGATCAGGACCTGTACCAATGGGTGACCGGGCAGGCTGCCCCACCTGCGGAACTGGCCGATCTGATCGCAGATATCGCCCAAACCTTTCAGAAATAATGATTATTTCAGCTTAACTGATTTTTCGGGAATTCACGCCATCCTGCCAAAAGCAGCGCGATGAATCGGAGGATCGGATGAGTATGGAACTGCAGGTTTCCGCGCCCGGGACCAAGGGCTTCATGTCCAGTTATCTTGAGGCGCTGGCGCTGGTCGAGCGTCTGCACCGATTGCTTCTGGACGTGATCAAGGATGAATTTGAACGCGTCGGCGTGTTGGAGATCAACGCGGTACAGGCGCTGCTTTTGTTCAATATCGGCGATCATGAGGTGACGGCGGGCGAGCTGAAAAGCCGTGGCTACTATCAGGGCAGCAATGTCAGCTATAACCTCAAGAAACTGGTCGAGATGGGGTATATGCACCACAAGCGCTGCGAGATTGACCGCCGGTCTGTCCGGGTGCGGCTGACGCCGCGTGGGCGCGAAATTCGGGATATCGTGGCCGAGCTGTTCTCGCGCCATGCCGAGGGGCTGCAGAACCGTGGCGTGATCGGGGCCGAAGGGATCGAAGAGATTACCAGTTCACTCCGACGGGTCGAGCGGTACTGGACGGATCAGATCCGCTATATTTACTGATGGCGCTGGCGCGTTGGATAAAACGATCCCTGCCAGTTCCCGGATCAGCTTGCGGGTCATCGCCTGTTCGTAGGCTTCAAATTCCAGCGCGGCCTCGACGAAGGCATCCGCGCCCAGAACGACCCAGGCGGTGTAATAGGCGGAAAGCTCTCCGACCTGTACATAGCGTACGTCGCCAGTGGCGGGATCGTCGGCACCAATCACAAGTGCGTTGATGGTGATCCCGGAGGTTTTCAGCGCCGCCTTCACGTCGCGCGGGTGGGGGCCGAGGTTGTGCTTGCCATCGCCGGACAGGTCAAGCGTGTGCCGCCAACACTCGGCCTGTTCGGCCAGCATGTCGGCCCCGGCCAACATCGCGGACCCAACCGCGGTTCCTTGCGGGGCCGAGGACCGTTGCGTGCTGTTCAGCCTCTGAGCGATCTGTTGCAGGTCGTCGGGTGAGCGAATATCGGTCCAGTCCAGCACCATGCGCTGATGGCCCGGTTCGCTCCATTCGAACACAGCAAGGCGCACGTAAGTCGCGGGGGTGGACAGGATCAAACTGGCGACCTCGGGGTGGAGCAGGGCGGCGGCCAGACCGTCCAGTTGCAACCGATATTCATGACTGTCGACCGAGCCCGACACGTCCAGGCCCAGCGCCAAAGCCTGCCGACACTGGGCCGAGAGTGGGCTGGCCATCAGACACAGAAGGGTGGCAAGCGCACGGATCATTCAGACACGCGCGGGCTGAGTTCGCTGAGTTCGAGCCCTTTCAGCTCACGTTCCAGCTTGCGGCGCATGGCGCGTTCGAAATCCTCGAACCCGGCGGCGATCTCAAGAAAGGCGCCGGGGCCGTGCAGGACATTGTTCTGAAAGAAGGGGATCAGGTCGATCTCGCCTTCGAAATCGGCGGCGTTGATGACCAACCCGTTGACCGTTGTGTTCCCGAACGGAAAGTGTTTGTAGGCGATTTGCGGCCCATAGCCGTCATTGTTCTTGCCATCGCCCGAGATATCGATGGTCTGAAACAGACATCTGGGCGCGCGTTGCATCAGCCGGGCCCCGTAGGCCAGCGCGTGCCCCATCGCGGTTGGCCAATCGTTCGCTGAGCGTTTGGACTGGCCGATCCGTTGCGCGGCGGCCAACAGATCGGCTCGCGTTTCGATCACCAGCCAATCCAGCAGCAGAGACTGGTTGGAGCTGCCTGACCATTCGTAAACCGCAAGGGCAACCGGCTGTGGGGATTGAAAAAACGCCTCTTGCACCTCGGGCGCGATCAGTGCGGCGGCCAGCCCCTTGCGTTGCAGCGCGTCCTCGGCGGCGTCCACCGAGGTCGAGATATCCATGGCAAGCGCCAGCGCCAGACGGCAGGGCTCGGCCCAAAGGGGGCTGCCCGCAAGGGCCAGCCCCGGCGCTGCCAGCCAGCGGATCACCAGTGACCGGTGCTTTCCATGCTGGCCCAGGGTTCAGCCGGTTCCAGCGCCTCGCCATTCTGCAGCAACTCGACCGAGATATTGTCGGGCGAGCGCACGAAGGCCATACGACCGTCGCGCGGCGGGCGGTTGATCACGACGCCATTGTCCTGCAGGTGCTTGCAGGTCTCGTAAATATTGTCGACGCCGTAAGCCAGATGTCCGAAATGGCGGCTGTCGCTGGGCAGATCATTATCGCCGTCCCAGTTGTAAGTCAGCTCGATCGGGGCGTCCTCTTGTCCCGGTGGGGCGAGGAAAACCAGCGTGAACCGAGCCGCTTCGCTTTCATAGCGGCGGGTCTCTTTCAGGCCCAGCAGCGTGTAGAACGCCAAGGATTTCTCAAGATCCTTCACGCGGACCATGGTGTGAAGATATGTCAGCCCCATCGCTGTTTTCCTTGCTTTGATTGTGATGTTCAGCAGCTTAGCGCGCCGTCACTCCATGTCGAGGGGCCGGTCGGACACATTTTGAGATTTACGCGATACGCCGCACATATCGCGGTTCCGATGCCGTGCTGACCGATATATAGTAGTGGGCGACTCATTGCTGGAAAGGATAATTTCATGCCGCTGTCTGCCGACCAACTGGCCGAGATCGAAGCTCAACGCGCACAATCGAGCCCGACCCGCCGTGTCGTCGCCGAAGGTATGGAAGACCACCTGTACACGGCGCATCAGGTTCTGGACCATGGGTTTGTCCGTGTCATCGACTATATGGGTGACGATGCCGCGATCTGTCAGGCGGCGCGCGTGTCTTACGGTAAGGGCACCAAATCGGTGCAGAATGACGAGGGGTTGATCCGGTATCTGATGCGGCACTGGCACTCGACCCCGTTCGAGATGTGCGAGATCAAGCTGCATGTCAAACTGCCGGTTTTCGTGGCCCGTCAGTGGATCCGGCACCGGACGGCAAATGTGAACGAATACTCGGCGCGGTATTCGATTCTGGATCGTGAATTCTATATCCCGGCGCCCGAACACGTCGCCGCGCAGTCCGAGGTCAACAATCAGGGCCGGGGCGACACGCTGCAGGGGGAAGAGGCTGCACGGGTTCTGGAAATCCTCAAGGCGGACAGCGCCCGGTGCTATGACAACTACGAGGCGATGATCGGGCAGGATGGTCAGCAGGGGCTGGCGCGTGAACTGGCGCGGATGAACCTGCCGGCAAATATCTACACCCAATGGTATTGGAAGGTGGACCTGCACAATCTGTTCCACTTCCTGCGTCTGCGCGCCGATCCGCATGCGCAGTATGAAATCCGGGTCTATGCCGAGACCATGTGCAAGATCGTCGCCGACTGGGTGCCGTTTGCATTCCGCGCGTTCGAGGACTATCGCCTTGGCGCGGTCAACCTGTCGGCCCAGATGGTCACCTGCCTGCGCCGCATGATCGCGGGCGAGGCGGTTACGCAAGAGAACTCGGGCATGACAGCGCGCGAGTGGCGCGAGTTCGAGGCGGTCATCCGGGAGAGCTGAAGCTGGCAAAACAACAAAGAGCCGCGTCCCAAAGCGGGCGCGTTTGTTTGGGTGATGTAACGGTTAACGGCCGGAAATTGGCCGCTAACCTTATTTGACCTTCCCGTCGCGGCGGGTTTACTTCAAAGCGGCTTTAAATCAGACGCCATCTGGCGGCCATCACGTCCGTCTTCCAACTCGTACGAGACTTTCTGATTGTCAGCGAGTCCGGTCAGGCCGGATCGTTCTACGGCCGAGATATGAACAAACACATCTTTGCCACCCTCATCGGGCGCAATAAAACCATAGCCTTTGGTTGTATTAAACCATTTCACGGTGCCGGTTGGCATTTCCCGTGTCTCCTTCTACTTACACGTTGTCCCACAAATTGGTGGGGGCCGTCATGACAAGACCGCAACACATCACTGTTCGCCCACACGATACAGCCCGGATTGCGTGTTTCGTCTTTTTCAACATTGCACGGTGAAGTAAAAAATCAAGAATAACCGGGGCGAGCCACGCGGTTTGCCCGAAATTGCAGCGAATACAGGATCAGCCGAACCATGCGTCTATTTGGGTTAAAGACCTGCGACACCTGCCGTAAAGCATTGAAATCTCTGCCCGATGCCGAATTTGTCGACGTGCGGGCACAGGGCGTTCCCGAAGATGTGATGTCGGCGGCGTTCGAAACCTTCGGCAAAGCCTTGCTCAACACCCGCTCGACAACCTGGCGTGGATTGGACGAGGGCGCGCGCAATCGGCCGGTGCTTGAGCTGCTGGCGGATCACCCGACGCTGATGAAGCGGCCGCTGATCGAGGCGGACGGGCAGATGTATCTGGGCTGGACACCGGAAACCCGCGCAGGGCTTGGTGTTGCCTGAACGACTGCCTATGTGATTCAGGGGCAATACGGAGACCTGTTTATGCGCAACGCAGCCATGATACTCGGCGTGATCGCCGGGCTGATCGGAATGATCGTGGGATTTTTCGGCTACGGCTTTGTCGAGTTCATCGACCGCTTTGGTGAGATCGACGGCATCGCCGAGCAGGTGGACAACCCCGGCCTGATCCAGACGGCCTCGATCATGGCCCCACTGTTGGCGATTGTCGGCGGCGCGATGGCCCATGCTCGCGCGCTGGTCGGGGGTGTTTTGCTGATGATCTCGGCGGCGGGGATGTATTACGCCTTTGGCTTCGGCGTCTTTACCATGTTCCCGATCGCATTCGCGGGCGTGGCGGGTTTGCTTGGGCTCGCCGCGGGTAAACCGGACGAGCCCAAGGCGCATTTCTAGCTTACTTCAGGCGCAGCGCCCGGTCGACCGACAGCGGGCCCGCGCCGTTGATCACGATCACCAGCAACAGGAAGGTCCACATCGTCCGCTGATCCAGAATATTGGGTGCGGCGGTGAAGAACTCACCCAGTTGCGCGCCATGCCCGGCGACGTCCACGATGGTCTGCACCCAGATAAAGCCGATCATGCCCAGGGCCGCCAGCCGCGACAGCAGGCCTACCAGCACCAGCGCGGGCAGCAGGAATTCAGCCCAGGTTCCAGCCAGAGCAACGATCCAGTGGAAGAAGCCCAGTTGCGAGCTGTCATAGCTGACGGCTTCCATCGCTTTGGGGAAGATTTGCACATAGGCGCCATCGGAGGGGAACAGGAAGCCGAAAAACCCGCTGCCGAGTTTTGTCGAGGCCGAGTTCCAATAGTAGATCAGCAGAGTTGCGGCAAAGACCAATCGGGCCAGAGTGGGTGTCAGCCAGCCGGAAACAACGTCCAGCTTCCCCAGAACATTATTGTGAATTGAGATCAGGGCAGTCATGTTTCCAGCCTTTCGATAGTCACAGAAGTTATTGCACCGCCTTGTAAAAGCAGTGCCAGAGTGGTTCCCAGGTCAAACTCGGGCGTTTCCGCCACGGTTGCCTCGAATGCGTCGCCAATGGTTTGGCCGTCCTGAATCCGCGTGATCCACGCCGCACCGCCTGCAGGCAGCAGATGGGGTTCGGGATCGTATTCGGGGCGGGTGATCAGCACATCCTGCGCCTCGGCCTGCGGCTTGGGGGCGTCGTCTTGGGTGTTGAACCGCCAGATCGCGTGGACTGGCCAATCTGACCGCAGGATCTGCATCGCCGGGGCAAGGGCCAGCTTGGCTTGCATCAGATCCTCGGGCGGGATGGCCAGCGCGTCGGCCTCGATCGGCGGCGCGTCGGCGGCGTGATAGGACCGGCGCAGCGCCAGTTCCAGCCGGGCGACATCGGGCAGGTATCCCAGATGCGAGAGCTGCTGCATGTCTTGCAGAAAGGCCGGGAAATCTTCGCCGTAGAACATCATCAACGGGGACGAGGGCGGGTGTTGGCGCAGGAAAATCCCTGCCAGACCGTCCATGTTCTGCGCCCCCAGCAGTTTGGTGATCACAGGAAAGGCCTGATGCATCGCTTCGGTCAGCGAGACGGCCACGTTGTTGCGGTAGACGCTGAACCGACGCCCGGCGGGCTGGGCCTCGGCGTCGAGCAACCCGTCGGGGATGGGTTGGCCGGCATCCAGCAATGCGCTGTGGAAGGTGGTCTGCGACACGCTCATGCGGGCACGCGGTCCAGTGCTTGTTGAGCGCGTTCGGCCTCGGCCCGCAGGATGGGCCAGTCGGGGACGTCGGTGTCCCATTCGATCAGCAGCGGTTTGGGGCCGGATTTGTCCAAAACGTAATCCAGCAGGGCCCAGACCGGATCGACCACCTCGCACCCGTGGCTGTCGATCAGCAGGGGGTGACCGTGGTCGTCCTCATCCTCATCATGGCCGCCCAGATGAATTTCGCCGACCTGATCCAGCGGATAGGCGTCGATATAGCCCTGCGGCGAGAAATCCAGATTGGTGGCCGAGACAAAGACGTTGTTCACATCCAGAAGCAACCCGCAGCCGGTGCGGCGGGCGATTTCGCGCAGGAAATCGGGCTCGGACCAAGTGCTTTCCTCGAAGGCCAGATAGCTGGAGGGGTTTTCCAGCAGCATCTGCCGCCCGACAACCTCCTGTACCTGATCAATATGATCGCAGACCCGCGCCAGCGTGGCGTCGGTATAGGGCAGGGGCAGCAGGTCGTTCAGGAAGTGGCTGTCATGGGTGGACCACGCCAGATGCTCTGAGAAGCTGGCGGGGTTCAGCCAGCCGACCAGATGTTTCAGCCGGGCCAGATGATCGGGGTCCAGCGGGGTTTCGCCGCCGATGGACAGGCCGACGCCGTGGACGGAAATGGGGAATTGTTCGGACAGATGGCGCAGCTGCGCCAGCGGGCGGCCGCCGTCGCCCATGTAGTTTTCGGCATGGATTTCCAGCCATGCCACAGGCTTGGCCTGCTCGAGGATCTGCGCGAAATGCTGCGGTTTGTAGCCGACGCCGGGGGCGGCGGGCAACCGGTTCGACCTGAGTGCGTCATCCAACATCTGCAAATCCTCTGATCATGACAAAAGGGCGGGCGAACCTGCCCGCCCTTCGTAATTCATTCGGACAACCTTATGCGGGCAGGTCGCGATCCAGCGGCTCGAGCGAGCCTTTGCGGTCCGAACCGTCTGCCGTCTTGGGCAGTTCGATATCGGCACAGGTGCCTGCGTCGACCAGGGTCCATGCGTTGCCCTGATAGTCGACGGTCGAGGTGCCCGCGCAAGTGGTGCCGGGGCCCGCGGCGCAGTCGTTCTGACCGGCCAGCGAAACGCCATAGCATTTCTCTTTCGCTTGGGCAGTTGCGGTTGTGGCTGCGCCCGATACGGCGGCTGCAACGGCGCTTGCGATAACCAGGGTTTTTGCGGTGTTCGACATCTCGAGTAATCCTCTTGCTGACTGCGTTTGTCTGCTTGTGACACTGATCAAGTTAGTGGCTTGGGGGCCGGGTTTGAATTCACGAGCCCGTGTCTCACAAGCGCGTCAAAGATAGTCATGCCATCTTGCGCGTTAACAAGCTGTTTTTGAAGGGGAAAAGTGAAATTGTTTCAATCCGGCCCCGTGTTTGGGGCCGGATTTCCGGCGATATGATGCCGAATGTTACAGCAGATCGGGCGGGGTTGCCGCTTGGGAAAGTTCGATTGTTACAGAGTCAAGCGGTTGAACCTGCGTCTGTTTTTCGCCCAGACGGCGCACGCTGACGGTGCGTTCCTCGACCTCGCGGTGGCCGACGGCCAGAATCACGGGGACTTTACCGACCGAATGTTCGCGGACCTTATAGTTGATCTTCTCGTTGCGGATATCGGCCTCGGCGCGGACACCGGCGGCTTTCAGGGTCTCGACCACTTCGGCGACATAGGCATCAGCCTCGGAGGTGATCGAGGCAACCACGACCTGACGCGGGGCCAGCCAGAAGGGCAGCTTGCCTTCCCAGTTTTCGATCAGGATGCCGATGAACCGTTCGAACGAGCCCAGACAGGCGCGGTGCAGCATATAGGGACGGTGCCGGTCGCCATCAGCGCCGACATAGGTCGCGTCCAGCCGCTCGGGCAGGTTGGGATCAACCTGGAATGTGCCGCACTGCCAGACCCGGCCGATGGCGTCGGTCAGGTAGAAATCCAGCTTGGGGCCGTAGAATGCGCCGTCGCCGGGTTCCAGCGTATAGTCCCGGCCCACCGCCTTGATCGCGTTTTCCAGCGCGCCTTCGACATAATCCCAGCTTTCATCGGTGCCCACGCGTTTTTCGGGACGGGTGGCAAAGCGGATCTCGAACTCTTTGAAGCCGAGCTCGTCATAGACATTTGCCAGAAAGTCGATGAACCGCGCGCATTCCTCTTGGATTTGGTCCTCGGTGCAGAAGATATGAGCGTCGTCCTGCGTGAACCCGCGCACGCGCATGATCCCGTGCAGAGCACCCGACGGTTCAAACCGCGAGCATGATCCGAACTCGGCCAGCCGCAGGGGCAGATCGCGATAGCTTTTGAGGCCCTGATTGAACACCTGCACGTGGCAGGGGCAGTTCATCGGCTTCAGCGCGTTGATCCGGGTCTGATCGCGGTTCTTCGAGCTGGCGTCGTCATTCTCGCCGTCTCGGCTTTCGTCCACTTCGACGAGGAACATATGGTGCTGGTACTTCTCCCAGTGGCCCGAGGCCTCCCACAATTTGCGGTCCACGACCTGGGGGGTGTTGATCTCGTTATACCCGCCTGCGCGCTGTTTGCGGCGCATGTAGTCCTGCAGTTGGGTGTAGATGGTCCAGCCGTTGGGGTGCCAGAATACCTGACCGGGGGCTTCTTCCTGCATGTGGAACAGGTCCATCTCGCGGCCCAGCTTGCGGTGGTCGCGTTTGGCGGCCTCTTCCAGCATGTGCAGGTGGGCTTTGAGCTTTTCCTTGCCGGTGAAGGCCACGCCGTAGATGCGTTGCAGCATCTGGCGCGAGCTATCGCCGCGCCAATAGGCGCCGGCGATGGACATCAGTTTGAAGGCATCACCCGGCAGCTGACCGGTGTGCTGCAGGTGCGGGCCGCGGCACAGGTCCTGCCAGTCGCCGTGCCAGTACATGCGCAGCGGCTCATCCCCGGGGATGGCCTCGATCAGTTCGACCTTATAGGGCTCGTCATTGGCGGTGTAGAAATCGATCGCGCGCTGACGGTCCCAGACTTCCGTTGTCACGGCGTCGCGCTTGTTGATGATTTCCTTCATCTTTTTCTCGATGAGGCCGAGGTCTTCGGGGGTGAAGGGTTCGGCGCGGTCGAAGTCATAGTACCAGCCGTTTTCGATCACCGGGCCGATGGTGACCTTGGTGTCGGGCCAGATTTCCTGCACGGCGCGCGCCATGATATGGGCCAGATCGTGGCGGATCAGCTCATTGGCCTGCGCCTCGTCCTTCATGGTGTGGATGGCGATTTGCGCGTCGGTGCTGATGGGCCATTGCAGGTCCCAGTGTTTGCCATCGACCGTGGCCGAGATGGCCTTTTTGGCCAGCGAGGTCGAGATGTCAGCCGCCACCTGTGCGGGCGTTACGCCTGCGTCATAGGATCGTGCATTGCCATCGGGGAAGGTGAGTGAGACGGATTTTGAATCCAGGGCCATATTGGCTCTCCTCGTCGGTTTGGCGCCCACTGAACGCCCGGTTGCGGGTTATGTGTGTTGCGCTGCTTTGGCAGGTGGTGGTGCGTGTGTCAAGGGTTGGAGCAAGGGGCGCTGCCCCTCGCGCTCCCCGGGATATTTATGGCCAGATGAAGGGGGATCGGGGAATTGCGGCTGGGGTCGTGACGTGCATGATGTGGGGGACTAGCAGCGAGGGTTTCATGGCTGAGGCAGAATTTCTGGAGACGGCGCAGGGGCGGCGGTTGGCGTATCACAAGAGTGAGGGCGCAGGGCCGACCGTGGTTTTTCTGGGCGGGCTCAAGTCGGATATGGAGGGCACCAAGGCGGTGCATCTTGAGGCCTGGGCGCAAGCGCGCGGGCAGGCGTTTTTGCGGTTCGATTATTCGGGGCATGGGGAAAGTTCGGGTGCGTTCACCGATGGCTGCATCGGGGACTGGCATGAGGATACGCTGGCGGCGGTGTCTCGGTTGACCGAGGGGCCTTTGGTTGTCGTGGGGTCGTCCATGGGTGGTTGGCAGGCGCTGTTGCTGGCGCGGGTGGTGCCCGAGCGTGTTGCAGGGATGGTGACCATCGCAGCGGCGCCTGATTTTACCGAGGATGGGTATTGGGCCTCGTTTTCCGACGAGCAGAAGGCGGCTTTGGAGGCTGAGGGGCAGGTTGAGCTGCCTTCGGATTATATGGAGCCCTATGTCATCACCAAGCGGATGATCGAGGATGGGCGGCAGCGGTTGGTGTTGCGGTCAGCCCTGGAGTTGCCGTTTCCGGTACGGTTCTTGCAGGGAACGGCGGATACGGCGGTTTCGGTCAGCACGGCGGTGCAGTTGATCGAACACGCGACCGGCCCGGATATGCGGCTGTTGCTGGTGAAGGAGGCGGATCATCGGTTCTCGGACGGTCCCTGTCTGGGGCTGATCGAACAGGCCGTTCTGGATGTGATGGGTGAGGCCTGATGCGGCGTTTCGGCTGGGTCCTTGGGCGGGTGCTGTTGGGCCTTGGGCTGGTTTGCGGGCTGATCTATGTCTTTGGCCCGCGCGAGCCGGTCGATCTGCATCCGCGGTTTGATCCGCGCAGGTTTGGCGAAGGGGTTCAGGTTTATTTCGAGACTGTTGAATCCGCCTATGCCGACATCGTTCCGGGCGTCGAAAAGCGCGTTGTGTGGCAGGACGGATTCTATGAACGCCGCACGGCTTATTCGGTGCTGTATGCTCATGGGTTCTCGGCCTCGTCCGAGGAGATCAGGCCGGTGCCGGACAGGGTTGCCGATGCCTTGGGGGCCAATCTGGTCTATGCGCGGTTGCAGGGGCATGGCCGCGACGGGGCCGCGATGGCGGATGCGACCGCATCGGGGTGGATGCAGGACATGGCCGAAGGGCTGGCTGCGGCGCGGGCGGTGGGGGATCGGGTGGTCGTGATCTCGACCTCGACCGGGGGCACCTTGGCTGCTGCGGCGGCGTTGGATGCCGAATTGAGCGAAGATGTGGCGGCGATGGTGTTTGTCTCGCCGAATTTCGGGGTCAATATGGCGGCGGCTTGGGTTCCGTCTCTGCCCTGGGCGCGCAGGTGGTTGCCCCTGTTGATGGGGGATGAGCGGGACGTTTCGGGGCCTGACCCCGAGAAGAACAGGTACTGGACGGTGGTCTATCCGTGGGAGGCGGTGGTGCCCATGTCGGTGCTGGTGGATGCGGTTTATGCGCTGGATTTCTCGGGCGCGCAGGTGCCGGCGCTGTTCTGGTTTTCGGATGATGATCAGGTGGTTCGCCCGGATCGCACGCATAGGGTTGCAGCGGCGTGGGGTGGTCCTGCGACGGTTCATCTGGTGACGATGGGGCCGGGGGATGATCCGGCCTCGCATGTGGTTGCGGGGCGGCTGATGTCGCCGGGGCAGACGGACGCGGCGGTGTCGGGGATACTTGACTGGTTGGCGGCACAGGGGATCGAGTGATGCGCAAACCCGGCAGTATGTGGAGCCTTGAGACGCTGGGCCGGGTGCGTCTGTCGAAGCATTTCTTCATGCGCGATTTCCTGTATTCCGAGATTGGGAATTTTCACCAGAAACAGAATATCCCCGAGAATCCCGACCTTGCGATCGAGACCGGGCGGGCCTTCTGCGAAACGCTGATGGACCCGCTGGAGGAAACCTTTGGCCGGGTTGCGGTGCGGTCGGGGTACCGCTCGCCGTCGTTGAACCGGTACGGCAATGAAAACCGGCTGAACTGTGCCCGCAATGACAACCCGCTGGAGTGCCATATCTGGGACTGGGGGCAGGGCGAGGCGCGGGTTGCGGGGGCCTCGGTGGTGATACCGTGGTTTGCGGATCGTTATGCGGCGGGCCGGGATTGGCGCGATCTGGCGTGGTGGATGCATGACCATCTGGACTATTCCGAGATCTGGTTTTTCCCCAAGCTGTGTGCGTTCAATCTGGTCTGGCGGCCCAAACCGCAACGGCGGATCGACAGCTATATCGCGCCGCGCGGTTGTTTGTTGCGCGCAGGGGATGAGCCGGGCGAAACACTGGCGCAACGGCAGGCGCGATATGCTGATTTCCCGGCCTTTCGCGGTATCCGCTATCCGTGAAAATTGCGCTTGCCGCGCGCGGGCAAAACTCTCATCCTGAGGCAAAACAAGACCGTCTGAACCGTCGAACGAGGGAGGCCCCGCTTGATCGAGCCGCTGGTTCTGCTGCCCGGATTGATGAGTGATGCAAGGCTGTTTCGCCCGCAGATCGAACGGCTGTCTCAGGAGCGGGCGGTGATGGTTGCGCCGATCTCGGGCGGGGAGCGGATGGAAGAGATCGCCTCGGGCCTGCTGGATCAGTTGCCGCAGCGATTTGCGCTGGCGGGGCAGGGGATGGGCGGCATGGTTGCGCTGGAGCTGATCCGGCGCGCGCCCGACCGGGTGACGCGGTTATGCCTGATGGCCACGGATGCGCAGGCTGACACGCCTCAGATCGCGGCGGGGCGGGAGGAACTGATCATCGGCGCGCAGGCGGGGCGGCTGGAAGAGGTGATGCACAAGGCCATCGGGTCGGACATGCTGGCCCCCGGGGCGCAGCGTATTCCGATCTTGCAGGACGTTATTCAGATGGCGAGTGAACTGGGCCCCGATCTGTTCATCCGCCAGATGCGCGCGCTGCAACGCCGACCGGATCAGCAGGCGGCGCTGCGGCTGATCAAGGTGCCGGTGCTGGTTCTGTGCGGGGTGCATGACACGCTGACCCCGGTCAGAAAGCATCGGTTCATGGCGGACCTGATCCCCAAGGCCGAGTTGCAGGAGTTGGATGATGCGGGTCATCTGCCGACGCTCGAAGCACCGGGCGCGGTTAATGCTGCGATGCAGCAATGGCTGCAGGTGCCGCTGCGATTGTTCTAGTCGTACAGCGCGCGGCGTTGTTCTTTGGTCAGAACGGTTGGTGTGACGACCGGTGCGGCGGTCTGGGCCGAGAAGAACTGAGAGGTTTTCCAACGGCCGGATAAGCGTGAGCCAAGCGTCCGCCGGATCAATCCGATGGCCGCATAGCGCAGCTTTTCATGTTTCTGCTTGCCGTCCGGTCGGGGCGCAAAACCGCGTGTAGTGATCGGACCCAGCGCCGAGGGATCGGGAATGCGTTTGACGATGAACCCGGCAAACGGGAACTTGGAGCTATGCGGCGTGGTCGCCAGCGGTGCGCCGCAGCAATCTGCATACCAGCGCAACATCCCCTTTGGGCTGAGTTGCATGGCAGCCAGATGTTCGGCCCCCTGTTCGATGCGGATGTCTTCGGGTGTGGTCTGCAGGATATCGACCGGGCCGGGGGCCGGGTCGGGCTGTTTGAAATACAGTTGCGCGGCGCGGCAATCGTGGCAGTAGCACCCGACATGGGTGCCAAGCTTAACTCCTCGGGGCGTTATGTGCCCCCGCAGCGCGCCGCAGGTGCAGGAAAAGGCTAGGGTGCCAGCCCCGCTCATGCCACCTTGTTGCTGTTGGCGGCGCGGCGGTGGGGTTTCTTGCGGCTGTTTTCGTTCATGAAATCAATCACAAGCGGGCGGATGTTGTCGCGCCAGCTGCGGCCTGCGAAGATGCCATAGTGGCCCGCGCCGGGTTCCACATGGCTGGCCTTTTTGCTGTCCGGCAGGCCGGTGCACAGATCCAGCGCCGCGATGCACTGACCGGGGGCCGAGATATCGTCGTTTGACCCTTCGACCGATTTGACCGCCACATCTGTGATCTTGCCGATATCGACCTTGTGCCCGGCAACGACAAATTCGTTGCGCGCAATCTCGCGGTTTTTGAAGACCCGTTCGACCGTCGACAGGTAGAATTCAGCCGTCATGTCCATCACGGCCAGATATTCATCGTAGAACCGGTTATGGGCATCGTGGTCCGACGCCTCGTCCCGGATCACACGCTGGATCTGGTCCGAGAAGGCCTTGCTGTGCCGCTCCGAATTCATCGACATGAACGAGGCCAGTTGCAGTAGGCCGGGATAGACCATGCGGCCCACGCCTTTGTATTTGAAGCCCACGCGCTGGATCATGGTTTCTTCCAACTGGCCCATGGTCACGCGGCGGCCAAAATCGGTGACCTCGGTCGGGGTAGCGTCGGGATCGACAGGGCCGCCGATCAGGGTCAGGGTGCTGGGCTGGGCCTTGGGCTCGACCTCGGCCAGATAGGCGGTTGCGGCAAGCGTCAGCGGCGCGGGTTGGCAGACGGCGACGACATGCGTATCGGGCCCGAGCTCTTTCATAAAATCGACAAGGTAGAGGGTGTAATCCTCGACATCGAACTTGCCTTCGGACACGGGGATGTCGCGCGCGTTATGCCAATCGGTGATGTAAACTTCGCAATTGACCAGCAGGCTTTTGACGGTGGAGCGCAGCAGGGTCGCGTAGTGGCCCGACATCGGCGCGACCAGCAGAACCTTGCGCGGCTGTTCCTCGCGCCCGTTGACGCGGAAATGGATCAGGTCGCCAAAGGGGCGCTCCAGAACGGTTGTGATGTCGACCAGATGGTCCTTACCGTCTTCGCATGTAAAGGTGCGGATACCCCAGTCAGGCTTGACGATCATGCGTTGGAACGTGCGCTCGGTCACCTCACCCCAGGCGGCCATCCAGTTGAATGCGGGGTTCGGCGTCATGGAAAACAGCGGGTAAGAGGCCATCGCGCTTGCAGTTGCACCAAGCCATTGGTTGGTGTTACGCATGGTTTCCATCAGGTCGTAGGTCATCATGTAGCGCATCGAATGTGCCTCCTGCGTATCAGCCTGAGAGTTCGGACCATTCGTCGCTTTGCCGCCCGACGCCCACGACGTTATTCTGCACAGCAGCGAGATTAGGTGGGAATTGTTAAAATGACAACTACTGACGGCCAGACACCCAAGTTGACCGACGAACATATTGAACGGCTTAGGGAAAATATGGGCAAAGTTGAAGAATTGTCCAAGCGCCTTGTCGAAGTCATGGCGGGCAAGACGCCGCATACCCCCGCGCTGGATGGCCCGAATCAAGAGCTTTTTGCAAAAGCAGCAACGGCCTATTGGGCCGAGGCGATGCAGAATCCGACCAAGCTGCTTGAGCATCAGATCGAGTATTGGGGCAAGTCCGTTCTGAACTTTGCCGAAGCGCAACAGGCGCTGACCGCAAGTGAAGACGACGCACCTCAGACTAAGTCCAAGGACAGACGGTTCTCCAACCCGATGTGGGACACCAACCCCTATTTCCGCCTGATCCGCCAGCAGTATCAGACCAATGCCGAGGCCATCTCGCAAGCCGTTGCCTCGGTCGAGGATCTGGATACCAAGGACAAACAGCGCCTTCAGTATTTCTCGCAGCAGATCATCGACATGATGGCACCCACGAATTTCCTGGCCACCAACCCCGATGCGCTGGAAAAGGCCATCGAGACCGAAGGGCAGTCCTTGATACAGGGGCTGGAGAACCTGGTGTCGGACCTTGAGGCCAACGATGGCGAGATGGTTGTCAGGCTGGCCGACGAAAGCGCGTTCGAGATTGGCGGCAACATCGCCACCACCCCCGGCGATGTGGTCTATCGCAACCGGATGATGGAGCTGATCCAGTACAAGCCGGTCACCGAGACGGTGCACGAAACACCGATCGTGCTGTTCCCGCCGTGGATCAACAAGTTCTATATCCTTGACCTGAAGGCGCAGAACAGCCTGATCAAATGGGTGACCGAACAGGGCTATACCCTGTTTGTGGTCAGCTGGGTCAATGCCGACAGCTCTCATGCCGATATCGGGATGGAGGACTATATTCAGGACGGGTTCCTGACCGCCATTGAAGAGGCCAAGAAGATCTGCAAGGTCAAACAGGTCAACGCGGTGGGCTATTGCATCGCGGGCACGACACTGAACCTGACCCTGTCGCTGATGAAACAACGCGGCGACAAGTCGGTGAAGTCTGCGACCTTCTTCACCACGCTGACCGATTTCGGAGAGCAGGGCGAATTCACGCCCTTCCTGCAGAACGATTTCGTCGACGGGATCGAGGATCAGGTTTCGAAAGACGGTGTGCTGAAGGCGTGGATCATCGGGCGGACCATGTCCTTCCTGCGGTCGCGAGACCTGATCTATACGCCGGCGATCCGCAACTACATGATGGGCGAAACGCCTCCTGCCTTCGATCTGCTGTTCTGGAACGGGGACGGGGCAAACCTGCCGGGACGAATGGCGGTCCAGTATCTGCGTGGCCTGTGTCAGAGCAATGATTTCGTCACCGACGGGTTCGAGCTGATGGGGCACAAGCTGCATATCAAGGATGTCGACGTGCCCCTGATGGCGATCACCTGCGAGACCGACCATATCGCGGCGTGGAAAGATTGCTATCGCGGCGTGCAGCAGATGGGGTCGAAATCCAAGACCTTTGTGGTGTCGGAATCGGGCCACATCGCTGGCATCGTGAACCCGCCCAGCAAGAAGAAATACGGCCACTATACCAACCCCGATATGAAGGCTGATGCCGACACCTGGCTGAAAGAGGCCGACTTCCACGAAGGCTCGTGGTGGCCGATGTGGGAGGCCTGGCTGAAGAAGCGGTCCGGCAAGCAGGTTCCGGCCCGCGATACCGGCGATTCGGATCACCCACGTCTGTGCCCCGCGCCGGGGACCTATGTTCTGGTCAAGGCAAACCGCTGATATCATTTTGAAACCCAGTTTTTTCTGCGTCGCAGCAAGAAAAAACTTGCAATGCTGCGGCGCAGCAATCATATTGTCCTCAAGCTGATGAAAACCGGGGTGGGCCCGGACTGGCTAAGAGGATTAGGACAATGGCAAAGACCCAAGACTTTACCGCGACCCTGAAAGACATGATGGGTGCATTCCCGGTTGACACGACCGCTCTGGAAGATGCGTTCAAATCGACCGCTTCGCTGAACGAAAAGCTGTCGGGCGTTGCCCTGGACGCAGCTGAGAAGTCGGCTGAAATCTCGAACAAATGGACCAAGGAAACCCTGGCCAAGCTGACCGAGATGTCGAAAGCAAAAGCAGAGCCTGCTGACTACGCCAAAGCCGCAACCGACTTCGCAAGCGCGTCGGCTGAAGTTGCTGCCGAAAACATGGCGGCTTTCGCTGAAATCGCGAAAAAAGTTCAGACCGAAACCGTTGAGCTGCTGATGGCTGCTGGCAAAAACGCTGCAGAAGACGCAACCGCAGCTGTCAAAAAAGCCACCAACGAGGTGACTGCCGCTGCCAAGAAAGCTGCAGCTGCAAAGTAAAATAAGAACTGCGAAGGGCACCCATTCCTCCCAAATGGTGCAATCGCTGCGGGCAGGTCGCTTGACCTGCCCTTTCTTTTTGTTCTGCAGTCGCATAACCTCTGCTGCAACGCATCATCCTTGGGGAGGGTAAACGGTGTCAGACCAAGAAAAGCCGTTGTTGATCAAGCGCTATGCCAGCCGTCGGCTGTATAACACCGAGACCAGCGACTATGTCACGCTTGAAGATATCGCGGGCTTCATCCGCGATGGGCGCGAGGTGCAGATCATCGATCTGAAAACCGGGGACGATCTGACCCGCCAGTATCTGCTTCAAATCATTGCCGAACATGAAAGCCGGGGCGAAAACGTGCTGCCGGTGAATGTGCTGAATGATCTGGTGCGCAGCTACATGGTGCCCGGCGGTGGCATGATGCCGCAATTCCTGCAAAGCTCGTTCGAGATGCTGCGCGAGAGCCAGTCGAAGATGATGGAGAACATGAACGCGATGAACCCGATGTCGCAGATGCCGGGGTTCGAGGCGATGCAAGCGCAGCAACAAGCCTTTCTGAAAGCCATGACCGGCGGTTTGTCAGGCAACTGGTCTGGTCCGGACGCCGAAGGCGAGGCGTCCGAGCCGAAAGAAGATCTGGACGATATCAAGAAGCAACTGGCCGAGCTGCAGCAGAAGCTGTCCAAACTCAGCTGATCGCTTTGATGCGCTGGCTGGCCGCGATTGCTGCGCTGCTTTGGGTGCAGGTCGCGCTGGCGCAGGGGCAGTTTTCGGAGGTGTGGGCACCGGTGTGCACGTTGGGGCAAGATGCTTCGGCGGGGTGTGAGGATATTCGCAGCCGAGAGATTCTGGACGCTGCGGCGGTGCCTTGGCGCGTCATCGGGCGGGTCAATTTCGCCAGTCGCAGTCAGCGGTCCCATTGCACCGGGGTGTTGGTATCAGACCGTCTGGTTTTGACTGCGGCGCATTGCCTTTATAATTCTGGCCGCAAACGCTGGATACCGCCTTCGAGCATTCGCTTCGCGGCAGGGTATCAGCGCGGGCAGGCCGTTGCGGTTTCGACCGTCAATGCCTACCGGCTGGACCCGGCGCAGGGTGTGAACGGTGCCTTTGACAATACTGCTGATCTGGATTGGGCCGTGTTGGAGCTTGCCGACCCGGTTGGCGCAGAGGTCGGGTTTCTGGCGATCGCCGGGGAGGCGTCAGACGAAGGGTATGTTGCAGGCTACCCCGGCCTGCGCCCGCATGTCCTAAGCCGCACCGGGACCTGCACATCCGACGCGCTTGGGGCAGATCTTTTGCGTGCGATCTGCCCTGTCATGATGGGGGATTCCGGTGCGCCGCTGTTGATCGAGACGGATCAGGGGCCAGCGGTGGCGGGGATATTGTCGCGCATCGCGCCGACCCCGCAGGGGATCGACGCGTTGTTCTTGTCAGTTCAACTGTTTGATTTATCGGGAAATCAGGTGCCGTAGACCGGCATCGGGCCCACCACCTCACCGACCGAGGCCAGCAGGATATCCGCGATCACGTCCAGTTCCTCGCGCGTCAGCCGCACGGGCAGGCGCACGTCGCAGGCGCTCATCAGCATGGCGCGGGTTTGCGGCAGGTCGACCTGTTCGGGCAGGAATTGCCAGTTCCAGAAGGCGCGCGCGTTGTCTTGGCTCAGGCCGAAGATCTGCACCTTGACGCCGCGCGCCTCGGCGGCGGCCGAGAAGGCCTTGATCTCATCATCGCTGAGGTCGACCAGATTGAACTGGATCGAATCCGGCGCGCGGCGCTCGGGCGTCAGCGGCGCGGGTACGTCGATGTAAGGTGATGTATTCAAACGATTTGCGACGTAGTCATGGTTCGCCAGCCCATCACGCACCCGGCGCGCCAGTTCAGGGATCTGAGGCCGGATCACCGCGGCGCTGAGGTTGCTCATGCGCAGGTTATAGAGCGGCAACTGGTTCTGCCAGCGGGCAAAAGCCTGCGCCAGCTCGGGCGCGTCCGCGTGTTTCTTCCAGTTATGTTCATACGCGCCGGACATGATCACCGCGCGGGCGACCAGATCGGCGTCGTCGGTGATCAGAATGCCACCTTCACCGGCGTTGATCATCTTGTAGGACTGGAACGAGAAACAGCCGATCTTGCCGATGGTGCCGATCTTGCGCCCGTGCCAGGTGGTCCCCAGCGAATGGGCGGCGTCCTCGATCACTGGGATGTCGCGTGCGTCACACAGCGCCATGATCGCGTCCATATCCGAGGTATGTCCACGCATATGGCTGATGATCACCGCCTGCACGCCGTCCAGTTTGGCGGCGAAATCTTCCATGTCGATGCGGTAATTCTCGCCGACCTCGCAAAGCACCGGAATGCAATCCGCATGAACGATCGACGATGGTACCGCGGCGAAGGTAAAGCCCGGAATCAGCACCCGCGCATCGCGCGGTAGGTCCAACGCCTTTAGCGACAGGAACAAAGCGGCAGAACAGGACGACACGGCCAGAGCATATTTACTGCCCAACAGCGCAGCGAATTCGGCCTCAAGCAAAGCGACCGGTGCATCCTGCGGCGCGGTATAGCGGAACAGGTCGCCGGATTGCATCAGCGCATCGATGGCCTCGCGCGCGGCGGCGGGGATGGGTTCGGCGTCATGGACGTTGGGGACAAGCGTCATATTTGAAATTCCCGAATTTTACCTTTGGTAAATATAAATTCAAAAATCGCTCAGACCAAGACCTGTTTTTGGTCTTGGCAAAATTTCACCGAACTGTCGTATTGGGCTGCGATAACCCAAGCGAGGAATACGGGTTTGTACGCGCCTCAAACTGCGGTTTGTCCGGTTTGTACCACCCCGATCCGGGGCCGATTGTGTCCGCCCGCGCGATCCGTGTAGGGTCTGACCATGTTGATCTTTCTCACCATTGTCTTACTCGTCGCGGGCGCTCTGGCCTATCACCTCTGGTCGGGGCGGCAGGCCCGCGCCGCGCTGCTGGCGACACCGCTGAGTGACCATCAGCGCGCCGTCATCGACCGTCAGGTGCCGATCATCCGGCGGCTGCCGCCGGACCTGCGCGCCCGGCTGGACGGCAAGGTGAACCTGTTTCTGGATCAGGTGAGCTTTTACGGCTGCGACGGGTTGGAGGTGAGCGAAGAGATGGAGCTGTCGATTGCCGCGCAGGCCTGTCTGTTGGTGATCAACAGCGACCTTTGGTACGACAATCTGACCACGGTTCTGATCTATCCCAACGCGTTCAAATCGAAGCAGCAGCGGCACTCGGGCTTTGTCGTCACGGAAAAAGAGATCGTGCGCACCGGCGAAAGCTGGGACCGGGGGCCGGTCATCCTGTCATGGGCGCACAGCCAGCGGGGCGCGCTGGATGATCGGGACGGGCAGAATGTGGTGCTGCACGAGTTTGCGCATCAGATCGACGATCTGTCAGGCGGCACAAATGGCGTGCCGATCCTGAGCGAAGGCCAGAGCTTTGCCGAGTGGGAGCGCGCCTTTCTGACCGCCTATGACGCCCATGTGCAGGCGGTCGAGCGGGGGCAGCCGACGGTGATCGACCCCTATGGCGCGACCGGGCATGAAGAGTTCTTTGCGGTCTCGGTCGAGGTGTTCTTTGAGCGACCCCGCGCGCTGCAACGCGAGGTGCCCGAGGTTTACGAGCAACTGTCGAAGCTGTTCCGACTGAACCCCGTGACCTGGGTTTAGCGCGCCAGATTCAGACGGAAACGCAGCCTTGACCTGCGCGCGGCGGGCAGGTGGCGGTTGAGGCGTTTGTTGATCCGGCCAAAACACCACACGATCGCCAGCGTCAGCAGGATGAAATAGAAGGCCAGAATCGGGTAGGGGACGAAGGGGTTGAACGTCTTGTCGGCGAAATAGCTGGCGTAATACAGCGCATCGCCGCGCTGCTGCCATGCCGGGAAGGCCGAGAAAAAGACCAGCGTGGTGGCCTGGAACAGAAAGATCGCCTCGTTCGTGTAGGCGGGCCAGGCCAACCGCAGCATGGTGGGCCAGACGATGCGGCGAAACCGCGCCCAGCCGGTCATGCCATAGGCATCCGCCGCCTCGATATCGCCCTTGGGGATCGAGCGCAGGGCGCCATAGAAGATCTCGCCCGAATAGGCGGCGGTGTTGAGGAACAGCACGATCAGCGCGCCCAGCCAGGCCGAGGTCAGCGCGTCGAACATCGGATAGGTCTTCTTCAGCGACAGGAACAGGAAGTAGGCAAAGAAGAACTGGATGAACAGGGGCGAGCCGCGGAACAGGAAGATGAACCATTCGGACGGTTTGCGCAGCCATTTGTTGGGTGAGGCTTTGCCGACCGCCAGCGCCGTGGCCATGAAGAACCCTGTCACCAGCGCCATGAGGCCGAAATAGACGTTCCAGATCATGCCCGAGCCGATCAGGGTGAAATGCTCGCACAAGGTGAAATCGGTCTTGGGCAACAGACGCTCGCCATAGCCGATGGACCGCAGGCCGTAATCCTGAATGGTCTGGAGGCAGCTCATGCGGTGGTCTCCTTGCGCAGCAGCTCTCCGCCGGATGTGGCCTGACCGTGGGACAGGCGGCGCATCAGTTTTTCAAGCCCAAGCTCGGACACGCGGGTCATGCCGAGGTAAAAGATCAGCAGAGCGAGGAAATACCACATGCGCCAGTCGCCATGAGGGTATTGCGTAAATTTCGAGGTTTTTGTGCCGCCCAGTTCGCGGGCCCAATAGACGATGTCTTCGATGCCCAGCAGGAACAGCAGCGGCGTGGCCTTGATCAGGACCATCCACAGGTTGCTGAGGCCGGGCAGGGCATAGACCCACATCTGCGGCACAAGGATGCGCCAGAAGGTCTGGCGGCGGGTCATGCCATAGGCCTCGGCGGTTTCCAGCTGCGCGTGGGGCACGGCGCGCATGCCGCCGAACAGGACGTTGGCGGCGAAGGCGCCGAAGACGATGGAAAAGGTGATCACGGCCAGCGCGAAGCCATAGGTTTCATGCACCCATTCGGGGGCCGTGCCCAAGGGCAGCTTGGCGGCCTGACAGACGATGAAATCGTTGCCCTGCCGGATCGGGTCGGTCCATTCCGGGCACAGGACCTTGTGGCGCAGCCATTCGAACCCCTGATCCAGAGCGATCACGAAGAACAGGAAAAACGCGATGTCGGGAACGCCGCGCACGATGGCGATATAGGCCTTGCCCAACCAGCTGAGCGGAGGGAAATGCGACCGCGCCGCCATCGCCCCTGCAAAGCCGAAGCTCAGCGCGACCGGGGCCGTGACGGCCAGCAAGCCCAACACTTTGAGGAAAGACAGGTAGAACGACCAGTGGACGCCATTGGTCAGATAGCACGAGAACCAGCGGAACGTGCCCAGCGTGTCGGGATCAGCGCAATACGAGAACATTAGGCGTCTTTCGAACGTCTGGCCCGGTCTCAGGTCCGGGCATGTCCGGCGCGCTGACGCGCCGGACCGTTGGTCGGAGGGCTTAGTTGGTTACAACCGAGCCGTCAGCGTTGTAGGTCGCGATGCCTTCGCCGAACCATTTGACCAGCATCTCGTTCAGCGAGCCGTCTGCTTTCATCGAGGTGATCGCTTCGTCGAACTTGCCGCGCAGCTCACCGTCGCTTTCGCGCAGGCCCATGCCGATGCCGCCGCCCAGCGGAACCAGATCGCCGACAAAGACCAGCTCGCCGCCGGATTCCTCGACGATCGGGACCAGGAAGTCATAGTCGGCCAGAACGGCATCCGCCTCGCCGTTGCGCACGGCGGCGATGGTTTCCTCGGGGGTTGCGAACTCGACCAGAGTTGCGCCCGATTCAGCGACGTGACCGGCCTGGATGGTGGCGGTCTGCGCGGCAACAATGCCGCCCTTCACGTCCGCGCCTTCAGCGGCGGCAACATAGGCCGATGCGGTCGGCGGATAGTAGTTCTGGGTGAAGTCGATGACCTCATCCCGTTCGTCGGTGATCGACATGCCCGCGATGATGGTGTCGTAGTTGCCCGAGACGAGGTTCGGAATGATCGAATCCCAGTCGTTCTTGACCCATTCGCAGTCCAGATTGGCGCGTTTGCACAGCTCGTCGCCCACTTCACGCTCGAACCCGTCGATCTCGCCGGCGTCGTTGATGAAGTTGTACGGAGGGTAGGCGCCCTCGGTGCCCATGCGCACGGTTTGGGCCATGGCCACACCGGCGGTCAGGGCCAGTGCTGCGGTGGTCAGAATCAGGTTTTTCATGAGTTACTCCCCTTTATATGTTGGTTCTGTCCTGAAGTTATGCCGCCTGAGTGGCGGAAAGAAAGCCCCGAAGCCGTTCGGATTCGGGGGCGGTGAAGATGTCTTCGGGCGTGCCCTCTTCCTCGATCCGGCCCTGATGCAGGAACACCACGTGGCTGGAGATATCGGCCGCCATTTTCATGTCGTGGGTCACGATGATCATGGTCCGGCCTTCGGCGGCCAGATCCTTGATCACGCGGATCACTTCCTGCTCCAGTTCGGGGTCCAGCGCCGAGGTGGGTTCGTCAAACAGCAGCGCCTCGGGCTCCATGCAAAGCCCGCGCGCGATGGCGGCGCGTTGCTGCTGACCGCCCGACAGCTGCGCCGGGTAGACGTCGCATTTGTCGCCGATGCCGACCTTGTCCAGATACTTGCGCGCGCTGTCCTCGACCTCGGCCCGGTCGCGGCCGAGCACGGTCACGGGGGCCTCCATCACGTTTTGCAGGATGGTCATATGGGCCCACAGGTTGAACTGCTGGAACACCATCGACAGGTTGGTGCGGATGCGCAGCACCTGCTTGGGATCGGCGGGGCGGCGGCTGTGATTCTTGCCGGCCCAGCTGACCGGTTCGCCCTTGAACAGAATCTCGCCCTGCTGGCTGTCTTCCAGCAGGTTGCAGCAGCGCAGCAATGTGGATTTTCCGGACCCCGACGAGCCGATCAGCGAGACGACGTCGCCGCGATGGGCTGTGATATCCACCCCCTTGAGCACCTCGAGAGTTCCGAAGCTTTTGTGCAGGTTCTTGATCTCGATGACGGGTGCGGTTTCTGTCACGGGCGGTCCAGATATTGTGAATGCTATTGGTCCGGTACTAGGGCCGAAAAAACGAGCCAATGCAATGCGCAAATGACAAATTCGGGGATTGATTTCGCCAAATTGACCAGTGGCTTTGATCAATATCGTCAGTTTGCTGTTTGGGGTGTGTTGTGAATTGCGCGTGTTGGGGTGATTGGGTGGAGCGCCTGAGGTGAGCAGGGCGGGCGAAACTGCCGTTCCAATTCAATTCCGAAAACTCTACGTTGCTTGGTAGTGTCAAATTTCTTCGGGCGACTTCAAGAATATGAATGACCACTGCCTTTTTTGCCGAATTGCTACCGGAGAAGTCCCCGCGCATGAGGTGTTTCGGAACGACCGCATCTTGGCGTTTATGGACACTGGTCCAATTCGACCGGGTCATCTTCAGATCATTCCGACGGCTCATATCGAGTATTTTGAGAATATCCCGGAAGATATTGCGTGCGAAATCATGTTGCTGGGGCAAAAACTGGCGGTCGCTCAAAAGAAGGTTCTTGGCGTGGAGCGAGTAGCATTTCAATATTCGGGTGGTGATGTCGCCCATGCGCATGCGCATCTGATACCGCTTGTAGAAAAGTACGATGTCACCTCGCGGCGCTACATTGAGCAAGAGGTGATCACCTTCAAGCCAATGCCCAATCCGGGTGCCGCCGAGCTGCGAACCTTTGCCAATCTAATCGCGGGTGCTCTCGGGCCATAAAGCCAATTTGGCCTCAATAGTCGCCCCTCGCACACCAGAGATGTATCAACCCGGTTGAGATCAGGCCTTCGCAGCCCTTTGCCGGGCCAGCGCCGAATCGACGTCGCTGACGCCCAGCAGGCTGACCACAAGGCGCAGCAGCGAATCCTCTTCGCCGGTGCGGTGGCCGTCTGCCAAAGCGACCGACCACATGGCCTGCACCACCGCCAGGCGGTCGTCATAGGCGACGGCCTCTTTGATGGCGCGGGTGAAGCGGACGGTGTCGGGGGCCTCGGCCTCGAGGTCTTCGGCGCGGGCGCGCAGGGCGGCGGCCTCGAACGGCGAGAGGCCATAGCGTTCTGCCGAAATACGGTCGATCCGGGCCATTTCGGCGTCGGCATAGTCGTTGTCGGATCGCGCGATGCGCACCAGAAGGGCGGTCAGGGCCAGACGGGCGTCGTCTTCGACAAGCGGATCGGGCTGGGGCTGCGTGAGCCGGGACAGGAAATCACTGAACATTCTGAACCATATAGTTGTTGGTTAGGTCGCTTCCAACCGGCTTTGCACGCGTTCGCGCGCGGCCTTGCTGTCGTTGAAGCTGAGGCCCATAGCGGCGCGGGCCTCTTCGACGATCTTGATCTCGCCCTCGTCCGAGTTGCCATCGGCCAGAACGACCTCCCACAGGGCATCCAGCGCGGCCAGACGTTCCTGCAGGTCGGTGGTTTCGCGGATCAGCTTGCCGAACGTGTCGGTCTCGGGCGCTGCGGCGTGCAGCTTTTCGCAGGTGGCGCGCAGCTTGGCGGCCTCGATCGCGTTGTGCTGATAGAGGCGGGCGAGGATGCGGTCGATCAGGCTGATCTCTTCCAGCTTGTAATCCCGGTCCGCCTGCGCCACGCGCACCATCAGCGCCCCCAGCGCCAGTTCGGCATCGGGGTCGGGCAGTTTGTCATGTTCCGGCGGGCGGAAGGCCTGAAGGAATTTCTTTAACATACGGTCAGGATATTCCCTAAATCGAGGCGCGCCAAGCGGCGCTGGCCCTCGTGACCCCGATTGATCACAAGATCGCCGGTCGAGACCGGATCGCGCAGCGCCTTGGTGGCGCTGTGGGGCGTGTCGGTCTTGGTGTCGGCCAGATCGGCCGGAGCGACCCAGTATCCTGTGGGCATCGGGTGTCCTCTTGCGGTGTCAGGCGCAAGGTGCGGAGGAACGCCGGGGAATGCAATCCCCTAAAAGTGGATCAGCCGCCCGATTGCAGCGCCGCGCGGGCCTGATCCTGCAGCCAGGCGGTCATCTGCCTGTAGGGCACCGGGCCATAGCTGATGCGCGCCACGCCAAGCCCCGCCAGCGTGGCGGTGTCGGGGGTGCCGGGCAGGGCGATAATGTTGACGGGCAGGTCGGTGGCCTCGCACAGACGGCGGATCATCGCCTCGTCCTTGAGGCCGGGGGCGAAGAAGCCGCTGGCACCGGCCTCGGCATAGGCCTGCGCGCGGGCCATGGCGTCGTCCAGCATCGCCTCGTCATGAGTATCGGGCGCTGCCTTGAGGAAGATATCGGTGCGGGCGTTGATGAAGGCCGGAATACCGGCGGCATCGCAGCTTTCGCGCATGGCGGCAACGCGGGCGGATTGGGTTTCGATGTCATAAAGCTGTTTGGTGCCAACGATCTGGTCTTCGAAGTTAAACCCGATCACGCCGGTCTCCAGCGCGCGTGTCACATTGGCCGAGATACCGAACGTATCCTCGGCATAGGCCCCTTCTAGGTCCATCGTGACTGGAAGATCCACCGTGTTCACGATGCGGCGGGCGTTTTCCAGCGCCGCATCAAAGGGAAAGTTCTGCCCGTCGGCAAAGCCCTGCGCCATGGCGACCGGCGCGCTGCCGGTGGCGATGGCTTTGGCCCCCGCGTCGCGCACGGCGGCGGCGCTGCCCGCGTCCCAGATGTTATAGAGGATGACCGGATCGCCCTTCTTGTGCAGGGCGGCAAACTGTTTCGCGTGAGTCATCTGGTCGGTCATGGCCGGTCTCCTGTCGCTGCTATGGCGGCAGTTAACCGTGCAAACCCTCGGCGCGTAAAGATGTTTCGCGCCGAGGCATACAATCGCGTGATCAGACCAGTCGCGAGGTGTCTTTCGCGGCGCGCACGAATTCGCGGAACAGGGGGTGCGGGTCGAAGGGTTTGGATTTCAGCTCCGGGTGGTACTGAACGCCGATGAACCAAGGGTGATCCGACCATTCGACAATCTCGGGCAGGCGGCCATCGGGCGACATGCCCGAGAAATTCAGGCCAGCCTTTTCCAGCTTGTCGCGGTACTTGATATCGACCTCGTACCGGTGACGGTGGCGTTCCTCGATCGCGGTGCGGCCATAGACCTCGGCCACTTTCGATCCATCGGCCAGAACCGCGTCATAGGCGCCCAGACGCATGGTGCCGCCCTTGTCGTCACCGACCTTGCGTTCAACCTTGTGGTTGCCCTGCACCCATTCCTTGAGGTGATAAACCACCGGTTCAAAACGTTTTTTCCCAGCCTCGTGGTCGAATTCTTCCGAACCCGCCTCGGTTATGCCCGCCGCATTCCGGGCAGCTTCGATCACCGCCATCTGCATTCCAAGGCAGATGCCCAGATAGGGCACTTTATGCTCGCGCGCGTATTGGGCAGCCTTGATTTTACCCTCGGTGCCACGCTCACCGAACCCGCCGGGGACGAGGATGGCGTGGAAGCCTTCCAGATAAGGGGCGGCGTCTTCGGTGTCGAACACCTCGGCGTCGACCCATTCGATCTTGACGCGGACGCGGTTGGCCATGCCGCCATGGGTCAGGGCCTCGGCAATCGACTTATAGGCGTCTTCCAGCTGAGTGTATTTGCCGACGATGGCCACCTTGACCTCGCCTTCGGCGTTGTGGATGCGGTCGCTGACGTCTTCCCATTTGGCCAGATCGGGTTTGGGGGCAGGGCTGATCTGGAATGCGTCCAGAACCGCCTGATCCAGACCTTCCTTGTGATAGGCCAGAGGGGCGTCGTAGATGGTGGACAAATCCTGCGCCGCGATCACGCTGTCGGGGCGGACGTTGCAGAACAGGGCGAGCTTCTCACGTTCTTTCTTCGGGATCGGGCCTTCGGAGCGGCAGACCAGAATGTCGGGGGCCAGACCGATGGACCGCAACTCCTTGACCGAGTGCTGGGTCGGTTTGGTTTTCAGCTCGCCTGATGCCTTGATGTAGGGCAACAGGGTCAGGTGCATGAACAGGCACTGGCCGCGCGGCTTGTCTTGGCTGAACTGACGGATGGCTTCGAAAAAGGGCAGGCCTTCGATGTCGCCCACGGTGCCGCCGATCTCACAGAGCATGAAATCGACCTCATCCTCGCCGATGGCGATGAAATCCTTGATCTCGTTGGTGACGTGGGGGATCACCTGAATGGTCTTGCCGAGGTAATCGCCGCGGCGTTCCTTCTCGAGCACATTCGAATAAATCCGACCGGAACTGACCGAGTCGGTCTTACGCGCCGCCACACCGGTGAAGCGTTCGTAGTGACCGAGGTCCAGATCGGTCTCGGCGCCGTCATCGGTCACGAACACTTCGCCATGTTCAAAGGGCGACATGGTGCCGGGATCGACGTTCAGATAGGGGTCCAGCTTGCGCAGCCGCACCGAGTATCCCCGGGCCTGCAACAACGCGCCCAAGGCCGCCGAGGCCAGCCCTTTGCCCAAGGACGAAACCACACCACCAGTGATGAATATAAAACGCGCCATGATTTTTCGGCTGCTCCCGTGAGAGGTCATTATCTGCTGCCCGACGGCTTGAAAAAACCGCAGCATCACGGGACTTCACGTATAAAGGATTCGCGCCCAAAGCGCAAGAGAACCGCAAGATGCTGTTGCAGTTCTCCTCCGTAATTCTAGGTTTTGTGGCTCAGTCCGCTTGCGGGATCAGCGGTGCATTGTCGCCCTGCGCCGGCGGAAGCAGGTCATCCGCCGCCGGAACCGCGGGCGCGCTTTCCTCGGTCGCGGCCGGGGCGGGAACGCCCAGACGGTCGATGACCGAGCTGCCCGAAGATTTCTGGGCCGCCAGGATGGTCAGCGTGATCGAGGTGACGATGAAACACCCGGCCAGAATCCATGTGACCTTGCCCAACGCGGTTGCTGCGGCACGGCCTGTCATAGCGCCGCCACCGCCGCCGCCCATGCCAAGGCCTCCACCTTCGGACCGCTGCATCAGAACGACGGCGATCAGGCCAAGGGCCAGAAGAAGATGGATGATGAGAACGACGTTTTCCATGGGTGTCCCGTACAGCGTGGCGTGTATCGCGTGGTACTTATGCAAGTTTGGTTCCGGGGGCAAGGGACGAGTTGGCATCACGGATGGTGATGTTGCACATCACGGCAAAGGGACTGGACAGGGCGTTGATCTGTAACGCAGGCTGCGTCTCATGCCACATGACGATCACGACCACCCGCACGCCCTTTTGCCTCCTGAACCTGCGCTGCGCGTCAAAGCGCTTGAGACGATTCTGACCCGCAAGGGGCTGATCGATCCGGAAGCACTCGATGAAATCATCGACACCTATCAGAACCGGATCGGCCCCCAGAACGGTGCCCGCGTCGTTGCCAAGGCGTGGAGCGATCCCGCATTCAAGGCGGCCTTGCTTGAGGATGCCACACCGGTTGTGGCCGATCTGGGCTATTTTGGCCGTCAGGGGGAGCACATGGTGGTGGTCGAGAACACGCCGGAACAGCACAACATGGTCGTCTGTACCTTGTGCAGTTGCTATCCGTGGCCGCTGCTGGGTATTCCTCCGGGCTGGTACAAATCCGATGCCTACCGCGCCCGCGCGGTGCGCGAGCCACGAAAGGTGCTGGCTGAATTCGGCGTGACGCTGCCTGAGGAGACCTCGGTTCGTGTCTGGGATTCGACCGCCGAGATGCGCTATCTCGTGCTGCCGATGCGCCCGGAAGGGACCGAGGGGCTAAGCGAGGACGCGTTGGCCGCGCTGGTCAGCCGCGACAGCATGATCGGCACCGGACTGGCGCGGGTGCCCTCATGACCCGTGTGCATGATATGGGCGGACGGTTTGGCGATGGTCCGATCAACCCTGAAGCCGAGGATGCCCCGATCTTTGCCGAGGACTGGCACGCGCGGGCGCTGGCGGTGACTCTGGCCTCGGGCTTTCTGGGGCAATGGAATATCGACGTCTCGCGTCATGCGCGTGAATGCCTGTCGCCCAAGGATTACGCCCGGTTTTCCTATTATGAGAAATGGATGGCCGGACTGGCCGACCTGCTGGTGAAGCAGGGCGTGCTGACACTGGATGATCTGCGTGGAGAAGCTGCGGACACGGGTCACCCGCTGGCCTCGCGCAAGCTTAAGGCCGAGAATGTGGCGACCGCGCTGGCCAGAGGCGGCCCGGCAGATCGTCCGTCGAATGTCGCCGTGCAGTTCGAGGCCGGGCAAGCCGTCCGCACCGTCCGCCCCACCGCAAACCGGCTGGTCGAGGGTGGCCATACCCGCCTGCCGATCTATGCCGCCGGAGCAACGGGCCGCATCTTGCGCCTGCACGGCACCCACGTTCTGCCCGATTCCAACGCGCATGGGCTGGGCGAAGCGCCCGAGCCGCTTTACGCGGTGGTATTCCCCGCGTCCGAGCTTTGGGCCGATCCGGAACACTCCCGCGATGAGGTCGTGCTGGACCTGTGGCAATCCTATCTGGAACCGGCATGAACGAGTGTATCACCCATTCCGCGCCCGAGCCTGTCTTCGCCGAACCCTGGCACGCGCAGGTCTTTGCCGTCACCGTAGCGCTGAGCGAAGCGGGCCGCTTTGACTGGCCCGACTGGGCCGCGCGCTTTTCGCAGACGCTGAAACGCAATGGTTTGAACAAAGAGCTGGATGGCGGTGACGACTACTTTCACGCCTGGCTTGAAACGCTCGAGTCGCTTCTGACCGAGCAGGGCGATGCTGCCCCCGACGACATCGCGGCTCTGCGCAATGCTTGGGAAGAGGCGTATCTGACCACGCCCCACGGCGAACCTGTGCGCTTGTCGCAAGGTTAGAGGGGGCTCTGCCCCCGCCGCCCGTTGGGCGACTCCCCCGGGATATTTTTGGCCAGATGAAGCAGGGGATCCGCTCTTCATCTGGCTATAAATATCCCCGCCGGATGTAGCGGAAAATTTGCTCCGGCAAATTGGATCACTTGGTTTGTCAGGAAAAATTTTCCTGTAGCGTCGCGGTTATCGATCGAGGATCGAGACGTATTCACCTGATTGCCTGCGGCTGCTCTTTTTCTTGTTGGCATCATCCTTATCATCTTTTTCGTCCATGCCAAACTCTGCTTCAATCGTTGTCGTCGCGCCCCCGCCATCAGCGTAGTCCCAGACGTGCCGAACGGCAGAGGCGATCCATTCGCCATCCGCATCAGGAGCCACGCCCAGAACGCTGATAGGAGCCTCTGCACGGGCTTTTGGATCGCCTACCAGAGTTAGGGACAATTCACCTTCTCCGGCGCGCAGTTCTTTGACTTTGGCATCCGCAGCCTTTGCGGCTTCGGGGTCACTCTGAAAGGTCTCTCGAAGGGTTATCGAAGGCCCTTCGCGACCCGTTTCAAGAACCACCTTTCGCGTTTTGCCTGCGCCGCGATCCTGCCAGCGGGCGATCACCTTACCAAACCGAGACCGAGGCTTGATGCGGACCCAATAAGCGCCCTCTCCGACCAGGCGCATTGGGGTCACGATGATGGCGGGCAGATCGCGTCCAGATGCGGTTTTCCCCGACCGCCGATCGGTCACAAGCAGGTGGCCATCCTTCGGGGCAACCACAGCGCCAATCCTGCGGCCCAGACGGGTCAGAAAATTCTGATCGCTTTCCTCGGTTTGCGCAGCATACGGGATGCTATGCCGGGCCAAGGCCTCAGCTATCGCTGGTTTGAGCCCGTGAGCCTGTGCAATCGACCTGACGATATCGCCAAAGGTCACAGCCTCCCATGCGCGGGTTTTGGGCTCTTTCAGCGTCTTCGCATGATCGGCGGCTTTGGCGATCAGTGTGAAGGTTCGTTCATATCCATCCCGTTCGCTCTCTTCGAAGATATAGGTGCCAACATAGATCGGTGGCCCCCATTCCCTGAAACCAAGGCTCAGTTCGTATTGCGCGCCTTCCCTCGGCCGAGCGATCTGGGGCGGTGCATCGTCCAGGACAAGCCGGAGCTCATCGCTTTCAAATCCCGCTTCGTCCGAGACCTCGATGCGCATCACGCGTTCTGAGGGAAAGGGTTTTCCGTCTACCTTCAGAAGGAATGTCGGGGTCTGGGCTTGAAGCGGGATTGCCGGATCAATCATAGAGCTTCACCGTCTGGATAGGCGCGCTGTCATCAATGTCGGGCAACGTGATCAGCAGACCCTCGGGAAGGATCAGAGGCTTGTCTGCCAAACCTCTGTTCGCTTCGAGAATGATCTCTGTGGTGCCGTCATGACGCCCATAATGCTTGTGCGCGATGGCGTCGATCGTATCCCCTTCGATGGTGCGATAGGTCTCGGGCATGTTTCATATCGGGCTAACCCGACCTCCTCTTACATGGTTGGTCTGATCGGTCTTCGGCCCATAGAGCAAACGGATCATAGGAAGTGCCAATAGGCCGCATTTCCAGATCAGCCACATTTTCTAGCTCAACGATGACCTTGAGGTCAGATGCGGATTGCGCCAACTCCATCGTATGGTCAGGCAACCCTACGAATTCTCTCAGAGTGACGGTCTCGCCAGAAAGCAAACCACCACCCAAGGTATGCGAGAACTGGGTATAGCTTGCCGCCAGAGCTTTGGGTCGATCAACCGACCAAAGTTCGTAGCGAACGATCGCACCACCAAGATCAGCGCTCATGTCGTTTGTGATGGTAAGGTCAAATCCAATCGCATCTACTTCGACGCCGGCACTCGCCGCTGTCACTTCGACGTTCGATCTTATGCAATCATCTACTTGATCAGCCACGCAAGGCGAGGCTGAACAAGCAACAAGACCAAGGGCAATAACACGCATTCTAATTCTCCGTTTGCGGTAGTTCGGAGTTACCTTCCGAGTTCAGCTCGCAAAGCGCAATACGCATGTGCCGCAGCCAAAGGGACCACTCCATTACCCGCCGCAGCGGATCGGTCCATCCCGAAGGCCACCCCATCATCCAATCCGTGAAGGCAGGGTTTAAGGTGAGGGGATCGCTTGAGTGTTTCTCCCCATTCAGCAAGATCACCCGGAAGCGGTGGGAAGAGTGGAAGCGCTGCGGCGTCCACCCGGCCGCCGTCATCAGTTCCCACATCAGCGTCCAGGCCGAAGCCGCATTCTTGATGCCAACCTGCGATCCGGTTTGGTTCTGATCCGTCTTGAACTGAATACCCATAGGGCCGCCCACGATGCAGGCCCGGTTTCCCGATCCCTTGAAGGTCGGCGTGGGCCAGAATGAACAGCCTTTCGCGGGTGTGCGACCCGCCAACTTCCGCCGCTGATACGACGCGCGCTGCAACCCTGTAGCCCATTCCTTGAAGATCTCGGGTGACGTCTTGGAAGCCGAGGGTGAGATGTCCGGGGACGTTCTCGAAGAACAGCCATTCCGGTTCGATTTCACCAGCGATGCGCCGGACTTCCGGCCATAGGTGGCGGGGGTCGTTCTCGCCCTTTCGCAAGCCTGAGAAGGTGAAGGGCTGGCATGGATAACCGGCAGTGATGATATGAACTCTGCCGCGCCACGGTCTGCCGTCGAAGGATCGCAGATCGTCCCAGACAACAGCCGGTGCCAAGGTCTCGTCCGCCATCCGTGCCACGATATCGGACGCGGCGAAACTGTTTCGCTCGACAAAACACACAGTTCGATATCCGGGTTCTGCGATGTGCAATCCGAGGTCGAGACCTCCGACGCCGGCGCAAAGGCTGATGCCGCGAAAGTCTTCATGTCTTTGGGGGGGATGAACAGCCACATGGGGCCTCCTTTCCATCGCGCTCTGGGCGCTCTGGTTCGGGGCTCTGTGATGGCCTCAGAATATTGATGGACCGACAGCGCGGGCATTTGATTGACAACACACCGCGCAGTGCCATCGGTTCCATCTTGAAAAGCAGTTTCACGCATTGCGTGCATCGGATTTCCACTTGCCTCAATAGGGCGACTCACCTCATTAAGCCGCTACCCTGATCAGGGTTGGGGGCGGCCATGAAACTCATCTGGTCGGCGGGGTCGGTTGTCAGAATTTCGGCCCCGTGTTGAGGGGCGTTTGCGCGCCCCTTAGCCCCCCGTCAGTCAGCTTTGGCCCGGACCATGCAATCCTTGGCTTCCAGCAGCTTGCGCAGCCCTGCGGACTTTTCAGGCCCGTCTGGCAGGTCCTCGTTCATGTCCCGCGCCAGTTCGGCAAACGGGCGACTGACCTTTTGCAGCTCTACCGGCAGGTTGCGGTAGTCGAAGAACTTCATGATGGGATTGGGCTTGTTGGGCACGGGGATGACCTCTCGTTTTCCTACGTGGTTTTGCTGGGTGACAACGCCTTGGGCTTCCATGGCAGCCATGAGCTTCGCAGCCTCGACGTAGGGAAGCTGAAGGCTGCGGTGTATGAATGAGGTGCTGGCGATGCCGCTGCGCCGGACTTCGGCGATAGCTGCGCGCAACAGGGCGTCGTTCATGTTCTTTCCCTCTCTGCTCTACTCTGTTTCGATCGACCAACCGGCGGCTTCCAATTGCCGCCACATCAGGGCCAGTAGATCGCCATCGACGATTTTGCCGGTAGCTTTTTTGACCGCATCGGCCTTGGCCTCGCCCTCGGTCGGGAAGTACCAGGAATGTTTGAACCCACGGTTTGTTCGTCCGTCCGGTTTGTTGGACACCCATCTAAACGCCATGATCATCACCCTCGGCCGGGTTGCAGATCGGGCACGGCAGGCCGCGCTTATTTTCGGAAATCGATCGTTCGTCGCCGATCCAGCCGGTGTCGTGGCCGCAATGCCCACAGACAAACCGGATACCCTTGGTTCCACCCGGCATGTGACCTGCGTCGGCGACGTGCATCATCTTCCGGCGGGGTTGGCGCGGCCTTTCAAACCCGGGGAATGTGGATTGCCGAGCCATGTCAGAACACCTGAATGCCAAACACGCTGAACCCGCTTGGCGCGCGGGTCAGTGTGATCTGGGTTGTGATCTTCTGGAACGTGCCGTTGGGCAGCACATGGGTCTTTTCGGCGGCGATCTGCTGGATCAGGTAGAACCCGTAGAAATGCCCCGATCGGGATATCAGCGGTACGCGCAAGCCACTGCGCATCCAGAGGCGCATCTGCTCGATCTGGGCCGGGCCACCGGGCGACAGCACCTCTTTGTAGATTGTCGCGTCCAGGACGATATTGCGATCACCGGGCCCCAAGAATTGCTTGGTCGGCATGGTCAGCGCGCGGTTCATCGCCGCGATCCGCGCGTCCTCGGTGTCTTCGAGGCGTTCCAGCGCCTGAGTGTCCAGTGCGATGCGAAAGGGACCAAGGGCAAACAGCATGGGCGTTACTCCGCCAGCGCGGCGTCATCGAGGCCGCGACGGATTGCACGTTCGGTTTCAGCTCCGACCCGCTGGCCAGCCTGTTTGGCCAGTTCCTGATTGCTGATCTGCTGATCGCGGGTGATCGAAATCGGCATGTCCAGACTGACCTTCACATCCAGTTGCGGGTTGTTCTGGATGCTGACACCGGTCTGAGCGCTTGGATTACCCAAACCGGGTCCGGCAAGACCTTGTTCTCTGCCTCTGTTGATGGCTTGGGTGATCGGGGCCAGTTCCGCTTGCAGCAGCAATAGTTCCTCACGCAGGGGCTGCCTCAGAGTAGCGGCCAACGGGCCATCCTTAATCTGTGCAATGCGAGCTTGCAGGGCTGCTATTTCGTTGGAAACTGCCTCACGGTCCGCCAGCAGGTCAGATTGCGAACGGATAGGCCGTGGCCCTTTTGGTTCGCCTCCGCCCCAGAAATCTAAGTCTGGGATAATCGCGCCCCAATCCCATTCAGGCAGTTTGTCCAACCAGTTAAAAGAAAACCAATGGCTCCAATCGATATCGGGGATGTACTTGTCCCATCCGAGAGGTTTGATCAGCAGCTTCCACATAAGTTCGCCTGCCAAGGCCGCCCAACCGATACCTGGAATAAACCTCAGCCCAGCACGGCCAGCCCACATGAGCGGTGTGATCAGCTTACTCCATTTCAGAGTGCCCGCCAGAGCGCCCCAGCGTATCGCTGGGATTATCGAGGTGGTCCAACGCAGCGGCGTCAATGCCCACTTCAACGGACTCCGCATCAGCCGTGCAAGCGTTCGATAGCTGCGCGCCACCAGCGATACGTTTTTACCCGCCTTGTTGAACTTGAAGAACAGCGATGCGGTGCGCAGCAGGCCGCCACCCATAACCGCCAGACCAAAGCTGATCACCCGCGCTCCAACACCGAAGGCCAGCAGTGCGGCAGTGCCTTTGACAAGCGTTTCGGTCAATTCGGGATTGGCGGCGGTCCACTCCGCGACGGTTTCGACACCCATGCGCATCTGGCTCATGATGTCGGTGAAAATGGGCAGCAGCACGCCGGATTTCGTGGTCAGTGAAGCAACCGAATTCTTGAGCTGACGCCACTCTTCGTTAAAGCCCTTCATGACCTTTTCGAAGTCTTTATCAACCACCCCGTCAGCGCCCAGGGCTTCCTGTTTGATGCGCTGGTATTCTTCCATGTTGGGGATCATCGCGCGCAGGAAATCCAGCACCTGTTTGTCGGCGAACAGCTCACCCATCTTGAAGGCATCGCCGCCGGTCATTTCCCGGATGACCAGGAGCATGTGTTCGAGAGGATCAGCGCCGCGTTCCAACGCGATCTTCATTTCCTTTTCGACGTTGACCCCGAAATCACGGAATTTTTTGACGGTATCGGGCGCGGTGATCTTGCCCAGAAAGTTCGTCATGTTGGTTGCGGCCTGATCCTCTGACCCGGCGGCTTTCATGGCGATCTGCAACGCGGCCGAGAGGGATGCAACCGAATCGACGCCTTCCATCTTCAGGGATTTTGCCCCGGCGGTGATCTCGGGGAATTTGCGGGCCATTGCTCCTAGTTCGAACGAACCTTCCTTGCCCGATTTGGCCATAATGTCGAAGGCCTGACGCAGGCGTTCGGGATCAACACCAAGGTTGTCCATGACGGCGAAACCGGAATTGGCCATTTCACCCATGGCCGAGCGGTATGCTTTTGCGGCCTTGCCGGTGGCTTCCATCCCGGCCAGTGCCTCATCCAGCCCCATACCCTTGCCAACGTAGGCTTCCAGCCCCAGCAGGACATCCAGCTTTGATTGCCCGGTGGTCTTGCGTAGGGCATCGAGCTGCGCATCCAGCTTTTTGACGCGTTCCTCGCCGATCTCGGCAAGGTTGGCGAAGTCGATCAGCCGTTCCTGATAATTCCCGGCCTGAATGACCGGCGCGCCCAGTGTCACAGCCATCGCACCGGCACCCAGCAGGCGTTGCCGGTGCTTGGAAATCCGGGTTTCAGATCGGGTCAGTGCGGCTTCCAATTGTGCCTCGCTGAACCCGGTTTTGACCTTACGCCCCAGATCCCGCTGCATGGTCTTGGCGCTCTGGGACAGGCGGCGCATGGAATTGCGCACTTTGTCGGCTGGGCCGGACCATCCGTCCATCAGACGGAGCAACATGGAAAAGCTAAGATCGCTCATGGTCCGGTTCCATTTCTTTGTGGATGCGCTCTATCTCCGCGTGCCAGGACAACAGGTTGTCCCAGTAATCATCTAGGAGCTGGTCTCGGTCCCATTTGAAGGCGTAGGCGATGTTGGCGACGAGCTGTCGCCATGGTGCGACGATCCTGCGACCTCGGCCTCGAACTTGCGGCGCAGGATTTCTTCCATCTGCTCCCCGGCGGCGACCAGCTCCGTCCGCACCTTCTCCGGCAAAAAATCGAGGACTGTTTCCGACACCTCCATGTGATCGTCCTGATCGAGCGCATCCAGAACTTCCTGCGGCTGATCGGTGAAAGAGGCCATCAGGCGTTCGAACTGAAATCCGTTCTCGCCCATGGCGTCCTGCAGTTCGCCCACTTCCCGTGCGGTTTTGCGCATGACCGTGATGGTATCGAGCTTCTCACCATCGACCAGAAGCGGGAAATCCAGAGGCACGGCTTTGAACCGGGGCCGATCATTCGGAGCAAATTCGATCTTGGGGGTGGTGGCTGTTTCGGTCATACCGTTTTTCCTTGCAATAAAGCGCCCTTTGAAAGGCGCTTGAAACTGGTTGCGGGGGCGGTGAACCGTTCGCTGCGCTCACCCTTCAGCTTATGAGGCTGACGAGCTACCGCTGCTCTACCCCGCGCTCAGATCAGAGGCCGAGGCCGTTGCGGATGTCCGACCAGACATCAACACCGTCCACGATCCCGATGAAGTTCATCAGATCGACCTGATGGATGACCTGCCCATCAATCGTGTGCTTGTAGAAAAAGATGGTGCCGATCTTGTATTCGTCCTTCGGCACCGACTGGGCCTGCCAGCCCGCGTTGTTGGCGTTCAAACGACCGGTGATCTGGATCACTTCGTCCTGCTGCGATCCGTCGATCTCGGACTTGCCGACAGAGCGGAAGGTGATCTTGCGTTGCTGGCCGGGAACCAGACCGACATGCTTCATCAGTTCCTTTTCGCGTGCGGTCACCTTGATCATGGCTTCCATTTTCTGAAAGCCCAATGGGATATCGACGCCGCCTATCAGGCCACCGGCCTTGATCTCTTCGACCACATCCTGAAGGTTCGGCGGCGTGATGCCTTCGATCATCAGATGGGTCGAAAAGCCTTCGACAAAAGCGTTAAAATTGCGCTGGATTTGCATTCCGGGTTCTCCTTACAGCCCCGCCGGAAACCGGCCTTAGGCCAGTTTCTCGACTGCGCTGATCGCTTCGCGGGCGAGTTCGGCGTAGTAGTTGGTGTTGCGGTTGAACTGGAAGATCAGGCGTTGCAGCGGTGCCGGCGCTTCGCTGTCGTAAGACACGAACAGGTCACCGTTCAGCCAGGTCTCGCGCGTGTTCAGTGCGGGGTCGATCCAGACATCGTAGCCAAGGGTCCAGCCGCGCGCTTTCATCTGACGCAGGAAACCATTCACGGTTTCGGCGATGTCGGTGATCAGTTGCAGCGAGAACGGCTTGTCGCGCGCCCAGCGGTGCGCACGTGCAACGCTGTCCATGATGATGTCATGGACACGCACAACCGGCAGAAACTTGTTCAGCGGCTCGGTGTAGAGGGTTTCATTGCCCCAGACGCGGAACCCACCGTCGCGAATGATTGTGCCAATCTTCTGGCGCGTCAGGAAATCGGCCTCAGTGTTGGCGTCGCCATCAGCATAGTCGATCCCGCGCGCAGTTCCGGTGATACCTATGATCTCATGGTTGGACGGGGAATGATGCACCCCGAAATCGCGATCAACTCGCAGAATAACACCTGCGATGGTCGCGCTTGCAGGCTTCACCACGTTGGCACCGTTACGATACACCTTTACTGCCGGATCAGTCATATAAATGCGATGCGACCCCCAATCCTGAGCATAGGTCACGGCGTCTTCTTTGGTGGTGTTCGGGCCATCGGCCAAGACAACCCCACGCCGTTTTGTCGCCAGCGCCAGCATCGCTGAAACCGCCGGATTGCGTGCGTTACCAGGACGTTGTGACGTGAACCCGGGCGCAAGGTACAGGCGAGGCGTCAGGCCCAGTTCTGATTGTGCGGCATCCAGTGCATAAATGCCGGACTTGTTGGCAGCCGAACCGACGATGTTGGCCATGGTCGCGTCTGCGTCTACGCCTTCGGCGACGCGGACACCAACAGCAGTCATGCCAACGCCCTCAGCCACGATTTGCCGGATGATGTCAGGACCCGTTCCGGTATCTCCCATATCTTCCAGAAGATCAGCGCCCCCGACCATCGCCAACGGCTGATTAAGCGGGAACTTAGCGTCATCAGCGTCCGGGGCCGTAAAAGCGAAACCCAGAGCCGACGCCTGGGCGAGTTGCACCGGGCGACCACCTTTCAGGTTTTCGATTGTCCCGATGCCTTTGTGAAAGGTAACTGCCATGTAATCACTCCATCTGCCGAGATGATCTCGTTCGTTGGGAGTGGTTCTCGCACGCGCGCGCGCAACCAGCAGTGGTAGCGCCTGCTACCACCTTGAGACTCTGGAGTTTTGGGAAGGTACTGCCCGGATACACCGACCGGGCAGCTTGTCGCAACGATTATCCGCTGATCAGGTCAATTCAGCGATATGTTGCAAGCACCTCATCCAATGAGGCGTAGCAGTCCCGATAGACGAAACTGCCGAACTGCCCGCCGATGCGAACGGCGATGTAGAAGATCAGGCTTAGGAGGATGGCGGGCGGCGCAGCAATCAGCCACAGGATACCAGGCGCGCCAGCGGCGGTATCCTGTGTCACCGCATCGCGCAGCATGGCCCGCAGGAATTTCCAATCGCAGCGGGCGCGGTCCCAGCGATCGCCCCCAACGGCATAGCCGAAATCATGATGCCGCCAGCTTGCGCTGCGAAAGAACCAACTGGCGGTCTTCGTGATCCATCGACGGGCTTTGGTGGGCAGCCAATAGGGGCCGATGCCATTGCCGAAGTTGCCTTGTTGCGCCGGCGTCAAATCCGTGAAGGCCGGGCGACACATCAGTTTGCCGCCTCCTGAATACCTCTCAACTGCTCCATGGCCTGCGCCTGAAGCGTTTGCAGATGCGCGATAGCCTCATCGAGCTTGCTTTCATCCTCAGCCGCCGGGATCAAGGTCTCCGCCAATCCTTCCATGCCTTCGATCAATTGGGTGGCGCGGAAGAACATCGAGTTCTTGGCGATGGTTCGATCCCGCAGAGCGGTGGCGGTGGTGTTCTTGACAGTCGCCTCGATCTGGAAACCCGCCTGTGCCTCGGCGGCGATTGCTGCCAGCGGGCCATTGGCGTCGCCGCCGTCCTCGTGCGCTTTCCAGATCAGCGCATAGGGCACCTTGTTGACCCATGATATCGCGCGCTCGATCGGGGCGTTTTCAGCGACGGTTTTGCGGATGTCGATTGCGATCTGTCGAGCCTCGGCAATCGCCGCCGCCTTGCGTTCGTCAAGCGTCAGCGGGGGCATCACGGTCAGGGCATTGTCGGGCAACGGCCCCAGCCCCTCGACCACATGCTCGGAGCGGTCAGCAAGCCAGTAGGTCTCGCCCCGGTGATCTTCGACCATCACCCAAGCATCATTCTCGCGTTTCGGCCATTTGCCCTCTTCGGGATCGGGCACCGGATCAGTCGTGGCATTGCCCGGAATGACCCAGCGGTCAGGGTTGCGCGGATCGCGCCGGGCGTCCCGTTCGCCGAGAAACACGCCGTCTTTGTCGTAGTCGTAAATCTTCATGATGATCCCCTTTAGTACGCTCGGAACACGGCCATGTAAGCAACGCTGCACGGGCGCGTTTCACCGGCGAAATTGCCCTCGGTTTGGCCGCCATTCGAACCACCTTCGTCGTAGGTGATTGCCGGGCTGTCGAAACCGGGGCTAGTGTTTGCACCGCTACTCCAGCCGCTATCGTTAACGCCGGGCATGGAGGCTCCAGACCCCGTACTCGTGGGCAGCAAGTGGGTATGGTATTCGACCGCATGATCCTGCCACGAGCCGAGCAAGCGCCCGGCATCGACACCCCGCCCATGATCCCAGAAACGCAGGAACTCACCGCGCGTTTCAGGCATGTCAAAGCTGGTCGACCCATCACCGGGACCGAACATATAGACAGTTGCGCCGGTTGGGTCGTACATCGCCGAGGTCTGGATATAGGTCCACAGCAACGGATAATCGGCGCGCAGGTATGTGCCTCGATCACCTTCCAGTGAGCCGTAAGGCGCAGCATCGTCGGTCCAGATTTTGACCTCACCGATGGGTGACGCCTTGCGCAGCTCATCAATGACCCACGCGGAGAAGTCGCCTTTGTCGTCCAGCGCCGCCGCGATTTCGTTCAGGGTATCCAATGCGCCAGGCGCACCGCCGATCAGGGCGTCGATCGCGGCTGTGATATCGGCGGGTTTGGCGTAGAAACCCGGTGCTTTCAGGGTATCAACTTCACCTTTGAGGTAGGCAGTCCGGTCCGCAAGCGCTTGAGCTTGACGGTTCATCGTGCCGCCGCCGGTCGCGTCATTGATGTCGCCACCGGTCGGCAGATATCCGTCCTCAAGCTTGAACACCTGCGGCACCCAGCTAGAGCCATCGTCCGCCAGATAGGTTTTGTTATTTGGATCAAAATCAGGCATCCAGCGCCTCCCAGAAGTAAGTTGCCCCGAGCGCGACATCGCGCCCGAGTTTCCATTGCCCATCGCCAATGGTGAATTGAACGCCGCGCACCGTGATTGAGCGCAGGCGGCACCTGACGGGCACCACAGTTGATGCGATCGTCGCAATCTGCACCGCCGCTCGCAGGGTGATTGGCTGCGTCACCTCGATCCAGTAATCCGCCCAATGCACACCGGTCACACCAAGACGCCAAGTGTCACCCAGTGGCTTCGGCCCGCCGATCGTCATCAGCTCCTTTGCCTCGGTCACGAGGGCATCGCCGTAGCCGATGGTTTTCAAAGCGTGCTTCAGGGCGCGCAGAGTGCCTTTCCAGCGGTGGATTTCGACGGCGTTGCGGATTACATCGCGGCGTATGTGTTCCGGCCACTCGGGGTCCCAGTGGTCCACAGAAAACGCCCATGCCAGATAGGTCAGCACCTCGGCGGGGCATGTGTCCGGGTTCCACATCGTGCCAACCAACATCGGAACATCGAAGTGCTTGGCAATCACTCGCTCAATGGCCCGCTCAAGCGGCGTGGCATTGGCCGGCAGAAGCACAGCGTCAGACATCTTCGCCCCCGACCGTGATCTGAACGTCGGTGCAGAATGCTGCCTGACCCGTGGCGCACACGATGTCTGCGGCGGGCGATGTCAGATTGATGTTCTGCACGCCCGGCTGAAACAGGGCGTGGTAGATGCCGGCAAGGGTCACATCATAGCCGTCTTTGTGCTGACCATCTGCATAGGCTTGCGCAGCGGCTGAGGCTTGCGCCAGAACCTCGGGCTGATTGTAGGCGGGAAGGAATGTCAGCTCAGCGGCGATCGTGTATTCTGTGACCGCCGTCGATACTGCAATCAGATCGGTGCAAAGCGGGATACGCTCCAGGACATAAGGCCTGACCACATTCAGCAACTCGGCACTGGCAGTACCGTTGCCGGTGCGTGACAGAACGGACATCACGGCCTCACCGGGCTGGCCACGTTTGATCCCGATATCCTTCACATTCGGCGACGCGGCAAAGCCATGGGACTTGTATGACCCCGGAGACCCGGCAACAGTAAGGCCTTCACTGGCCAACTGGATGCGATCACGGAATACATCGTCCGCCTCAAGTGTCGGCGGCACCGGCGGGATCGCGTCAGCATCGCCGGGATCGACAACATGGCGGGTCAGCCCCCAGAAGGCGGCGAAGTTATCCAGACTGGACCCGAAGGCATGGGCCAGCGTGTTGTTGCGCGCCTCATCATTCAGCAGGCCAAGTAACCTGACCTTCTCTGCGGCCAGCCGTTGCAGCAGGATAACAAGCGGTTCGGTTTCCAGATTTATGACGTCAGCCACCGCTGGAAAATCGGCCAGCAGATCGGCTTTCATCTGCGCCAGCACATCCTCATACGAGATCTGCTTGACTGTTTCAGGGAACGCCATTTCACGCAGCACGATGCGGGTCAGGTTGGATGACGTGAAACTCATACGGGAACCCCAATGGCTTGAGCCGCGCCGGATGCGCGCTCGATGATGTCGACCATGATTTCCGCGTTGCCATCTTCGTCGGCTTTGACCAGGCGAAAGCCCTTCAGCTCAACGCGTGGCTCGTAAGCGTCGATCGCTTCGGCAATGGCCACAAAGAAATCCAGAATGGTTTCGGGATTGGCGGGACGGTCCTGAAGCTCGGGCCCCACGGAACCGACCGCGCGCCGCTCAAGGCGCGTGCCGATCCGCGTGGTGAACAACACCGCGAGGGATTGCGCGATATGCGCACTTCCCGCGATGCTGCGCCCGGTGTTTCGATCCATCCCTGCCATGCTCGATCAGCCCTTGGTCTTGGACGGTTTCGAGGTGGCCGAAGCCTTGGCGTCATCCGCTTTCTTCCGCAGGATGTGAGGTTCGTAATACCGGGCCTCGTCTTCAGTTTTCCAGACGGTTTCTTCGCCAGCTTCCCTCAGGTGAGGGCCGTCCCAGAAAGTCTTGATGACATCGTATTCGAACGTCTTGGTTTTGGCTTGGCTGGTCATGATCTGTTTCCTCAGTTTGGTGTGCCGGTGTTTGACGGTCCGGGCTCGATGCCCGAATGCCTGTGGGTCGCGCCAATGTTGACGCCATTGTGGGTGAAGGTTGCGCCAACGGTGGTCAGGCCGCCGTTCAGCGCGAGATCACCGTTGATTTCGACATCGCCGGTGATCGTGACATCCCCGACGATATCGATGCCGCTGGAACTGACATGGACGGACACACCGCCGACCTCGATCAATGATCCATCGTCCTTGGTGGTGATCGTGACCGCGCCAAAGGTGTAGACCGTCGCATCGCCGTCACCGGATGGGGCCCCATTGTCGCCGGTGAATCCACCATGAACGGCAAGCGACTTCTCATCGATGTCACCGGCGGGTGAGAGAACGGTCATCAGCTCACCTACGCTTGGCGGGTTCCAGGTCTTGCGGGCGCCGGCGCGTTCGGTCCATCTGATCCATGGGGTTTCAAGGGGGTTGCCATCGTTGCCGACGTCCACCTTGACGCGCTGATTGCCCGCATCCACCGAAACCACGCGCCCGGATCGGATCACGTTCGCCTGGGCGCGTTGCAATTCGGCGATTTGCCGGGCCATGTTCGCGATCATCTTTTCGATACCGGCCATCACAGACCCTCGGGCAGTCGGGTGATATCGATGTTCAGATCGACATCAGCGGGAATTACGGCTGCGGGATCGGGGGGCAATCCCGGCGCTGCGCTGTCGCCCAGACGCAAGCTTTGCGTCCAGGACACGGAATGCAGCGACAGACCTTTGTCATCGACAGCGCCCGAATAGAGCGCATCCATGCGCAGATTGGACGGAAGGCCAACGCCATATCCATCGCTGAACCGGTTCAGCTCGATCCGTTCAGCAACAGCCTGCGCGAGATCCACGCCCTCGGTCGCGCGATCCCGCCCTTCGGTGGCGATGAATACAGCGAAAGCGCCCTCAAAGCGCCGGGTTTCATCCGCTTTCGGCTGGGTGCGTGGTGCACCCAGAAAGGCGATCCGGAGCGCGGGCGGGCGGAAGCTGCGGCGGGTGATTTCGCTGACGTCGAAGCGGCCGGGGCTGATCGCAATATCGCGGACCTCGGAGCGCGGAAAGACAGCGGTCAGATCGTCTTGGATCGCAGTCAGTAAGGTTGAGATTTTCATTGCAGCAACTCCTTTACGAAGTCGGCCACAACGTCCTCAATCTCTTCGGCATTGTCGGCACTGATCCCCAGATAGGGGCGCGCAGGCATAGTCACGCTCTTGGCGAACACGGTGTCATTGCCTCGCCTGAAGGCCAACGCCTTTGCAATCTTGGCCTTGATGACACCGCCAAAGTGGTGGATCGCGGCATAGACCAGCGGCGATCCGACCGTGATCTGACCAAGCCCGGTCTGATAATCGATGCTGTCATGCAGCGCGCCGGTGGCGTAAAGCGTCGGGGATTTCTGGTAGTTTTCTGGCCACTTGGTGCCGTCAGGCCCTTCCTTCTCAACCTCGATGCGCCGGCGCGTCTGCAACTGGATCAAGCGCCCGATCGTATCCATCAGCTCGAACCGATCCCAGCCGGTCACGCGCTCGATGGTCCGAGACGCGCGGTCCAGATTGTTGAGCTGCATATCAACGGCGAGGTCGGCCATCAGCCACGGCCCCGACCAAAGCGGCGCGAGCGCGCGGTGAAATCTGCGCCAGATGATGCGCCGATCTCCGAGCCCTCGACAACGGCGCTGGGTTCGTCCGTGCCCAAGCCAACGATGCCCTTGCTGATTTTGGTTAAGAGGGAAATGGCCTGATCGTACCGGGTTTCCATGGTGTCAGTGAGGCGGGCATGGGAATTGGCGAGGATATAAACCGCGATGTCGATGCAGGGGCGACGCAACACCTTGAGCTCACCGGTCAACGGCAGAGTGTAGCGGGTCGACAGATACCCGTCGATTTCACCCGAGGCATCAGACAAGGCTTCATCAACCGCCGCGTCAGGATCGGCCACGTCAACCGGCGTGATGTCCTGAAGAAACTCAGCGCCGTAAATCCGCTGGATGTCGTCTCGGGTGGCGTAAGGCATTTCAGTCCTCGATCATGCGATGTGTTGGGGGTGAGCTATGGCTCCTACCTTCGAAGGTTCCCTGCGCCGGTGGCTGGGATCGACCCCAGCCCGTCTTGAAACCGGCGGTCTATGGGTGCTGACGGACTTGCGACCCGGATCAGACCCCCTCTCTCGCTGGTATGTCAGGCGTGCCCGAGGCGACGGGCACGTTTCTTGGCTTTGCGTCTCCGCGACCGGCGCGCATCGCGGGCAACAGTCATCTTGGACTTGCCAAACGGCGGCGAATGGAAATTTGCGTCCGGCATAGGCGGCGACGGCTCAGGCATCGTCAGCGCCGCCAATATGTTGGCACCGAAAGCACTGAAAAACGGGAACGAGCGATTAAGCATGGGGCCCCTCTGGATCAGTCTTCTGCTTCGCGAGCGACCGGGGCCACTTTCAGCAGCGGATCGTCATTGATCGCATCACGCTGGGCTTCAGTCAGCTTTGAGGCATCCAGCGTGACACCTTCGCGCGTGAAGCGCATACCGGCGCGACGGCGTGGATGGTCCTGCAAGGTCGACACGCGGACGAATGGGCCTTCGGTGATCAGCAGCTCAGCATCAACCGAGACCTCGCCTTTGCCGTCATCTTCGCCAATGACCACCGCAGCATCACCCAATGCGATCTGTTTGCCATCAACTTCGATGCTGACATCGGTTGCGGTTGCCTCGGATGGCTGCTGTGGTGCGTCGCCAGTACCATTCTCAGCCGGTGCCGCCGCTTCGGTCTGAGGCACCGCGTCGGTGCTGGCGGGTGTCTTCACCTCGTCCTTGACCTGATCCGAAGCGGCAGGTTTGCGGCGGCTGGTCTGTGTGGTTTTGCGGGCCATGTTCAACTCTCCTGTTGATCGGTTGAATGAAGCGGACCCCGAATGCGCAAGGGGTCCGCTCTGACAACCGACCGACTGTTATGCAGCCAGCCAGGGTGACATCAGGATTTCGGCTTTGCCGTAGTTCTTGTTGTCCTTGCCGCCATCGGTGCGTTTCACCTTCAGGACTTCTTCCGCGTCGTCTTCCAACGCAGGCGGAACAACCAGCAGGTTGGGCACAATCCCCAGCGGACGGCCCTGATCACCTTTCAGCGATGCCATGGCCTGACGCGCTGCGGCGAAACTGTCGGCGTTCAGGGTATCTTTGGACCCGAATGCAAGTTGCCAGTAAGAGTAGCCAGCGACACCGCGTGAGCGCGCGCCGTACAGATATTCATCCTGCATGAACGTGTGGTGCGACGTCTTGGGGTCATCCTGCGCGACCAATTCCGGGTCTTCGCGGTTCTGATAGATGATCGGATTTACCGACTTGTTGGTGCACAGCAGGAACCAGGCGGGGCCAGCACCGGCCTGCATGTTGGACACCGAGACCTCTTTGCCATCCACCATCACCGGATGATCATCGTCAAAGAAGTTCTGCCCATCAAAGCAGGGGTTGTTGAAGCCCGCCGCCAGTGCCTGAAAATTCAACTCGTCAGGATGGGTGGCCGCTGCCGAGCCCAACCCCTTGAAGGCCATCGAATAGGTGCCAAGCTGATTGTCCGAAATCGCGTCCCGGCTCACAGCGATGGTGCTTTCGAATTTCTTGTTCTTCAGGGTGTAGGCGTTTTCGTCCAGGCGATGGATGAACCGTTCGCCGATCCATTCCCGCATTCCGGGGATTTGTCCCAGCCATTCGTATGTTTCGATCTTGGTGGTGGAGTTCACCTCTTCGGCGATCTTCTTCCACATCGGATCGACCTCATCGAACGCATTCTGATAGATCGCTTTGAAACCGGTTGTGGCGCGGCTCAATTGTTCCGGTGTTACGTGCTTTCTGACGGGCATATCTCTTGTCCTTCGTCGTCTGAGAAAAGGGTTAAGGGCGGATCAGGATCAGAATTCGATCCAGACCTTGCCGCCCTCGATGTCGCGCACCACGCCAGCTTTCGACCGCGCATTTCCGCCATTGGTCTTGGCGACGGTTTCGTCATCGACCAGATAGCACTCGGCACCGATGTCAGCGGCGGTCAGTTCGTCAGCACCTGCGGAGTTGTCGAACTGGAAAGTCCCGCGACGGACCTTGACCTTTTGATCGCCAGCCGACTGATCGGCCGTTTCGATGCAGACGCCGACGGTGGTGACCGAGGCATTTGCAAAGCCCGGTTTCGCGGCACCGGCATCGAGGCACACAATGGCCCCCTTGTTGATCTTGACCCCGACAGCGAGGTCAAAGGCAAAATCAATGCCCTGCCGCCATGGGGTGTTGCGTTCGCCAGTTGTGGCCATCGGTCAGTTCCTCGTGGTTAGAAAGGGTGGTGGGGAAAGGCCGCTCAGGTGCGGCCTTTGTCGCGGGCAAGCTGTTTGGCGTAATCCTCTTCCGAGACGCCCAGCATCGAGCACATTTCCTTGTCCTCTTCGCTCAGCCCGTTGGCGTCGGTCTCGGCGTCGTCAAGCGCAGACGGGTCAGTGATCTTCGGCAGGGTTTCGGTCAACTTCTTGACCTCATCGAACCCGGCGTCGCTGGACGAGGCCAGCGCCACGTAATGAGCCTTGGAGGCCGGCGCGATCTTCCCAGCCGTCACAGCAGACGCGATCATGGTATCGATCTCGTCTTTACGGGCGGCGGTCTTTGCCGTTTCCAGTTCGCCCTCGGCCTCTTCTGCACGCGCCAGAACACGGTCGTAATCCGCGCGCGGCATGAAGTCATTTGTTGAGGGGGTTTTCGACGCCTTGGCGGTTTCCAATTCCTCATCCTTTTTCTGGATGGCGGTCAGGATTTGTTCTTCCGTGGCGTCTTCAGACAGGCCGAGGGCAGCGGCGATGGCTTTCAGCATTGGGGTATCTCCGGTTGTGCGGGTTTGAGCCCGTGCGAGGGCTTTCATCTGGAAGGCAGGGCGATTGACCAGAGCAAGCGCATCAAGCGCCGCAATCTCTTTGGTTTTCTTGTTCACCCGGAATTCAGGACTGACGAACCGCCATTCGCGACCGGCAATCTGTTCCGCCGCCCGAACGGTCCAGGCGACACGCGCCCAGACCTCGCCATCACGCACTTCCAGTTCCTCGATCCACCCTGCGGCGGTCTGGTCGCCATTCTCTTCGACCATGAAGCTCGACAGGTGATCGAAATCGACAAGAATGGGCTTCGCGCTGGACACATCCTGCGATGCAACGAAGGCGTCGGGGTCGGACATCTTGAATGACCGGCCATCCACCGTTGCCAGCTCGGGTCCAGCCGGGAAAATCTGCACCCAGTCCGGCGCGACGGATGCGCCGGCATCCTCGGTCAGTTCGAACGCAAGGGCGCGCTCCAGAAATTGCGCATCGTCATCGGCGCGACTGGCAAGATGCGAGGCGAATTCAGGGGATGTGCGGTTCGTTTTCATGGGACATGGAATGCCCCATGCGGGATCGCCTCACATTGGTAGCGCGCGCTACCACTCGCAGCGAATTTAGACCGCTATGGCAGACTTGGGGGGATGTCACCACTCATAGGCTGTCAGCTTCGATTTTGAAAGCGTTTTGAAAGCGTTTGAAAGCCCGGAGAGGGGTTTCGGGTATGGTGGGGCATTTTTGAAGGCTACGCGACTCAGCGGGCCGCTGAGCGCGTTTGGCGTTTTGTGGGGAGATTCGAGGCCGGAAGGTCACAACATCCTTCGCGGGATATACCCGGCTCTGTATGGCTCGGCCTCGATCAGAATATAGCACCACGCCCATCAACATTCAATCCATCGACAGATGACGCCCGGTTTCCCCGAACTGCTCCGACCGGATGCGGCGGAAGCTCTTGAGGTAGATCTCGCGCTGATCCCGCGTCAGTCGCAGGATTGCCGCCCAGGGCTTGCCGTCGATCAGCGCCTGCACAACGAAGGTGCTGGCGCTGGTGGCATCCTCATAGAGCTGACCGTTCTCGATCATCCATTGAACCTGAGCATAATCCGTAGCTTCGATCTGGGCGCGCTTACCAACCTGCTTATGTGCGTCAGCATTGGAAAACAGCACAGTGCGGGTGCGGGCACCGATCACATTCTGAAACCCGGCTGGCAGGATCGCCACGGGCAAGGCCATACGGCCCCGCTCGATGTTCGCCGGGCTGCGATCGGCGGGGCCGTCATAAGGCAGCTCTGCCCGCGCCAGCGCCCGAAACGGCTTGGCCCCCACGAGGTCCTGCACGGCCACATCACGGGCACCGGCGGGCAAGACGTCCAGGCGCTCAGACAGGAACTGCCGCAGGTTGTTCGCGCGGGTCGCTCCCGGATTGGTCTGCCAGCCAGGGTCTATGCCCTCGGGCACCTGAAACCGTTCCCCCGTCCGTTTGTTCGTCCAGGACCGTGTGACAACCTGCGGCCCACCGGTGCTGGGATCGTAGCCAAGGCTTTCGGCTTCGCGCTGGCTGATCTGACGAACACGGCACTGGCACAGCCAGCCATTCGGTGGGTAATGCGTCTGCCAGAACGGGTCATCAACGGGCAGGATGATGCCCACCCATTGCTGATGCTCCGGACGCCGTTTCTCGGCGCGGGACAATTCATAGATCAAGAACGGCAGGCCGCGCTTGGTGCGCTGGATGCGTTCCCATTCACCTGCGGCGCGCGCGGTGCTCACATTGGCCCAATAGATCGTCCGCAGGCGGCGCAACGATCCCAACTGGACGAGTTGCTTGCCATCGGGCCCATCAACAACCTGACGGCCCCACCAGCCCTTCTTGCGCAGGATCGGTTCGAGCTCGTCAATGAATTCGCCATAAGACCGAAAGTTCACAATGGCGTCGCGGGTGGCCGTACGCACATCTTCGAGGATGTCGAATCCTGCCGATTTGGCCACGGTGAACGCGGTTGCGTGTTCATGCGGGGCGACGTCGCGCCAATCCCAGCTCGGCTGGCTGCCCTTGGCATCAAAGTACCGCCTGACCTCTTCCGGGGCCTCTTTGAAAACCGCGTCAGCCATCGGTTTCGCCGTCGCCGCGCGCCTTCATGGTCTGGATCGCAACCCGGTCGGCCATTGTGGCCATGTCCGGCGCGATCTGGCTGAGACCGGTCAGGAAGTCATCGTAATTGTCCGCTGCTTTGGCGGCGGCCATGATGGTGGCAACGGTGGGGCCTACATCGGCTTCCCAGTGTTCCAGCGCCTCGGACACCAAGGGGTCCTCTTCCGTCTCGGCCGAGGCAAGGTGACGTTCGCCGCAGGATGGGCAAGCATGGGGTAGCCGGTGGGCGCGTTCAGTGGTCGATGGGTCTGTCGGAGTGGTGGCCGGCGCGAGCTGAAGAACCGCCTCGTCAGGATCAGGCACCCGGAACCCGAGCAGTTTGTTGACATCTGCCGAAGCCACGCGAACGCCCAAGGGGACAACCTTGCTCAAGGCGCTTGTTAGGACCTCGATGTCCTCGGCGTCCTCAACGGGAAGGCTGACCCACGGGGCTTTTACGTCCCAACCCCAATTGAACCCGACAAAGGGTGCGATCAAATCCCGGTTGATGGTGGTGGTGAGCTGGCGGGCATCGGCCTTCTTGATGTCGCCCCGCACCTCGTCATGGGTTTCCGATTGGGATTTGGATGACCCCTCATCGGTGGTCATGGTCTGGCCGATCACCGCCTTGGAAATCTGTTTGTCCAGATAGTCGGTCATCGCGCCGAACACTGCGTTGCCCTGACCGCCTTTGGCTTCGATGAAATCGATCTCCATACCCTTCGGAATGATGGCGGCGGCGTCCGACCCCAGATCCCGCACCGCCCGCAACAGGATGCGTTTTTCCCCGGCGCTTGCGGTGTCATCGTATTTGCCCAGGCGCAGGGGCATCCCGAACACCTCAAGGAATGCGGCCCAATCCTGCAAGGTGAACGTCTTGAGCATAAAGCACCACGCCACCACGCGCGCCAGACCACCACGCACGGTGAGGCCGGATTTCAGCTTGGGGCGATGGATGATCCAGCCATAGGGGTTCATCTCCAGACCATCGGAGGTGCTGTCGTCACGGATGCGCATCTGCCGCCCGGTCTTCTTGTCGAACTGGAAGTGGCGCGGATCGCGATGAACATACTCGCCCGGCTCCCACCGATCGGGGCTGAAATCCCACATGATCTCAACAGACGAATGGCCTTTGGCGATACCATCCAGAAGATCATCCACCATGTCGGCAAAGTCGGGCGCGTTCACCAGTTCCTCAACCGCATCGGCGATGTCCTGGTCCTGCTTGTCCTTGCTGACAGGCGTGACAATCGGTTCGATCCCCGAGACCGCGCGCTTACGTTGCCCCAGAACAGACGCATAATGGGCGTCCCGTTCTTCCATCTCTTCGGCCAGAGTGAGGAAGTCGCGATTGTCCCCCTCGTTGGCGGCTTTCAGAAGGTGGGCCAGTTTGACGGGATCCAGCCCTTTCGAGACCGTGTCCGCCCAGGGCGACCGAACGCCGGTCGCGGTGGGCGCGGCCTGTTCTTCGGTCAGGGTAGACACCTTGAATGGCTTGCCATGCTCATCAAGGATCGTGGACGTGCGGGTGGGTGCTTTAGCCATGGCTTTGCGATCCTTTATGATGGCCAGTGTCGAAAAGTGTGGTTGCATTCACGGCGACGACAGTCTTGCGCGTGATGCCCCATGCCAAAGAACTGATCGCAACCGGCAGCAGTGTATGGTTTCCCCCAACGGTGAAATCCGATTCGGCAAAGAAATCTTCCAATCATCAAATCCCCTCCTAAAAAGCTGGCGTACGATCTCGCCCACAGCGACAACACTGGTAGCGCTTGAAAGAACCAGAGCAGGGCTCCCAATCATGGCGACAAAGCAAAAGCTTGAGCTTGAGAATGAACGACTGCATCACCAAAGCCCCCCTGATCTGCGAAAACTGCCCTCATCCGACTGGCCGAATTCATCATCCCAGCCGTCATCGTCGCCATCACCATCCAGCGACTTGACGGACGCATATTCGTAAGTGCTGACAGGCTGGCGGCTGGCGAAGTAAGCCAGCGCCCCGGCCACCGCCGTATCGCCGTGGCGGTTGAAACCGTCCGACCCCTTGAAGCGGAAGCTTTGCGGAACCCGGATCACACCATCGACAAACTGCAACGCCTGATGGTCCTGAAGAACATCGGCATGGCGCGGCAGGATGACGGTGCCGTCGCCAAACGCGGCGATGTAAGGCGGCATTTCCTGCCGGTACCATTCCTGACTAAACGACACCTCGACGATCTTCTCGCCATAGCGCTGCGTTGCGACCTCGGCCAGATAGGCCCCGTTCCCGGTGCGGTCCATCGCGCCTTTGACGAATTTCGGCAGGCGGTCGAGAATGTAGAACAGGATCTCGCGCTGCTGATCGAACGGCACGTTGCGGAGTTCGGCAATCAGCTTGGTCCGGCGTACCAGGTCATTGCCGATTTCCTTGATCACGATATCGGTGGCGTCACCCGATCGAGCAAAGTCTTCGCCCATGACGTGCTGTTTGTTCGGATCAAGGGATTTCAAAACCTTTTCGAGATGCTTTCGACACCAGTCCAAAGCCTCGGCCGTGCGGAATGCGCCAGGCGCATTCTTGAAATCATCGTCGCAGGTGAACCGCTCGAAGGGGATGCCATCCTGCATACAGGCCTCGATCTGAACGCGGGTCAGCGCCGCGCCCTCGGCCTCGGCCGGGATCGCGTCCAGCTCCTGCCGCATGGCGGCGGTGCGCACACCATAGGAACCGCGCACGATGTTGGTTTCCCAATCGTCCTGCTTTTCCTGCGTCCACTCCCAGCCCTTGATCAGGCATACCCGTTTGTAGAGGCCGTTCTTAACCGCGGTGCCGAATGGTATGTGATGGATGGAAAACGGGTTCTTTCCGGCACGCGCTTCCAGGATCAATTCGTTGAACGGGTTCAGCACCCCATTATGGGTCGAAATCACCCGGACCTTACCGCCCCAGATCAGCAGGGCGTTCACGGCATCGATGACCGCGCGCACGTCGCGGTGGAACGCGGCCTCATCGATGACGACAACACCCTGAAGGCCGCGAATGTTCGCCGGATTGCTGGACAGCGCTTCGACCCGGTAGCCGCTGGCGAACTTGATGCGGAAAGCCGAGATGTGTTTGGTCGATCCGTCCGCCTGTTCGTCCTCGAACAGGAATTCTTCGATCTCAGCCAGTTCCTTTGAGACGATCTTGGCGAAGTGGGCGACATAGCCGATGAACTCGCGGCCCTTGTCTTTCGTGTCCCCGATATAGAACACGTTGTCGCCGCCCGCTGATCGGGAACTGGCGGCGATGATCGTATCATCCAGCGCCTCGGCAAACGTGATCCCGGTCCGTCGCCCTTTCTCGGCAAGCTTCAGGTCGCTTTTGTCAGCAAGCCATTCCTGCTGGTGGCGCATCAGAATGCCATCGGCCAATGGGTCCAGATCGTCAGGAACTTCCGCGCCTCGGGTCAGCCCATCCGGCAGGACATTTGGATCTCGATCGAGAACCGGTTTACCAGCTTGGGTGGTGGGATCGGCGGCAAGCGCATTCACGACTTCACCCCCAGAACCTCATCGCGGAAGAACTTGGCCTGCTCTTTGGTCAGACCCTTCTCGCTCTGCACCTTCTCGATGGCATCATCGACCTGCGTTTCAAACTGCGCCTGCAACTGGCGCTTGCGGTCCAGTGACAGCTTTTGCGAGCTGACAGCCGATTGCAGCGCACGAGCCAGTTCCATCGCACCTTTCGGGCCAAGCTGCGCGCCGCCATCTTCCATCATCTCGAAGATCAGCGTCTTGATGGTCTCGGCCGCCATGATGGTCAGATCGTCGGTTTCACCGGGATCAAGCCGTTCGGTCAGCGCCGAGGTGATCGCGCGTACCTCTTCATGTCGGCGCGCCATCGAGGCCAGCCGGATCGAATGCCGATTGAACGCCGACAGCGAAATGGGGCCCAGACCCAGTTCGGCAAGCTGTTCATTGAACTCGGCGTGGATGTCCTTCTGCAGGCGGTCGCGATCTTTCAGTTCCTGAAACGCCCAGGCGACAATGCCATCCGCCTCAGATGGCAGCATGTCGATCGAGGAAAGACGGCCCCGGCCTTTGCGGCGCGCGCTCATGATCAGGCCTTCCGGCGCGAGGGACGATTGATCCCATCAATCAACACCTTTCGGCTGAGATGGTCTTCACCCTGTTGAGTTATCTCCGCAACCAAGATGCTGCCAGCGGGTGTGATGTGAACCGCCTGTGCCTGTGTTTCCATCCAGCGCAATTGCGTATGCACATATTCCCGCGTCCGGTTGATCGCGAAGCTCTCCAGCAGCTTCATGATCATTGTGGAGTTCAAACGCCCGTCCGGTTCTTCGGACAGCGCGCGCAGGATGATCAGCCGAACATCGGCATTCAGGTGATCTTCGTACCCTTCAAATTTGAGGCTCATATGCTCGTTTCCTGTTGATTGGCGTCTTCTTCGCGTTCTTCTTGGGGACGGCAATCGGTGATTTCATCGACAGCCAGATTTCTGAACCCACCATCGTGGAACTCGGAGGTCGGGCGCACCCAGCGCTGACCGTCCCACAGGCTTTCGTAAATGGTCGCGGGTGTTAGGTCCGCCTCGATCAGGCAATCTCCGACAACGCGATACAAACCACCGCTTTTGACGTGCTGCCAGATTTCGCTTTGTTTCATCTCAGCGTTTCCCTTTCGATAGAGTGATCAGGAAATCCTCTATTCTGACGACCCCGGCCTTTGTGGCCTGTGTGTTGCTCTCCAGCACTGCGATGCGTCCGAGCGTCCGCTGATGAGCCAGCTCAAGCCCGTGTATCTCCTTGAGTGTCGGCAGATTGCGTACGTCTTTCTCGACATCCCCGACCCGCGAGCCAAGCGCGTCGACCTTCTCGGCCAGCTCCGCGAGCTGGCCCGAGGACACGATCTTGCTCCGGTCCCCGGCCAGCCAACCTTTGTAACGCAACACGAACCCGATAATCAGAACCGAAACCACCACCACCGCGCCGATCGGGCCGCCGTCCTCTAGGATTGGTAAGAGGTACTTTTCCATGCGAGATAGGCTCCTGAAATTGCGCAGACGCCCGCGAGCAGGCTGTAGTTGAGATTGGCTGTGGTTGGCAGGTTAGCGCCCCAGAAGTTCCATGCGATGACGGTCCAGCACCCAGAGGCCAAGGCCATTGCGATAAACCGAAACTCCAACGCGTAGGTGCGAGGCCAGAGCATGGCGGCGAACTGGAACACTCCGGCAGCGCCGAAGAAATACGCCCAGGTGAAAGCCTCCGATCCGACAAACCCACGATAGGCGTTGTGATCCAGAATGCCGGGCATGATCAGCAAGAGTTCGGCCCAAGCCAACAGGTTCAACGCCGAAAACAACTCAAGCAACCGAACCTCATCATGGAGCGTAAACCGCCAAATGGCGCGGGCCGCGCGGAAACCTAGTCTATCGTGCATACTGACGTGCCTCCCGCTCTGATGCGGTCTGGCATTCCAGACAGCGCTTCGCAAACGGTGCCGCCGCTCGGCGCGCCTCTGAAATCAGTTCACCGCAGTCCTCGCATTCCGCTGCCCCGGAGCCGGATACAGCGGTTGTGGCCATGTTGACGAAGTGATCGCGCTCCTGATCTACGCGAGCTTCGCTGAATTCGAGAAACCGGTCGCTCATCCCTGACCCTCACAGGTTGCTTTGGCGACATCGACGATTGCGCCATTTGCTGACAGTTCCGCGATTTGGTTCAATTGCGGCACAAGGGCGCGCTGATCCAGTGCAACGGCGAAACCGCAGATGTCGCCAAAGACCACAGCAGCGACGGCCCCGATCTGCGTCAGATTGGGGTCTTTGATCCCCGCAGCTTCAAGCTGATCTCGGATCAGCGCGTGAATGATGGCGGCAACATCCTTCCGGTTGACGCCGGGCAGCAGAGCTTGCAGTTCGGCTTCGGTCACTTGCCCGCCTCACTTCTCTTCCAGGCCTCGACGGCCAAGTTTTCGTCATGGGTGGTGACATCCTGCGCAAGTTCCGAGTCCGTGCCAGTATCTGCGATGCCCGGACTGGTGGCATTCAAACCCCGCAGGGCTGCGATGTTCTCGACAACCACCGGCGCGCGCGAAAGCGTCTCCGCAATCGACCTCTGGAACTGCTGGGTTTTCATCTGATGTCGCGCCCCAAAATAGAACGAGACGACGACGCCCATCAGCCACCAAAGCGGCTCTGGCACCAGCGCAAGCCCTTGCATCCGGGCGGCAAACCAAACCGGATCAGTCATCGCCGATGCAAACAGGAAGATAACCGACAGCGCCATCAGCGGACGCGGGATGCGATTGACGCCATCAACCAGACTGTCAAACCGGGTCGTTTTTGCCGCTGCGAATTCGGCGGCGAACTGAGCCAACGTGGCCTGATCATATTCGGACGAACGCTGCGCCCCAGCCTCAGTATTCTCCCGGAACACTTCGGCAGTATCCTTGATCACATTCCGCCCACCGCCAAACAGAAGGCCCATCACACCGTCTATCAAGCCCATCGTGAAACCCTTTCCTCGAATTCGCGGTCTCTCATGCGGAACTCAGGCCGCATGAATTCCTCGGCGCGCTTGATCCAGCCGCCTTTGCCACCTGCGCGCGTGCGCGCATATTTGCGGGATGCGGCGCGGCGATCTGCCAGCCGGAAATAGTAGTTGCGCCGGGCGATCCCATAGGCATCCACCAGAAAGAGCCCGGCCTTGTCGTAGGCGAGTTGAGCGGCTTTCGCGGTCACTGGCCCAAGAGCACCATCTACCGCCAACGGATGCCCGAACTGACGCAACAGTCGCTGCAGGATTTTTACAGCGTTGGCCCCGGCATTCACGTGCATATCGAAAACCGAGGCCTGCAAGGGCTCGGGCAGCAGATTGATGCGAGGCTTGGTGAAGTAATGCTGAACGAAGATATCGACAGCCTGATTTCGGGACAGCTTGCGAACATCCTGAACGTCCACATCGCCGTCGCGGTCCAGGTCCAAGCCCAAACGCCGCATCGTGTGGATGGTGACGCCAAATTTGGTGGCACCACCCGGATCGTCAGGATCGTTAACAAAGCCGCCTTCGCGGCCAACGATCTCTTGGGCAATGTCTCTTACAGATTTCACGAAAAAGCCTCCGACCATTTGGGTCGAAGGCAAACTATTCGCTCTGAGCTGCAGGGGATTTGGTAGCGCGCGCTACCCCTTAGCCAAATAGATCAAGCTGACCATCATCAGGACGGAGGGGATCGCCATCATCCTCGGACCTGCCTTCCAGCATGGCCTTGCGGCGGAACACGGTGGTCCGGTGAACCCGCGCGATCTGAGCGATCTTATCTGCGGATACGCCATCAAGGATCATCTGGTCAACCTTCCTGCGGATTTGGTTGATCGATGATGAAGGCCCAAGCGGCAGATCAAGGACGGCACCCGTGGTCCCGCCATAGCCGGCCCGGTAATGCGCACTGATCTTTTCGGCGGCTTCCAGACCAACCGCCTGCACCAGCCAATGATCCGGTTTGATCCGAGCTGGAATAGTCACACGACGCCCCCCGCGCGCATCCGCAATCGCAAGCGCGGCGTTTACACCGGCCACGTCTGCGATCTCGCTTAGCAATGGGGGAAGCCACGAATAGCTCATGCCAACGGCTCACACTGATAGAAATCAATCGAGATAGGGTGCCACATCATGAAACACCTTCTGATTGCAAGGCTCGAATGATATCACCAAGCGCATTCATCACGTTGATCCACCCACTGCGGGTCACATCTGCGAGAGTGGCCGCGCCGGTCACCGACCGAACGAACGCTGGAAAGGTCTGGCTGCTGAAACGGCTGGGCCCGCCCGCATACTGCCACTGGGCAATCGCGATCTTGAAGCCAGGCTGGCGGCTGTAGTCAGGGTCCAGGCGACCGTTTGACCAGTTAACCCCCCGGCGCTCCAGCATCTTTTTCAACGCCTCAATGACCGCAACCGCATCTTCATGATCGCGTATCCAGTTCGCATGGCTGACGCTGGCCTGTTTGACTGCGAATTGGTTCAGCGCCTTGTCGTCGCGGGTGTCGATAAGGCCGAAGTTCCAGCAGGCGATCCAAAGCGCCTGTATCTTCTTGGCATAAGGTCCGGACAACGTATGCTTGCGCACCGATTTGCCCCCACTCATGTCATCCAATGCGGCCAGCAGCGCCCGCGCCTGCTTTGAGGTCAGGTTACGGGTGGACCGCTGACCCGTGTGTTTCTCGACAAAATCGCGCCAGGCCTCATCCTCTTTCAGGGAATGGACCTGACGGCGTTTCGCGTGGATGGCCTTGAGGTGGCTCACTTTGCAGCCCTCCGTTCATCGATGCGCTCGATGAACTTCCGCGCGGCGGCGTGCGCCTCGTGTTCGGTCGTGGCCTCGGGGATGCCCGGCACCAACAGCGTTTTGCCGTCATAGGCATGACGCGCCAGCACCTCAACGATGGGCTTCACCTCATCAGGCTTCCCCGCGGCCAAGCGCACGAGCCCCTGTTCCTGCGGATTGTCGGAATAGCTGATCACGCCATTGCGACCACAATAGACAAAAACCGTCTCGGCGGACTTCGCCTCGTGGGCTTTCATCTTGCGCCGCGCCTGTGCGATCCAGTTCCGGCAAGCACCCTCAAACCCTGCGGTGCAGGTGGAACGGATGCCAAACATGGATATCCGCGCGCCGCGCCAGTCGTCGGCGGCAGAGGCTGGCCATTGTGGATGGTTGTTTAGGTGATTGATCAACGCCGAAATCGCGTCGCTGCGCTTTTGCTTCGAGCGCTCCCACGCACTGTGATCAATGGCGGGCAGCGCATCTGCCAGCCGTTCCAGATCGTCGGCGCATTTCAGGATGGCGGCAGGATCGTGCTTGGTTTTGCTCATGAGATCACCCCCATGTGCGGCACGGATGCCAGAGGCGTCTCAAAGGCCATCTCAGGCAGCGTTTCACCCGGCTCCAGGGGGCGCAGGCCGAGGCAAGCCAACAGCACGGCCATGGCCTCGATCTCATCGTAGGTGCAGCGCTCAGCGCCGCGACGCCCATACTTGTCGATCTTGCCCATCGCCCGGCCGGCAAGGGTGAACATTTCGAGTTCGGTGAACCGGTCAGTCGGCATCTTTGGCCTCCTCGGCATTGGCCAAGTTGATCTGCATCGCCCGGAAGCCAGACTGTGTGTCGGGCCGGGTCGAGATGCGGACAAACTCGCGGGTGCTTTCCACGCGCTGGCTGTCCTTCACGGCTTCCATGGCGCGCTTCCAGGTCGGGTGATCAATCTCAAGGCGGCGCAGGGTGTAAAGCGCGTCGCGGTTCACCTTGCCTTGCTTGTCGACCTCAAAGGCATGGTTCAACAGCGCGCGCACCTCGTCGGGCACCCCTTCGCTGACCTCGTGGATATACTGGTCGACCAGCTTCTTTGCGATCTGCAATTCGGGGCCATATTCGACGTAATCCTGAACGCTGATTTCAACCTTGATCAGACCGTCATAGGATTTGAAGCTGACGTTGCCGCGCCCCCCATCCTTCATGCCGCGCATCTGGGTACCATACTGCTCTGACAGCAGCTCCATCAGCGCCCCCAGATCGTCATAGGTATGACTGCGGAACCGGGCAATCTGGCTCATCAGCTCAACGGCGTAGCGGTGGATCTCGCGCACCGTCTCATCGATCTGCCGGTCGCTTGGTTTGACCAGGTGATACGGCACCTGATGACCCTTGCTATTGATCAGGAATTCGGGGTCAGGGCGGAGTTCGTTTGCAGGCTTGTTCATTGCTGAACCTTTCATCTGAGTGGGGTTTAATGACCGGCTGTTTTCAGCAGCGCGGTTTCAAGAAGCTTCTGAGCCACTTCGGACGGCGACAGGCCGGAACGCTCGGCTTCGCGGACAAGCAGCGAGTTCAAGCGGTTGTTGATGACGATTGATGAAACCGAAGCACGTTCCGGTGGAGCGGCATTAACCGTCCTGAAATGCGGAATTTCGGTACCGTTGGAACGGGCCCAGCGGATGGCCGAATAAACCTTGTCCACATTGCAGCCCAGAAGGCGCGCTATCGAAGCCGGCGGCATACGTTTCTTTGCCAGATCAACGATTTTGACTCTTGAAACGGTCATCAGACGGGACCTCCGCCTCGGCGCTGGTACGCCGCGCGCAAATCCTCCGCCATCAAACCCCGGTCCATGCCGCGAGCGATCATGCAGGCCGCTTTCAGTGTTTGAGTAAGAGCCCTGTATGCGCCGGGTCGCGAAGCGATGCTGATTGCGACCTCGCGGATATCCTTTTCGTGGATATCCCAAGCATCCAGAATAAGCCCCACATCGTCGCGATCTGAGCGCATAATGCTCAGGCGATCCCCAACGCGACTGATGACCTGAGGGGACGCATGGCGCTGATCACGGCTGGCATAGGGCGTGGTTGTTTCATCGTTGCCCAGCAAGACGATGCCGCAATCAGCGAGATCGCCAAAGGTTCGCAACTGGTTAATGCAGGCCTCGTTCAGGTTCTGCGCCTCATCAACGATCAGCAATGCGCTGAAACCGTCGCGAGACAGGGCCTTGGTGATCAAGCCTTCCAGTTCCACGGCATTTGACGTTTTGATCCCCAACTGCCGCCCGATCGCGACCATCATCGTGTTGGGAGTACGGCTGGACGGGCTCAAGGTGACGTGAATGACATGCGGGCGGCTTCTGGTGAAAGCGCGCGCGGCCATGGTTTTTCCGAGACCCGAGACAATCGTAACGATCGACATCGTGGACAGAGCCTGCGCGTATGCAAATGTCTCGAACAAGCGGCGCGCGACCGATGTCTGAACAAAGCCGGGGTCAGCCGGAAGCGATGAGGCCGCTTTCGATGCCTCCGCATAAGAGGTCAGGAAGTTCTCGACCCGCAGCGTTGTCGTGTCGTAGCGGCCATTATAGGTGCCATCATACCAGCCTGAGAAAGTGCCGATCGCGATATCAGCGCGGCGGGCCACCTCGGATTTTGTCCAGCCGTTTTCTGCGGCATAGTGGGATACGCGCTGAGTGGCACTTTTCCAACGGTCCATCAAATCGGTATCGTCGATCTGCGGTGTCTTTTTCGGCTCGGGCCAGCCGCCGATTTCTGTTTTCGTTTGCGCATTCATGTCAACTCTCCTCAGGTATTGATCACGGACGGTTCAGCCGTCCGGCTTCTGGTTGCTCGGGTGGTCAAAAATGCTGGACACGCCCAGCGATGCGGCCAGACCGCGCCCGAAGGCGTCTGATATGGACGTGTCGGAAAGGGTCGTGTGGGCGGTGGTCTCGGTATGCAGGCCAACCACCTTGGGATGTTCGATAACATCCGGGTTCACCTTCGGAAGTTTTGCGGCGACTTGTGCCGGTGTCAGCAGGCGACCTAGCCGTAAAACCTCGCGCTGTGCCTTCAAAAACTCGCGTTTTAGCTTGGCATGTTCCCGCGCCGCTTCGGCGTCGTTGAACCCAACCGCTTCAATGCATGGCGCGCGGTCGATGAACACTCCGTCCATGGTGTAGACAAACAGATCATCATGCAGGTTTTCGGGGTCGAACCGCACCATCAGCTTCTTGCCCGCATATGCAATCAGGTGTTCGGACCAATAGCGATTGTCGGCGAGATGGATCTCGCCATTGCCGCGCCGCGCAGTCTTACCTTCGCCCGCCAAAAGAAAGAACTGGCGCTGCAGGGCAGTAGCCTTGCGAACAATGACGCCGGGTTGTTCGAGGCTTTCTTTAAACACCGCGGCGAAACTGCGTCCTTTAGCGGTTTGAGTGTTGCGATCAGCCCGAGCATTGTGCCGCATGATCTGCTCCGCTACGAACTTGCGAAATTCATCTATTGGGATTGCACGGGAGCGGTAGTTCTCGGGCTTTGCATCAATATGGTTGCCCGTAAATGCGCCGTCTACTTCGGGGTGCCGGCTGATGCGATCCACCATGTCACGCCATGCCCGTTCAATCGGTTTGGCCTGTCCATGGTAAGGGGTGGTGTTGTGAACTTCGACGCCAAGCTGGGTCAGAACACCTTTCGGTTCTTCCTCTTTCACCTTGAACCGAAAGCGGTGTTTCATGCCGCCGGTGATCCATTTCGACATGAACGCACGCCCGTTATCGAAATAGACATGATCCGGGATACCCCAGCTTTCGATCATGTCGGCGATAGCGAGGCGGGTGGTTTCCTTATTCTCAGTTCGAGAAATCCGGTGGCTCAGCACCATGCCGGAATAGACATCCTGAAAACCGATCAGACAGGGGCGACCAATCGAGCCATCATCGAATTTCACGAACACATCAAAGACGTGACCATCCGCGTTGACCGCTTCCATTGCATGAAACACGGTGCGATCGCGGGTCTGGGCAGGATAAAGCTTGGCAGCTTCCGCTTGCCCCTTGCGCGCCAATACGATCGCGGACTGACCGATCTCTTTCTCAATGCGACGTTTCAGAGTGGGCTTGGAAGGGATCGGGCTCCAACCATTGGCTTCAGCCGCCTCTTTCATACGCTCATAGGAACTGGCGAAGCTTGGTTCAGATGGCCGCAAATAGTCACTCACCAGAAAATCGAAGGCGCGGGTATCACAGGGCGCTGTGGCCGTTCGCCCTTTGAAGTCAGGTAAGAGCGCAGGGAGCCAGTCGTTTTTGTGGAGCCCCCGCACGGCATCCATCCAGCGATAGAGTGTCCGCTGAGGGGTCTGCGTCTTGGTCTCAACAAGTGCCATCGCAACACCTTCCTGTTGCGTTTCGCGCAACTTGGCCACGCGTTGCACAATGAGGAGACGGCGCTTCGCTTCTTCCTGACAAGAACCAGGCGATCGACCGAAGCGCAGCCATAGGGTTTCGGAAATCAGCTCGGATCGTTCGTCGTTTTGGTTCAGTTCGGCTTCTTCAACGAGGTGCTTTGCGATGATGTGATCAATCACCGGCTTGGGCAGTATTGTATAGAAATACTCCCGGCGGGTGCCGCCGTTCCCTTCGACTTCACGGCAGCGGTTGCAGTCATCGTTCCAGTCCCTTTCGTCGGCAAATTTTCGCAACCCAAACAGAGTTTTGGGAAAGCTTGGATGCTGCAATGCCGCCAAGTCTGAAATGGACCACCATTCTTTCATTGGGCAGCCTCCTCTGAATCAAGCTCTGCGAGAAGGACCCTCAGATCATTTGCAAACTCGCGTACAAATTCACGCTTCCAGGCTTTCTTGGCCTGCCCCCAAGCGGAGGTTTGTTTGGTAAACCACTGATCGCTTGGCGCCACCGGTTTGGGCTTGTCACCTTGATCGCCAACAGCGATGCGCCAATCACCTACTGTCGCGTAGGGGCCATCAAGAAGAGCGCGCGCGCAGGCCCTTTGTTGATCGGGGGCAAGCTCGGATATCGCCCTAATTTGGACTTCGTTGTCGGCGACGGGGCCTTGCGCTAAGAGGTTCAGTGCATCTGGGTGCAAGAGCTTGTATAGCTTGCGAGCGTTGTAGATTGCGCGCCGACTAAGGTCTAACTTGGACTGCAAGTGCTCTGTTGGATTTTCAAAGTGCAAACTTTGCACTTTGAATTCCTCGCTTCGCCGATCACCGCCTTGCTGTCGGTCTGGGTTGTTCCGCGCGAACAGCTCATCGCTCTTGCCGATGAACTTAATGCGTGCTGCTTTCGTCAGTTCAGCTCGAACGAGATTGCTATCAATCTCGATCCGCTCGGCCTCGCTATTGCTCAGTTTACGGACATCGCATTTGATTTCGTCGAGGCCCAGCAGTTCATGCGCCCGGTATCTATGTGCACCATCTACAATGGTGTATTCACCATCACCCAGCGAACGAACGATAATCGGATAATTCAGGCCGTTTTCCTTGATGGAACCAGCCATTTCCATGGCTTCGACGTCATCCACATGGCGCAGACGATTATGAAGTTTGATAGCATTCAGAGATATCAGCACCTTAGTCGTCTCCATCCTTATCCGCACCGGAAAGGAGTTCGATCAACTCACCGTAACAATCATCTAGAAAGGACGCCGCGATCGTTCTGAAATTGTGGTGGGCTAAGAACTGCTGATTGCGGGCGTAAGTGTGTGCTTCTGTTGCTGTTTCGTACGACCCATCAGGATCATCATATTCGATTTGGGCTTCCCTGACTTTGATATCTGCAAGCTCGACCTCGCAATGAGCCCGCCTCATGACGACGAGCGCCTTGATCAGTTTGTTGTTTTGACTGCTACCGGACTTCATTTCAAAATCTCCCCAATCCAGAGCCCGCCAAAGAGAATGACGAACAAACATGCTGCGCCGATCACGTCGCCAAAGATCTCGGTGAGCGGGTTCCGACAAAGGCGACGCCAGATCGAAACCGGGGCTCGTTGGCCCTCAGTCGATCCGGCGTCGCAACCGCTCGGGAATTGGTGTTCCGTGAGTGACGAGCGGGTGACTGGAAAGGTCCTCGAGGGCCGAGCAGAACCCTCGGGGAAGTTTGCCCGACCAGAGGACAGGTCCTGAGGCAGGTCGGTCGGGCTATGAGAAGTGCGATCGGTTTGCGGCATCATGAAGCTCCATTCTTGAGCTTCTCGGCCTCTTCCAACATGCGAGTGATGTAGAGGTGCTCAACCATTTCGCGGCCAACGAGATCGATGATCCGCTCGCGAAACTCTGCGGCCTTGTTGTTCATGGACATGCCAAAACACGCGTTGCGGAAATGCGTGTAATCCAAGCCGTTCTCCTCAGAGATTGCTTTGGCCGATTTGTTTTGGATGCGGAGAGCGCCCATTATCGCGCCCTGCAGGATTGCACCGGGTATCATTTCAATTTTCATAGGCTTCGCCTCGTACTCTTAATACGACCCTAATGCCATTAATAATACTGTATCGTCAATACTCAAAATACGATTTGCCCGAATCGTATTTCATGGGCACAAAGCCCAAATGGACCAATACCTTACGAATTTGAGTGAACGCATGAGGGCCGCAGCAAGAGCAAAGGGCTATACCATTGCGGATATCGCGGCTGCCTTGGAAATGAAGCACTCTGCGGTAAGTCACTATTTCAATGGCATAAATGAGCCTAAAACACGAACTTTGCTTAAGTTCTCCGAGATTGTCGGGGTCTCTATTCAGGACCTCTTGCAGCCAGCAAGTGAAACGACTGAAGATGCTGAAGAGGTCGATCTCACAGCCGATGAGTATGTCAAACTTCCAGTGCGGGACGGTACGGTCGAGAGCGGTTCGGGAAGCAAACCAGCTCTAAACGAAATCATAGGCCAGATGGCGTTCAGCAAATCATGGCTTGATGCACATGGCATGGCACCCTCAGAGTGCTCGTTGATTCTGATCCAGGACAAACAAATGGCACCCACGCTTGTCCCTGAAGATATTGTTCTGATCGACCATCGAAAAACAAACCCTGTTGGGAAAGAAGTTTACGCGCTTCGCTCGGATGACGGACAACTCTGGGTTCGAAGATTAGAGGTCGAACTAGATAAGTTGGGTCTCTTTGTACACTGCGACAACTCTGAATATCGGACCCTTCTAATACCCCACGATAAACGCGAGGCCAGCCCGATCATCGGGAAGGTTGTATGGTCTTCTCGTAAGTGGCCTTAATTGACAAAATTCTGTTGCCACCTTGATTTAAGTACGCCCAAACGAAATAGCGCGTTTACGCCCTATTTCGTTGATCTTTAAAGAGTTTCACGCTGCGCTTTCAAAGGTAGCAACTGAGTTGCCACCTTGTCTTCGCAGGCCTTTCAAAACCGGAGTCGACTTTGAAAGATGCTTGATTTCCTGGTTGCCTTGTTTCATTGGGTTTTGAAGCCGTTTTGAAAAGCTATCGAAAGCCGCTCGAAGCCGAGGCGAAAATGTCAGAGCAAGTTTGTCATCGCCCCGAATTCGCACCGCGCTGCCAGTTCAAGTTTTTCGCGCGGCTTGTTGGGTTTCCGGGCAATGTGCCCTCAATCGCCTTGTTTTGTTGGGCTTCCGGGTAATTCCGTGTAAAACCACTTAATCCCGTTTAGTTGTCAATTCATATGTTTCGTAACACCGGAGGCACCGCGCGGCACGCGCGGTTCTGATCTGCGGCGAATTATCGGTTTCCCTGCCGCGGTCGCGCCGCTATACGAGCCGGGTTTGAAGACTCAGCGTAAAAAGGACCGGATATGGCCAACGTGGTTGTTGTCGGCGCCCAATGGGGTGACGAGGGAAAAGGCAAGATCGTCGACTGGCTCAGCGAGCGGGCGGATGTGATCGCGCGTTTTCAGGGCGGGCATAATGCCGGGCATACGCTGGTGATTGACGGTGAGGTTTACAAGCTGCACGCGCTGCCTTCGGGTGTTGTACGTGGCGGCAAGCTGAGTGTCATTGGCAACGGCGTTGTTCTGGACCCGTGGCATCTGATCAAGGAGATCGGCACGATCCGGGCGCAGGGTGTGGATATTACTCCTGAGACGCTGATGATTGCCGAGAACACGCCGCTGATCCTGCCGTTCCATGGTGAGTTGGACCGGGCGCGCGAGAGTCAGAACTCGGTGGCCAAGATCGGGACCACCGGTCGTGGGATCGGGCCGTGTTATGAGGATAAGGTGGGGCGTCGGGTGATCCGGGTGGCTGATCTGGCTGATGACGCGACTTTGGCGTTGCGGGTGGATCGGGCGTTGGTGCATCACAATGCGCTGCGCAGCGGGCTGGGGCTGGAGCCGATTGACCGGGATGGGCTGATCGCGCAGCTGAAAGAGATTGCGCCTGAGATTCTGCCGTTTGCGGCTCCGGTCTGGAAGGTGCTGAATGAAAAGCGCAAGGCGGGTAAGCGTATCTTGTTCGAAGGCGCGCAGGGCGCTTTGCTTGACATTGATTTCGGGACCTATCCGTTTGTGACCTCGTCCAACGTGATTGCCGGTCAGGCTGCGACCGGCGTGGGGATCGGGCCGGGGTCGATTGATTTCGTGCTGGGGATCGTTAAGGCCTATACCACCCGCGTGGGTGAGGGGCCGTTTCCGACCGAGCTGGGCGATGCCGATGGGCAGCGTCTGGGTGAGCGGGGGCATGAGTTCGGCACCACCACCGGCCGGAAGCGCCGCTGTGGCTGGTTCGATGCCTGTCTGGTGCGTCAGACCTGTGCCACAAGCGGTGTGAACGGCATTTCGTTGACCAAGCTGGATGTGCTGGATGGGTTCGAGACGCTGAAAATCTGTGTGGGGTATGAGTTGGACGGCACCCGCCTGGACTATCTGCCGACCGCAGCCGACCAGCAGGCGCGCTGCACGCCGGTCTATGAAGAGATGCCGGGATGGAGCGAATCCACCGAGGGCGCGCGCAGCTGGGCCGATTTGCCCGCCAATGCGATCAAATATGTGCGCCGGGTCGAGGAACTGATCGACTGCCCCGTCGCGCTGCTGTCCACCAGCCCGGAGCGGGAGGACACCATTCTGGTGACCGACCCGTTTGCCGACTGATGAGCGGGGACGATAAGCCCGGCCTCAGCTATAAGGCGCGGCGGCGGTGGTCGCTGGTCATTCTGGTGGTCGGGCTGCCGCTTTACATCATGGTTGCGGTGCGGGTGATCAGCCTGTTCGACCGCCCGCCGATCCTGATCGAGTTGTTGGTCTATATCGTGCTGGGTATCCTCTGGGTGCTGCCGTTCAAGTTCGTGTTCCGCGGGGTTGGCAAGGAAGACCCCGATCAGGATCAGAACTGATCCCTGTAGGAAATAGCTTTGGTCGGGGGTGCAAGCCATGTCGCAGGCGCTGGCCTTCAGTTTCCGACCCTGAACACCGCCCGGGCAAAGGCGTGGTATTCGCCCGCGATCTCTTGCGCCATGCTGAAGGGGGTGGGCCAGGGCGGGGTGAGCCGGGCCGCGATCTCTCCGGTCGTTAGGTTCAGATCGGCACGGTGTTTGAGCGCCAGGCGGCGCATCCTCTGATTGGTGGCAAGGCAGATCATGTGCACCTCGCGGATGCCCCGGTTGCGGGCTCCGGCGATGATGCGCGACAGAAGGGCGTCGCCGATGCCGCGGTCCTGCCAGGGGGCCTCGACGGTGAAGGCGGCCTCGGCGCTGCGGGGACGGTCGCCGGTCAGAGGGCGCAGCTCGGCCATGCCGCGCAGGCAGGGGTCGGGGAACGCGCCGTAGACCAGCGAGGGGCCGTCGAACACGGTTTCGGCGTAGTGCTGCAGGAAATCGGCGGGAACGGGTGCCCCGAAACGTGACCGCAGCGCATCCGCGCCAAGCGTGCGCAGATGGGTTGCGACAAGGGGCTTGTCAAAGACGCGCAGGCGTCGGATGGCCAGATCATTCATGCCGGATACCTCGGGGGCGGTTGCGGATCGAGCGATGACGTCATTTCCGGAGCAGAGCCTAGCAGATTTCTGCGGTGCAGCGTCAACCGACGCGACGTCAGTCAGCGAATGACAGGGTAGAGCCCGTGCCGGGGCACAATATTCAGGCAAACGCACAAGCAAAGGGCCAGAGTTGCCTCTGGCCCTGTCGCGTTTCGAGGGGGGTATTTCTGTGTGGCCGGGGGCTTAGCCCGCGGCGCGTTCGTCGTCATCGGGGCGGAACCCGATCTGGGTCGACGCCGCAAAGCGCCCGCCGCCGGCCTTTTCGATCTTGCCGTCGCGCAGCAACTGGCCGAACGACCGCAGGCTTTCTTCGCGGTTGAACGCCTCTTGCTTGAGCGAGCGGACCTTGTTCATCAGCTGCGGCCGCGAGAACTGTTCCTGGCCTTCGATGAAGGACAGGTATGAGGCCGCGGCCTCGAGCAGGTCGGGCAGCGACTGGGCACCCTGTTCCTGCGCGAAGGTGGCAAAGCCGCCTTCTTCATCGGCAGCACCTTCTTCGACCGTGGTTACGCGGCGCGGGGTCACCGGGGGGGCGTCGGCGTCGTCATCCGAGGCGTCGACGCGCTGCTCGGCCACCAGTTTCAGCGGTGCGGCAGCCGGGGCCGTCGGGCGGGCGCTGGTGACGTGAACCTCGGGGCGGCGGGGGCTGACGACCGAGGCCAGATCGCCGCGATACTCATCCTCGGGGCCGGTGGCGGTGTCGCCACCCTTGGCGCGCTCGGCCTCGGTTGCGGCAACGGCGGTGCGCAGGTGCGAATAGGTTTCGCGCTGATCGCTGGTGGCCGGATCGTCCAGCCGCGCGCCAGCGGTGTCCATCAGGCGCGAGACGTCCTGATCCAGACCCGACATCGGTTCGGTCGGGGTGGCGGCGGCCAGTTCGGATTCGACCAATGCGATTTCATCCAGCAGCAGCGCCTCGTCCTCGGCCGAGATCACGTCGCGGGCGATATCGGCCAGCGCCTCGGAGGGGGCCTCGTCCGCGTCGGTCTCGGCGCTCAGGATGTTGGGCTCGTCCTCGGGGGTCTCTTCGGCGTCCGGGGTGTCGTCGAGATCCGAGAACAGGACGTCACTGTCTGTCACGTCACTTTCTGCAACTTCAGCGGGCGTATCGTCCTGTTGTGCGGTCTCGTCTTCCTCGACCTCGGGTGCGGAGACCAGAGCGGTCAGGTCGATGTCGTCCTCGGTGGTTTCGTCCTCGTATGTGTCGTCTGCCGCCAGGGCCGAGGTCAGGTCGGCAAGGTCGACGCCATCCTGTTCGATGTCTTCAACCGGTTCCTGGGCAGGGGCGGCGCTGTCTTCGGCCTGTTCCGGCAAGGGGGCCGGTTCGTCCAGATCGGCGGGGCTGAGGGCGCCGGCCTCGAACGCGGCCGAGATCGCGTCGACCTGCGGTTCGGCGGGCTGGAGATAGCTGGTGTCCTCATCCTCGGCATAGGCCGGGGGGGTGTCGTGGGAATGCGAGACCACGGCGCGGATACGCTGCAGCTTGGCCGCGATACTGTCGGCAGCCGGTGCGGGCTCGGCTGCGGATGCGGCCGGGGGCGTGATGCTGGTGGCGGGCTGCGCAGGTTCGGGGGCCGGGGCAGGCGCGATGGCAGCGGGGGTCGGTGCTGCGGCGGTGGCCTCGGTTGCGCGCAGCAGCAGGCCGCTGTCGCTTTGGCTGGCTTCGACCCGGCGGGCGACATCGCGCTGGGCGATGCGGGTCAGCATTTCGGCGTCGGGCTGAGGGGGTTCTGATCCGAAATAGCGGTCATCGGCCGCAAGATCGCGGAAGTATTCGGCAATGGCCTTCATCGTTTCAAATGAATCGTCGAAGCCTTCCAAAGTGCACGAGAAGGTCCCGTAAGAAACGGTTAATACCTTGTTGTTCTGTACCATCAGACGCACGTCCTCTACAAACTACCAAGTCACATTGCCCAACACAGCTTTGGGCAATCGACTTCAAACTGTAGCTATGAGTCTATCATTTTGTGGTCTCATTATGTCCAAAACCGGGAAATATGGTCAATCTTGCGAAAAATGCGTCAATTGTTCGGGCCGAGGGGGCAATCGGGCTGTTTGGCGGTGGGGAAATCGGCCCCAGTGACGTGAATCTGGTGCTGGAGCGGGTCGATTCTGCCGTCGCGGCGGATGGCGGCGCGGCGGCGCTGCTTGATTCGGGGCGTATTCCGGATGCGGTGATCGGGGATTTCGACTCGCTGACGGCAGCCCATCGGGCGCGGATTCCCGAGTATCGGTTGTTTCCGATCCAAGAACAGGACAGCACGGATTTCGACAAGGCGCTGCGCCATGTTCAGGCCCCTTTGGTGCTGGCTGCGGGGTTTCTGGGCGCGCGGGTTGATCATCAGTTGGCGGCCTTCAACACCCTTGTGCGTTGGCCGGATCGGGCCTGCCTGCTGCTTGGCGCGCATGAGGTCGTGTTTCTGGCGCCGCCCCGGATCACGCTGAATATGGCCGCAGGGGCCACCGTGTCATTGTTTCCATTTCGGCGCATAACGGGGCGCAGTCGGGGGCTGGAATGGCCGATTGACGATCTGGTGCTTGAGCCGGACGGGCGGGTCGGGACCTCGAACCGGGTGGTCGGAGAGGTAACGCTTGAGGTGGACGATCCGGGCCTGCTGGTGATGGTGCCGCGGGGGGCGTTGGATCAGGTCATGCAGGCGTTTCTGTCGGGCCGGTGCGGGCATTGGCCCGCTCGTGCAGGATGACGTAAAGCCCGGCGGCGATGGTGATCAGGATGCCGAGGGCGGCCAGCCCGTTGGGCAGGTCGCGGAAGATCAGCCAACCGATCAGGGTGGCGACGGGAATTTCCAGATATTGCATCGGGGCCAGCGTCGCCGAGGGCGCATAGCGCAGCGACCATGTCATCAGCAGATGCGCCACCGTGCCCAGAACACCGATGGCCAGCAGCAGCCAGAGCGTCTCGGCGTTGGGGGTGATGAACGACATCTGACCGACACCTGCGCGCGTTCCCAGCAGCAGGACCGGCAGCAGGATCACCGTTGCCATCCCCCCGGACACGGCCTGCAGCGCGATGGGGTCGACCTCTTTGGCGATCTGCCGCGTGACCAGCATGAACAGGGCAAACACCACGGCAACGATCAGCGGCAACAGGGCGGGGGCTCCGACTTCGGCAAAGCTGGGCTGGATCACCAGCAAAGTGCCGATGAAGCCGACGATACAGGCGCTCAGACGGCGAGGGCCGACCTGTTCGCCCAGCACGAAGCGACCCAGCAGAAGCATGATGAAGGGCATGACAAAGGCGATGGCGACCGCATCGGCCAGTGGCAGGAACAGCAGTGCGCTGAACATGGCCGAAATACCGGCGATATGCAGCAGCGTACGGATCACCGTCAGCCGCAGAACGCGCCCGCGCATCCGCCACGGGCGGCCCGTTGCCGCAATCAGCGGGGCCAGAATGATGACCTGCACCAAAAAACGCACCCAGACGAGCAGGGCGATGGGCGTGGTCTCGCCCAGCACTTTGGCCATGGCATCACCCAGCGGGGCAAGCACGCAAAAGCCAAGCATCAGAAAGATGCCGAGAATGGGACGATCCTGGGTCATGTCGGGCACGCTAGGTTAAGGCGTGCCCGGGGGAAAGGGTTATTCAGCAGTTGGGGACGTTGACGGCCAGCCCGCCCAGCGAGGTTTCCTTGTATTTCTCATGCATGTCATGGCCGGTCTGGCGCATGGTCTCGATCACTGCGTCCAGCGGGACAAAGTGGTGTCCGTCACCACGCAAGGCCAGCGAGGCGGCCGAGACCGCCTTGATCGCGCCCAGACCGTTGCGCTCGATACAGGGCACCTGAACCAGCCCGGCAACGGGATCGCAGGTCATACCCAGGTGATGTTCCAGTGCGATCTCGGCGGCGTTCTCCACCTGCTCGGGCGTGCCGCCCATCACCGCGCAAAGCCCGGCGGCGGCCATGGCCGAGGCGCTGCCGACCTCGGCCTGACACCCGGCTTCGGCGCCTGAGATCGAGGCGTTGTACTTGACCAGACCGCCAATGGCGGCGGCCGTCAGCAGGAAATCCTCAATCCGGGTTTCGGACGCACCGGGCACGTGATCGAGGTAATAGCGCAGCACCGCAGGCAGCACGCCTGCCGCGCCGTTGGTGGGGGCGGTGACGACCTGTCCTCCGGCGGCGTTTTCCTCGTTCACGGCCATGGCGTAGACGCTCATCCAGTCGTTGATCGTGTGCGGGGCGTTCAGGTTCATGCCGCGTTCGGCCACCAGCGCGTCGTGGATGCCCTTGGCGCGACGGCGCACATGCAACCCGCCGGGCAGGATGCCGTCGGTGGTCAGGCCACGCTCGATACAGTCGTTCATCACCTGCCACAGCCGGGCAGAGCCTTTGGCAAAGCTTTCCGGACAGCCACGGGCAATTTCATTGGCGCGCTTCATTTGTGCGATGCTTTTGCCGCTGGCGCGCGCCATATCCAGCATCTCGACCGCCGATTTGAACGGGAAGGGCACCGGTTTGCCTTCATCCGTGTCCTTGCCTTCGGCCAGTTCCTCTTCGGTCAGGACAAAGCCGCCGCCGACCGAGTAAAACACCTGCCGCAGAATCACGTCGCCCTGCGCGTCGGTGGCCATCAGGATCATGCCGTTGGCATGGCCGGGCAGGTTGTGTTCGAAGTCAAAAACCAGATCGGTTTTGGGATCGAACCGCAGCTTTGGCAGGCCTTCAGGCGACACCGTGTGGGTCTCATGTATCTGGGCCAGCGCGGCCTCGGCCTTGTCGTTGTCATAGGTGTCGGGAACAAAGCCCGCGAGGCCAAGGATGGTGGCGCGGTCGGTCGCGTGGCCGACACCGGTAAAGGCCAGCGAGCCGTGCAGCGATCCGCGCAGGCCCGAGAACTCGAATGGCGATTCCCGCATCATGTCGAGGAACCTTGCGGCGGCAACCATGGGGCCCATGGTATGAGACGAGGACGGGCCGATGCCCACTTTGAACATTTCGAAGACAGAGAGAAACATGTCAGGTAGCTGAGCCTTCTGGTGGATTGGCATGGGTCGGAGAGGTGAAGGGGGTGGCCCCCAACCCCTCGGCTTTGATTGCGGCGCGCGTTGCGGGGCGCATTTCCAACTGCATCAGGATGGTCTGCAGATATGGGGTGTCGGCCAGTTGATACCAACTGCGGTCGGCCTGTGCGGGATAAAGCGCCATCCAGCGCATCATGCAGGCGACGTAATAGGTCAGAACCGAGGGCTGCGTGCTGAACCAGTCGGGGCCTTGATGGGCCAGCGCGTCGAGCACTTGCAGGTGCTGGCGCAGCCGGGGGCGGATGCCCCCGCGTAAGGCTTCGGCCTGTGCGGCCTCAATGTATTTCTCGGCGTAGAACAGGATGCGCAGGTCGGCGTGCAGGGTGTTCGAGGCAAAGAACAAGTATTTCAGAAACGCAGCGCGGTCGGGGCTGTCGGGGCCGGGGGCCATCTGGCTATGCGTATCGCCCAGCCACAGCAAGATCGCGGCGGTTTCAAAGATCGGGCCCTGTGGGGTTTCCAGCACCGGGATCAGCCCGTTGGGGTTCAACGCCCGATAGGCCGCACTGTCCTGTTCGTTCCGGGCGCGGTCGACCAGAACGGTGTCATAGGGCAGGCCCATCTCTTCCAACACCAGCCGGATCACCAGCGAGGCGTTGTCGGGGGCGTAATGCAGGCGGTGCGGCGTCTCCATGACCTCTATCTATGTGCTGCGGCGGCGGTACGTCACCCTGATTGCGACGTTTCCTATCGGAAAGGCGTATTCCAGCGGCATGTTAGCACAGGTGCGGGGCGATTTGCCTCTCGCAGTCGTTGGGGGCATTCCGTATAAGGCGGGCAGAATGCTTGGGGGATGTTGTCATGAGCAAAGATTTGTCGCCGATCGACAAAGCCAAATATGTTGCGGCCTACCGCGCTGCCGATCTGGTCGAGGACGGGATGCGCGTGGGTCTGGGCACCGGATCGACCGCCGCGTGGTTGGTCAAGCGTCTGGGTGAGCGCGTGCGCGACGAAGGGCTGAAGATCAAGGGCGTGCCGACCTCGACCGCCACGGCGCAATTGGCGCGTGAGGTGGGGATCGAGGTGGTCTCGCTGGATCAGGCCGGGTGGCTGGACCTGACCATTGATGGCGCGGATGAGTTTGATGATGAGTTCAATCTGATCAAGGGCGGCGGTGCGGCGTTGCTGCAGGAAAAGATCGTGGCCACGGCCAGCGATCAGATGGTGGTGATCGCCGATGCGGGCAAAGAGGTTGAGACGCTGGGCGCGTTCCCCTTACCGGTCGAGGTGATCCCCTTTGGCTGGCAGACCACGCGCACCCTGATCGAGGAAGCGCTGGACACGATGGACGTGCTGGGCACCTCGGTCACGTTGCGCATGAATGGCGAGGCCCCGAAGGTGACCGACGAGGGCAACCACATTCTGGACCTGCACCTGAAACGCATCGGGAACGCGCGGCAACTGGCACTGGTGCTGAACCAGATCCCCGGGGTGGTCGAGAACGGGTTATTCATCGATATCTGCGACAAGGTTATCGTGGGCTATGGCGATGGCCGGGTCGAGCTGCGCGACCTCAACGCGGGCACGGTTGAGACCGATTTGCTGGGCGAGAGCGGGGACAACCTGTTTTCCGATCTGGCGGACTAAGCGCCGGGCGGGTGGTTTGGCAAGCAGCGGAAGAAAAATCGCAATTTCGGCAGCCGGGGGTTGGCAGTTGGAAATTTGCGCCCAGATATCCAGTGAATTTTGGTCACGCGGAATAAAAGGAACGCACCTATGAGCTTTGACTATGATCTGTTCGTCATCGGTGGCGGCTCGGGCGGGGTTCGGGCCGCGCGTGTGGCGGCGGGTGAGACCGGGGCCAAGGTGGCGCTGGCGGAAGAGGATCGCTATGGCGGCACCTGCGTCATCCGGGGCTGCGTTCCGAAAAAGCTGATGGTCTTTGCCAGCGAATTCTCGGGCATGGTCGGCGACGCGCAGGAGTATGGCTGGGACATTCAGCCGGGTGCGTTTGACTGGAACACCTTCCACGGCAAGCTGGTCGCCGAGCTGGACCGGCTGGAAGGTATCTATCGCAACATCCTGAAAAACAACGGCGTCGAGAGCTTTGATCAGCGGGCCCGTGTGGTTGATCCGCATACGGTCGAACTGGCTGATGGCACGCGCAAGACGGCCAAGCATATTCTGATCGCCACCGGTGGTCGCCCTGTCGTGCCCGAGTTTCCGGGGTCTGAACTTGCCATCACGTCGAACGAGATTTTTCATCTTGAGAAGCTGCCCGAAAGCATCCTGATCGTCGGTGGCGGCTATATCGCCTGCGAATTCGCCGGGATCATGAACGGGTTGGGGATCAAGACCACACAGTTCTATCGCGGGGCGCAGATTCTGCGCGGTTTCGATGATGAAGCACGCGGGCTGATCAGTGAAGAGATGTGCCAGAATGGTGTCGACCTGCATCTGGGCACCAATGTGCTTGAGATGGCCAAGGACGGCGACAAGATTCGCGTGAAGGCCACCAACGGGTCCGAACAGTCGTTTGATGTGGTGATGTATGCCACCGGCCGCGCGCCGAATGCGGATGATCTGGGGCTGGAAGGCTTGGGCGTTGAACGCGGCCGCAAGGGTGAGATCATCGTGGATGAATACAGCCAGACTGGCGTGCCTTCGATCTATGCTATCGGAGACGTGACGGACCGGGTGAACCTGACTCCGGTCGCAATCCGCGAGGGTATGGCCTTTGTCGAGACCGTGTTCAAAGGCAACCCGACACCTGTGGATCACGAGCTGATCCCGACCGCGATCTTCACGCAGCCGGAAATGGGCACTGTGGGTATGAGCGAAGAAGAGGCGGCGGCGCAGGAACCGATCGAGGTCTATGCAACCTCGTTCAAGCCGATGCAGAAGGCTTTTGCGGGTGGCACGCAGCGCGTTCTGATGAAGCTGCTCGTGTCTCAGGCGACGCGCAAGGTTCTGGGCTGTCACATCGTGGCGCCGGGCGCGGGTGAGATGATCCAGCTGGCCGGGATCGCGGTCAAGATGGGCGCCACCAAGGAAGATTTCGACCGCACGGTTGCGGTTCATCCGGTGATGGCCGAAGAACTGGTGACAATGCGGCAACCTGTACGCACGGCTTGATTTGCAACCGCGCGCACACACGTTACAAGGGAAGCCGTGATCACACGGTCCAACACAAGGGAAAAAACACATATGGCGGGCAACAGCGGCGGCCCCTGGGGGGGCGGAGGCTCATCCGGTGGCGGAGGAAATCGGGGTAACAACGGGGACGGGCGCAAGCCCCCCGAAGGCGACGGCCCGCAGATCCCCGAGATCGACGAGCTGATGAAAAAGGGTCAGGAGCAGCTGCGCGTCCTTATGGGCGGCCGTGGCGGCGGTGGCCGTGGCACCAACGGCTCAGGCGGCGGCGGTGGTCCGGCGTTTACCAAGGGGACCGTTGCGATTGGTCTTGTGGCCGCTGCGGTCTTGTGGGGGCTGGCCAGCTTCTACACCGTCAAGCCCGAAGAACAGTCGGTTGAGCTGTTTCTGGGAGAGTTTTCGGCCGTGGGTAACCCCGGTCTGAACTTTGCCCCGTGGCCGTTTGTGACCGCCGAGGTTATTCCGGTCACCCGCGAACAGAACGAAGATATGGGCGGCGCGCGCGGCAGCGACGATGGTCTGATGCTGACCGGCGACGAGAATGTGGTCGATATCGACTATCAGGTCGTCTGGAACATCAATGACCCGGCCAAGTACCTGTTCAACCTGCGCGACCCGCGTCAGACGATCCGCGCCGTGTCGGAATCGGCCATGCGTGAGATCATCGCGCAAAGCGAACTGGCCCCGATCCTGAACCGGGATCGCGGTATTATCGCCGAACGTCTGCAGGAGCTGATTCAGCAGACGATGGACAGCTACGACTCGGGCGTGAACATCGTTCGTGTGAACTTTGACAAGGCCGACCCGCCGCAGGACGTGATCGCCGCCTTCCGCGATGTTCAGGCCGCTGCGCAGGAACGTGACCGTCTGCAGAACGTCGCTGACGCTTATGCCAACCGTGTGCTTGCCGAAGCCCGCGGTGAGGCCGCACAGGTTCTGGAAGAGGCCGAAGCTTATCGCGCCCAGCAGATCAACAGCGCGCAGGGTGAGGCCAGCCGTTTCAGCGCGGTTCTGGAAGAATACTCCAAAGCGCCGGATGTGACCCGCAAACGTCTGTATCTGGAACGGATGGAGCAGGTTCTGGGTGACGTGGACAAGATCATTCTGGATGAGAACTCGACCGGATCGGGGCAGGGCGTCGTGCCGTATCTGCCGCTGAACGAGTTGCGCCGCAATTCCGGACAGGAGAGCAACTGATGCGTAAAGCAACATTCATTCTGCCGGTTATCGTGATTGCGATTGTCGGTATTCTGTCCTCGATCTTTATCGTGGACGAGCGCGAGCGTGCGCTGGTTCTGCAGTTTGGCCGCGTTGTCGCGGTGAAGGAAGAGCCCGGTCTGGCGTTCAAGATCCCGCTGATTCAGGAAGTGGTTCGCTATGACGACCGCATCCTGTCGATCGATGTGCAGCCGCTGGAAGTGACGCCTCTGGACGATCGTCGTCTGGTGGTCGACGCCTTTGCCCGCTATCGGATTTCCGATCTGGAGCAGTTCCGTCAGGCCGTTGGTGTCGGAGGCATTCCGGTGGCCGAGGATCGTCTGGACCGCATCCTGCGCGCAGAAACGCGTGAGGTTCTGGGTTCGGTATCCTCGCGTGACATCCTGAGTTCCGACCGTGCCGCGCTGATGCTGCGTATTCGGAACAGTGCGATTGCCGAAGCCCGCGCGCTGGGCGTGAGCGTGATCGACGTGCGTCTGAAAGCGACCGACCTGCCGCAGGCCAACCTCGAAGCGACCTTTGACCGGATGAAGGCGGAACGGGAACGTGAGGCCACTGACGAACGCGCCCGCGGTAACGAGGCCGCGCAGCGTGTGCGTGCGCAGGCCGACCGGACCGTGGTCGAACTGGTATCCGACGCAAACCGCGAGGCCGAGATCATTCGCGGTGAGGCCGACGCCGAGCGCAACGCGATCTTCGCCGAAGCCTATGGCGCGGACCCGGAGTTCTTTGAATTCTACCGCTCTCTGACCGCGTATGAAAAAGCGCTGGGCGGGGGCAACAGCTCGATGGTGCTGAGCCCGGATTCAGAGTTCTTCAACTACCTGAAGTCACCCACAGGGCAGGCATCCCGGTAATGGGTATGATCCTTCTGGCCTTCGGGCTGGTGCTGATTGTCGAGGGGCTGGCCTATGCGCTGGCCCCTTCGCTTATTGAACGCATGCTTGAAGCACTGCGGGCGCTGCCCGAACAGGCGCGGCGGCTGATGGGGTTGCTGTGCGTGGTCAGCGGTTTCATCCTGCTGTGGGGCGCGTATCAGGTGGGGTTTTAGCGTCTGGCCCTCACGTGCCGGTGATTTCCCCGCGATCCCGAGTTGCGGGCTTGGCCAAACTGACTACATTGGTTGCCAAGGGTGGGCTGCAAGCTAGGTCCCCGTGAACAGGTTTCGACAAGGAGAACCCCAAGTGCAGGCGAAAGCGCGCGTTGTGTCCGTCCGGCGGGACGAGGTTGGTGGAATGGTGCGGCTGATGTGGCTGGCCTTGGCGGGGATGCTGCTGGTGCTGGCGCAGACTGTGGCAGCACAGGCGCGCGAAAGCCTTGCGCCGCTGGCCGAACAGATCAGCCCGGCGGTGGTGAACATCACCACCTCGACCCTGATCGAGGGCCAGACCGGCCCACAGGGGATCGTGCCGGAGGGCTCTCCGTTCGAGGATTTTTTCCGTGAATTTCAGGACCGCAACGGCGGCGATGGCGAAAACCGCCCGCGTCGCAGCAATGCGCTGGGATCGGGGTTCGTGATTTCCGAGGACGGATTCATCGTCACCAACAATCACGTCATTGCGGAAGCCGACGAGATTCTGATCGAGTTCTTCCCGGGTGACGGGCAGCCGGTCAAGGAACTGGTGGCCAAGGTGATCGGCACGGACGAAAAGACCGACATCGCGCTGCTGAAGGTCGAGGCCGAAGGGCCGCTGCAATATGTGAAATTCGGCAACAGCGACACCATGCGCGTCGGCGATTGGGTGATTGCGATGGGCAACCCGCTGGGGCAGGGGTTCTCGGTTTCCGCCGGGATTGTCTCGGCCCGGAACCGGGCGCTGAGCGGGTCTTATGACGACTACATCCAGACAGATGCAGCGATTAACCGGGGCAACTCGGGCGGGCCGCTGTTCAACATGAATGGCGAGGTGATCGGGGTGAACACCGCGATTCTGTCGCCCAATGGCGGCTCGATCGGTATCGGGTTCTCGATGGCGTCGAATGTGGTGATCAAGGTGGTCGATCAACTGCGCGAGTTCGGCGAGACCCGCCGCGGCTGGCTGGGTGTGCGCATTCAGGACGTGACCGAGGATATGGCCGAGGCGATGGGGCTGGAAAAACCCGGCGGCGCGCTGATCAGCGATGTGCCGGATGGCCCGGCGAAAGACGCTGGTCTGTTGGCGGGCGACGTGATCATCAGCTTTGACGGGGTCGAGGTCGAGGATACGCGCGGTCTGGTCCGGCAGGTCGGAGAGACCACCGTGGGCAAATCGGTGCGCGTCGTGGTGCATCGCGACGGTGGTACGCAGACCGTTCTGGTGACGCTGGGCCGCCGCGAGGATGCCGAGCGCGCCGAAGAGGGCGGCGAGCCCGAGGCCGAAGCGCCGGTCGAGGAGGATAAGGACATTCTGGGCCTGACCATCGCACCGCTGGGCGACAGCCAACGCGAGGAGCTGGGGCTGGATGCCGATGCCGAAGGGCTGCTGGTGACCAATGTGGACGAGGCCTCGGAAGCGTTTGAAAAGGGCCTGCGCGCCGGTGATCTGATCACCGAGGCGGGGCAGCAGAAGGTGACCTCGATCGCGGATCTTGAGGCGCGGATGGATGAGGCGCGCGAGGCGGGGCGCAAGTCGCTGCTGTTGCTGGTGCGCCGGGGCGGTGAGCCCAGATTCGTCGCGCTGAGCCTCGAATAGAGGACGCCGATCAGGAACAAGGGCCGGGGCCCCGCGTCCCGGCCTTTTTCTTTTTCGGGCTGGAAAAGGAAAAAGCCATATGCCCAGGAAGGCATATGGCTTTCGTACAGGGAGAGGTCGGTGGACAGATATCGGGGATGATAAACCCGACCTCCTACGGTAACAGGATTGACGTTAGGGCAATCTGGGGGCGACGTATGTGAAGCGGATCACATCTGTGCCGAAAATTTAGATTAAATCGGATTCGGCCAGTTGTCGCAGCGCGTCGAAATCGTGAATCTGCAGCCCCCCGCGAGAGGCTTCGACCACATTGTTCCGTTTCCAGGTCGAGATGGTTTTGGACACCGCCTCGCGCGTGGCGCCGACGAACTCGGCCAGTTCGCTTTGCGACAGGGTGATGCGGGCCGAGGGCGTGTCCTGCTGGCCGGCCAGATGCAGCAGCTTGCGGGCCAGCCGGATCGGCATCGGCAGAAACACCTGTTCGTTCAGCTGATCGCCCATCCAGCGCATCCGCAGCCCGGCCAGCCGGATCAGGTCGACCGCCAGATCGGGGTGCTGGCGGATCTGGTCCATCACATCCTTGTGCCGCACTTTCAGCACGCTTGCGGGTTCCGCCGCGGTGATGGTTGCGGTGCGGGGGCCGCTGTCGAACAGCGCGATCTCGCCAAACACCTCGCCGGGGCGCATCAGCCTCAGCGACAGCTTGCGCCCGCTCATGGCCAGAAAGGACACCTCGAGCGTGCCCGAGAGGATGGCATAGAGCGCTTCGCCCGGGTCGCCCTGTTCGAACAGGATATCGCCGCGGTCCAGCGTGACCTCGGACGCCTGCGCGGCCAGCATGGCACGCAGTTCCGGCGATGCCTCGGAGAGGAATCCGCTGTTGGGAAAGGCCATCATTCGGGCTGGTTTCTCCGGCTGAGTGGTGTGGGTGGTGCCCCAGCTTTCCACAGCTTTGACGCTAAGCCAAGAGATTTCATCGGAGATTTCAGCCGCCACGGCCCACCGCTATTGCTGGTCGGGGTCGTCCATATAGCGTTGCAACATGCTGAATTGCAGCATCAGGAAGGCCATCAGGGCGATGGGAAACCCAAAGGTTTCGATCTTGACCCAAAGGTCGGTCGACAACGTACGCCAGACCAGTTCATTGGCCACCGCCAGCACCGCGAAGCAGGCGCAGAGGCGTCGGGTCAGGATCATCCAGCCCTCGTCGCGCATGGGCAGCATCTCGTCCAGGACATAGGCCAGATAGGATTTCCCCTGCAAAAGACCGATGCCGAGGATGGCCGAGAAGAAGCCGTAGACCAGCGTGGTTTTCATCTTGAAAAACCGCTCGTCATTGAACCAGGCCGTGAGGCCGCCGAAGAAGATCACCATGAAGGCGGTGAAGATCTGCATCCGGCTGAGCTTGCCCGTGAGGTACCACAGGATGCCCATTGCGGCCAGCATCAGGGGCACGAACAGGATGGTGGCGACGATGAAGCCCGAATATTCGGTGCCGCCGATCACGAAATTGTCATCACGCAGGCGCAGGTAGATGAAGAAGAAGGCGAGCGGAGGCCCGAGCTCCAGCACCTGTTTGAGGAAGGGGTTGATGTCTTTTTTCTCTGCCATGATTCCGACCTGCTGCTTACCCGCCCATTTCAACTATTACGGCGCCGAGTGCAATCAATGCCATGAGCGCAACGCGCCTTGGGCCGACGGTTTCCTTCAGCACCAGCCAGCCGATGAGCGCGGCGAAGACGGTTGAGGTTTCGCGCAGGATGGCGGCCTCGCCCACTTTGTCGAGGCGGGTGGCGAGCATGATTGAGCCGAAGGACAGTGGCGCGATGATGCCACCGGCCAGCCCGCGCAGCATCAGCGGCCCGAGCGCGGGGCGGTGGATCATGGCGCGGTATCTGAGCGCGGCGTATAGTGGCATGGCGGCCCCGTCGATCATGAAGAACCACGCAAGGAAGGTGAAGGGGTCGGCGGTCGCGCGGATGCCGTAGGCGTCATAGGTGGTATAGAGCGCCACGAACAGGCCCGTGGCCAGCGCCAGCGCCAGCGCGATGCCCAGTGTTTCGCGGTTGGTTTCGAGATAGCGCAGGTTATAGGCGGCGAGGCCAAAGATGCCGGCCATCAGGGTGGCGACGCCGAGCCATTGGATGGCCGTGAAGGTTTCCTGAAACAGCAGGTAGGCTCCGATCACGGTGAAAAGCGGGCCGGTGCCGCGGACGACCGGGTAGACGACGGTGTACGAGCCTTTGGTATAGGCCGCTGCCTGCAGAACCTTGTAGCCGATATGGATGAGCCAGACGACGGCGAAGATGGGCCACATATAGGGTTCGGGCCATGGGACCACGAAGAAGGCGAAGGGCATAGCCATCAGGCAATAGCAGGCATCGATGGCACCGCGCGACATCCATGGGTCGTGGCGGCCCTTTTGTAGCGCGCCGAAAGCGGCGTGCAGGAAGGCGGCCATCAGTGCGAGGCCGAGGGCGAGGTGATGGCCGGCTTCGGTGCCTTCGAGGGAGATCAGCCAGGTGCTCAACTGCGGGCCTTTGTCTGGGTGGAGAGCGTGGGGGGCTGTCTGCCCCCCACACCCCCCGAGGATACTTCTGGCCAGATGAAGGTCTGGATCAGGTTTGCAGGCCCGTCAGGGCGGCGGCGAAATCTTCGGGGTCGAAGGGGGCGAGGTCGTCGATTTGTTCGCCAACGCCGATGGCGTGGATCGGCAGGCCGAACTTGTCGGCTAGCGCGACGAGTACGCCGCCTTTGGCGGTGCCGTCGAGCTTGGTCATGACGAGGCCCGAGACATCGGCCAGTTTACGGAAGGTTTCGACCTGGCTGAGCGCGTTCTGGCCGGTGGTGGCGTCCAGCACCAGCAGGGTGTTGTGGGGGGCGGTGTCATCGACCTTGCGGATGACGCGGACGATCTTTGCCAGCTCTTCCATCAGGTCGGCGCGGTTTTGCAGGCGGCCTGCGGTGTCGATCATCAGCAGGTCTGCGCCGTCGTTTTGCGCTTTGCTCAGGGCATCAAAGGCGAGGCTGGCAGGGTCAGAGCCTTCGGGGGCGGTGAGCACGGGCACGCCCGCGCGGTCGCCCCAGACTTGCAGCTGTTCGACGGCGGCGGCGCGGAAGGTGTCTCCGGCGGCGATGACGACTTTTTTGCCTGCGGCTTTGAACTGGCTGGCAAGCTTGCCGATGGTGGTGGTTTTGCCAGAGCCGTTGACGCCCACGACCAGCACGACCTGCGGGCGTTTGGGGTAGAGGGGCATGGGCTTGGCCACCGGTTCCATCACGCGGGCGACTTCCTGCGCCAGCAGGTGCTTGATTTCCTGCGTCGAGAGTTTGCGGCCCAGTCGCCCCTCGGCCATGTTGGCGGTGACGCGCAGGGCGGTGTCGACGCCCATGTCCGAGGCGATCAGCAGCTCTTCGAGTTGTTCCAGCATGTCGTCGTCCAGTGTGCGGCGGATCGCGGTTTGGCTGTCGCTGCGGCTGAAGAGGCGGCCTAGCAGGCCTTTGGATTCGGTTGGGGCCGGTTTGGGCGCAAGTGTCGGCGGTTCAGGCGGCTGGGGTGCAGGTTCGGGGCTGGCGGCCTGCGGGCTGGGTTCCGGTTCGGGCTGTTGGGGCACCGGGTCGGGTGCGGTTTCCTCGCCGCCATCCTCGACAATCGCGTCCAGCCCCTGTTCGAGGCGCGAGGAGGATTTGAACAGCTTGTCCTTGAGCTTTGAGAAAAATGCCATTTTGGTCTCCGCAGATGGTCCCTTCACCTAATGCGGATTGGTGGCAGTTGCAAAGGGTCAGGTGAAGGCGATCAGGAACCCGGCCTGCGCGCCCCAATAAAGCGGCCAGACCAGATAGGGGGTCAGCCGCAGGGCGGGATGGTTTGCGGGCAGCAGGAACTTCTCGGTCGCGAGGATCAGATCTGAGGCGATGAACGCCAGCGCGGCGGGAAGGGCCCAGCGGAGGGGGCCTGTGTCGGGAAGGGCCAAAACGGTGACGCCCATGCCGAGGATGATCGGGACATAGGCCAGCACGGGGGCCTTGAGGTCTCCGGCGCGGGGGGCGAGCAGGGTGGCCATGACGATGCCGAGGATCAGGAGAGACCAGAAGATCGCGGGGTGGGTCAGGATCAGGCCCGCATCGCTGGCGGGATGGGTCAGGAACAGGGCGATATAGGCCAGATGCCCGGCGGCGAAGGCGGCGATGCCGGCCATGAAGGTGACCTCGGTCTCGCGCGACAGGAGCGCGTCGCCGATGGCGCAAAGGGTGAGGGCGGCGATCAGTAGCCCCGGCGCGTCGGTGAGCGCAGCGATCAGGGCCAGCAACGCGACGGAGGCGGTTTTCAGCCCGGTGCGCAGGGGGCCGGCCGGGCGGGTGGTCAGCGGCAGGTAGGCTAGCGCCAGGGCGGCGGCGGCCCAGAGCAGGAATGTCGACATGGTCTGTCCCCGTTTTTTGCTGCATGTCCGCATGTTTACGTGGGTCGGGCAAGATGTGACGTCGGGGGAGCCGCCCGCGAAAGGGTGAATGGCGCGTTGGGGCGGCATCTGGCAGACTGTGGGTATGGTCAGGATGTGGATGATTCTGCTGGTTCTGACTGCGCCTTCTGTCGCGGCGCAGTCGCCTATGTCAGGGGCCGAGTTTGATGCCCATACCCGGGGCAAGACGCTGTTTTTCGGGTTTGGCGGGCAGGTTTACGGGGCCGAGCGGTATCTGCCCGGCAGGCGTGTCATCTGGTCCTATCTGGACGGCGACTGTCTGGAAGGCATCTGGTACCCGCATGAGGGGCGGATTTGTTTCGCGTATGAAGGGCGGGCCGATCCGCAATGCTGGGTCTTCACCGAATCCGGCGGGCGGCTGACCGCACAGCGCGACGATGGTCAGACCGCCACTGAGCTTTATGAGGCCGGGGAAGTTGATGCGGAAATGGTTTGTTATGGGCCGGAGGTCGGGGTCTGAGTTCAGTGAACGCGCAATTCGTCGTATCCGATCATAATGTGGTCTCGGAATGCGGGCCGTTCGGTGAGGTTCCGATAGTATTGCCGCAGGTTCGGTAGCGCGGCGCGCCGAATGTCAATGTCGTAATAGCGATAGAGGATATGGCCCAGCTGAATATCGGCCAGCGTAAAGGTCGGTCCGGCGAGGTAGGCGGTCTGCGACAGCTGCTGGTCGGCGATCTTCAGTTTCCGTTCCAGATCGGCGACGGCCCGCCTAATGGCGGCGCTGTCCTGCTGGGCGGCGGCGGTGCGGACAACGCGCCAGAAGACCGGCACCGTGAACGCCATCGCCACGTTGATCTTGGCCCATTCGGCCCATTTGTCGACCGCAGCGCGCTGCAGGGGGTCCGGGGGCCAGAACTGGGCATCTCCGTGTCGGGCGGCGAGGTAACGCAGGATGGCTCCGGTTTCCCAGATCGGGGCGGCGGTGCCGTCCTGCAGAACCGGGATCGTTCGGTTCGGGTTCAGCGCCGCGAATTCGGCGTTGTCCAGCCCGCCGAACCGGTGTCCGGCATCATGGCGCTGATAGGCCAGGCCCAGCTCGCCGACGCACCACATCAGCGCCTGTACGTTGGATGATGTTTTGCGCCCCCAGATCGTCAGCATGGATCAGAACAGTGACCCCTGATCCGGAGCGGGGGGCTTGGGGGTGCGTTTGGGTTTGGCCGGGCTGCCGGGGGCGGTGCTGAGGGTGCCGTCGGCGAACTCGATCTCGAAGGTGCTGTGTTTCTCGGCCTCGGCCTTGCGGGTCAGAACCTGACCGCCCGCGCGGATGACGGCATAGCCACGATCGAGCGTCGCCTTATAGCTGAGGGTTTCGCGCAGGCGGTCGGTGGCCTCGAGCTGTTGGTGCAGGCGGTCCAGACGGGTGGTCTGGGCGGTGTTCAGACGCTCGGTCAGGCGGCTCAGCGTGTCGCGGCGGGTTTGCAGCTCGCGCTGGATGGGACGCAGCGACAGGCGCGAGGACAGGTTGCGCCAGCGGTCGCGGCGGGTTTCGACCAGGCCGCGCAGGGTCGAGGGGCGCAGATGGGCCGAGCTGTCCAGCAGTTTGACGCGACGGGTCTGGACGCCCCGGATCAGGGCGTTGGGCAGGCGTTCGGCCACCTGATCGAGCCGTTGGCGAGGGCTGTCCAGCAGCGTATCGGGGCGCGGCAAGGCGCGGGACAGGTCGCGCAGGCGCTGGCTGCGGCGCTGCACGGCGTCGGTGGCGGCCCGCGAAAGGCGCGCGCCTTGCTCACCGGTCCAGGCCAGCAGTTCCATGCGGACGGGTACGGCCAGTTCGGCGGCGGCGGTGGGCGTGGGCGCGCGGCGGTCCGAGACATAGTCGATCAGGGTCGTGTCGGTCTCATGCCCCACGGCTGAAATCAGCGGGATGTCCGAGGCGGCGGCGGCGCGGGCGACGGTTTCTTCGTTGAAGCCCCAAAGGTCCTCGATCGAGCCACCGCCGCGGGCGACGATGATCAGGTCGGGGCGCGGAAGCGCTCCGCCCGGGGTGAGTTGGTTGAAACCTTCGATGGCGCGGGTGACTTCGGCGGCGCAGTTTGCGCCCTGCACGGCGACCGGCCAGATCAGAACCTTGCGCGGAAAGCGGTCGCGCAGGCGGTGCAGGATGTCTCTGATTACCGCACCCGAGGGTGAGGTCACGACGCCGATGATCTGCGGCAGATAGGGCAGGGGTTTCTTGCGCTCGGGCGCGAATAGGCCCTCGGATTCCAGTTGTTTCTTGCGCTTTTCCAGCAGCGCCATCAGCGCGCCTTGTCCGGCGACGGTGACCTCATCGACGTTGAGGTTGTATTTCGACTGCGCGCCAAAGGCGGTCAGGCGGCCGGTCACGACGACCTCAAGCCCTTCTTCGGGAACCACGGACAGGCCCGAGATCTGGCCTTTCCACGTGGTGCAGGCCAGCACGTTCCGGTCGTCTTTGATGTCGTAATACAGGTGGCCAGAGCGGGCTTTGAACACGCGCCCGACCTCACCGCGCACGCGAATGCGGCTAAAGCTGCCTTCGAGTGTCCGCTTCACTTCGCCCGAGATGTCCGAGACGGTGTATTCGGGGGTGTTCTGGCCGGGAATGGGGTCGTCAAGCAGGTCGGACATTTCAGCGCCTTGTGTCGAATGTCTGCGCAGCTTAGAACGCCGCGCAGGCGAGGCCAAGCAGATCGGAGAGCTTTCATGAACATCCTTATTCTCGGCAGCGGTGGGCGTGAACACAGCCTGGCCTGGGCGGTGATGCAGAACCCCAAATGCGATCGTCTGATCGTGGCACCGGGCAATGCCGGGATCGCTCAGATTGCTGAATGCGCGGCGCTGGATATCGAGAATGGCGGCGCGGTGGTCAGCTTTGCCGAGGAAAACGCGATTGATTTCGTGATTGTCGGCCCCGAAGCGCCTTTGGCAGCCGGAGTTGCGGATCGTTTGCGCGAGGCCGGGGTGTTGGTCTTTGGACCATCAGCGGCGGCGGCGCAGTTAGAGGCGTCGAAGAGTTTCACCAAGGAGATCTGCGATGCGGCCGGTGCACCTACGGCGGCGTATGCCCGTTTCACCGAGGCCGAACCGGCAAAGGCGTATATCCGGGTGCAGGGCGCTCCGATTGTCGTGAAGGCCGATGGGTTGGCTGCGGGCAAGGGCGTGATCGTGGCGATGGACGAGCAGGCTGCATTGGACGCGATTGACGATATGTTCGGGGGGGCCTTCGGCGGGGCCGGGGCCGAGGTGGTGATCGAGGAGTTCATGGAGGGCGAAGAGGCATCGCTGTTCGTGCTCTGTGATGGCGAAGAGGTGCTGTCGATCGGCACAGCGCAGGACCACAAGCGTGTGGGCGAGGGCGATACCGGGCTGAATACGGGAGGCATGGGGGCCTATTCTCCGGCCCCGGTGCTGAACGCTGAGGTCGAGGCGCGTGCGATGGACGAAATCGTGCGCCCGACCATGGCCGAGATGAAGCGGCGCGGGATGCCGTTTCAGGGGGTGCTGTATGCGGGTCTGATGATCAAGGACGGGCAGCCCCGGCTGGTGGAATACAACGTGCGGTTTGGCGATCCCGAATGTCAGGTGCTGATGATGCGGCTGGGTGCGCAGGCGATGGACCTGATGCACGCCGCTGCCGAAGGGCGGCTGGGTGAGACGCGTGTGAACTGGGCGGACGATCATGCGATCACGGTGGTGATGGCGGCGAAGGGGTATCCGGGGGCTTATGAGAAGGGCTCGGCTATTGGTGGTCTGGCGGATCTGCCCGAGGACAGCAGCAATATGGTGTTTCACGCCGGGACCAAAGCGGCGGATGGGCAGATTGTGGCGTCAGGCGGTCGGGTTTTGAATATCACCGCACGCGGGCAGAGCTTGCAGGAAGCGCGGGACCGGGCCTATGCGATGGTCGATGGGGTTGATTGGGCCGACGGGTTTTACCGGCGGGATATTGGCTGGCGGGCGCTGTGAGCTGATTGTCGGGCTGCGCCCGGCTTTATCTGTGGGACGAGGGGCGCTGCCCCTCGCGCTCCCCGGGATATTTGTGGCCAGATGAAGGGTGGATCAGCAGTTTGGGGCTGAGGTCAGGTCTTTGCGGTTGCGCAGCGGGCCGAGGTCGGTGGTTTGCCAGCCATTTTTGTAGGAAACGCTGATGATGCGGGACCAATCCGAGCTTGCGAGGATAAGTTCGGGACCTGTCGCGCAATAGCGTAGTCCGCCAGCGATAAAGGCATCTCCGATACGGTGATTGGTCAGGCCGGGAAGGGTTGCGATTTCGGTCAGGTTGCCGTCTGAGTAGCGCCAGATACGCAGGGTTTTGGCCAGGTGTGGGCGATCCACATAGGCGATTTCGATTTGGCCGTCATTGTCCAGATCCCAAATCCCTGCCGGGGCGAGCCAGCGGTAGCGCGTGCCAATATGTGGCGTGGCAGCTATCTTGTCGCCGCGTGCGTTGTAGATGGCGAGTTGCGCGCCGGTGTTTTCCTGCGATTCGACGACGATGACCTCGTTCGTTCCATCAAGATCAACGTCTGATAATCGGGGGGCGAGGTCCTCGAACACCCGGTCCTGTGGCAGCCGGATCGTCAGTACCATCTGTTTGTTGGGGTCGGCGTTCTCAACGGTGATTTCCAGTGCACCATATTCGATATTGTCGCCCAGCACGCCATGGGCATAGCGTGTGGTGGGTTCGGTATACCGGGCAGAGGTGATGGTTTCGGCGGCAGAAGCAGAGGCTTGTCCGGCCAGCCACATGCACAAGGTCAGAAGCGCGCCGCGGGCCCGGCGTTGCCATAGGCGGATGGGCGGGCGCGGCGCTTTGGAGTGCATCAGATCTGTTTTTCCGGCATTTGAACCACAAGGCCATCCAAGGCGTCGGTGACCTTGATCTGGCAGGTCAGGCGCGAGCGGGCGGGGTCGGGTTCGTAGGCAAAATCCAGCATGTCCTCTTCCATGTCGTCCTTTGCGGGAACTTTCTCGACCCAGTCTGGGTGGATATAGACATGGCAGGTCGAGCAGGCGCAGGCGCCGCCGCAATCGGCCTCGATGCCCGGAATATTGTTGTCACGGGCGCCTTCCATGACGGTCAGTCCGTTGGCGACCTCGACTGTGTGCTCGGTACCGCCGTGCTCGACATAGGTGATCTTTGCCATTGCGTGCGTCTTCCTTTTGCGATGTTCGAATTCTTCCTTAGTCAAGGGAGTTAGGTGTTTCCAGTGGCAATTGCGACCCGGAGTGTCGTGGGTGGGTCTTAATCGTGATAATTCGGGTTTCGTTTCGGTGGCGGCGGCGGTCCGTCGGGTGGGGGCGCAAAAGCCCTGACGGTGATCTGTGGTGCTGCCAGGAGCCACTTTCCTGCCTTGATTGTGTGAGACAAGTCGACTCAATCTCAGGGAATAAGATTATGCAAAACAGATATTTGTACCGGGTTTTTCGACTGCGGCGGCTGGTGGCGACGTGCCTAGTCATCATGGGTCTGGGGTTTTTGGCCGGAGAGACGCTCTTTGGGCGTGCTGAGATACTGGCCGACCTTTATGTCAGGGCGGGCGTCGGGCTGGTTTGCGTGGGAACAATTGCGGGCCTGATCCTGGTCTATCCCCGTGTCTGGTGGGAGACGGTCTGTGCCGCGATGGTGCTGGGGCTGCTGTTGATGTTTCTGCCTCTGATCGAAATCCTGCCCGACTATATGCCGAGGGACGAGGGGATCATGGCTGTGCTGTGGCTCACCTTCATTGTGTCGTTCGGGGCGATATTCCTGTGGCTGGGATTGTACCTGTGCATGTTCGTGCTATTTGCGATTCCGTCCAGTTTCATGCGCGATAAATCCCGCGTGTCTGTGCCGATGTCGACAGAGGCGGCCTTTGAAATCCTGAAATACAAGCCAGACTCGGATGACGGGTTTCATGCGACCGGGCCCGTCGACCCAGATGGGTTTTTCACGACCTCGTTCAAGACGAACACCTTCGACACGGCAACTTATTTACCGATCACGGAAACCATGTCGGTGCGCACGCGGATCGAAGAAGAGGGCGCGGGTCTGCAACTGACTATGTCCGGGTACGATATCGAGGGCACGTTAAGATACGATCTGAACCAGTTGACCGTCGTGCTGAGAAAGGGACGCGCCGTCTGTGTCAGCATCACGCAGAAAAGCGAATCGAACCTGTTTGAGAGCATCGGTTTTTGGGTCCAGGATTTTGGCTCGGACCACCTGCTGTCTCACCTGAGGAAATCTCAGGGGCTGCCATCCGTGTGCATCCGTGATCTGCCCTATCGCAGCCCTATGTACGATCTTGCGCGGTATTTCGGGGGTGGTCAGGATGATGCGGGGAACCATTCGCCCGGCTACTGACGGTTTTGCACGGGCCGCGTTTGGGCGGCCCGGTTTGTCACCGCTTGAACAGGACCCCCTGCGATTGCTTATCCCGGTGATCGCCGCGCAGGTCGGCATGCAGCGCGCGGCCTGCCTGAACCGCGGGGCGGGCGCTCATCATCTCGAGCCAGCGGCTAAAGTGGGGTTTGTCCTCAAGCACCTGTTGCTGGCCTTCCCACAGGCTCGCCCAGCCCCAGATCGAGATATCGGCGATGGAGTAGAAATCGCCCGCGACGTATTCGTTTTCGGCCAGTCTACGATCCAGCACGCCGTACAAGCGTCCGACCTCGGTGCGATAGCGGTCCTGAGCGTAGGGCAGGTGCTGGGGCGGGTCCAGTTGGGGGGCGTATTTCAGGAAGTGATGCGCCTGACCAGCCATCGGGCCAACGCCGCCCATTTGCCACATCAACCATTCCTCGACGGCGATGCGGTCGCGCTCCGTCTCGCCATAGAGCCGTCCGGTCTTGCGGGCCAGGTACATCAGGATCGCGCCGCTTTCGAATACGGAAACAGGCGCGCCGTCGGGGCCGTCGGGGTCGACGATGGCGGGCATCCGGTTGTTGGGAGAGATTTTCAGGAACTCGGGGTCGAACTGATCGCCCTTGCCGATGTTGATCAGGTGGGTGGTGTAGGGCAGTTCCATCTCTTCCAGGGAGATGGAAACCTTCCAGCCATTCGGCGTGGGCCAGAAATAGAGATCAATCATGGGGCCTCCTGCGTTTGGGATGATCATGAGGGTTTGGGACCATTCGGCAAGAGGGCGCGCAACCGTGTTACGAAACCGTGACCAACGCGCCGCCGGGCTTGACGATGGCCGGGACGGGGCGTAAACGCATCGGCACCACGTGGCGATTTGTTACCGGATTGCGGGCCACGCTAAACAACACCGCTAAAAGGTCAGGATGAAAGACCCCTTTCGCTTGGCCGCGTCTGGGGTTTTTTGTTTGCCCCCAAGGGGCTGAAAGGAATGACATGAGCGAGAGCTGGAACAAGCGCACCCAAGCCGTCCATGGCGGCATCCGTCGCAGTCAGTATAACGAGGTCAGCGAGGCGATCTTTCTGACGCAGGGCTTCGTTTACGACAATGCCGAGCAGGCCGAGGCACGGTTCATCGAGACCGGCCCGGATGAGTTCATCTATGCCCGCTATGGCAACCCGACCGTGTCGATGTTCGAACAGCGTATCGCGGCGCTGGAAGGGGGCGAGGATGCCTTTGCCACAGCCTCTGGCATGGCGGCGGTGAATGGCGCGCTGACTTCGGTGCTGAAGGCGGGGGACCACGTGGTCTCGGCCAAGGCGCTGTTCGGGTCTTGTCTGTATATCCTTGAGAATATTCTGACGCGGTACGGCGTTGAAGTGACCTTTGTCGACGGCACTGATCTGGATGCGTGGAAGGCCGCGATCCGGCCCGACACCAAGGCGGTATTCTTCGAATCCATGTCAAACCCGACGCTTGAGGTGATTGATATCGCTTCGGTTTCTGAACTGGCCCATGCGGTCGGTGCGGTTGTGATCGTGGACAACGTATTCTCGACCCCCGTCTTCTCACGCGCGATCGAACAGGGCGCGGATGTTGTGGTGTATTCGGCGACCAAGCATATCGACGGGCAGGGGCGCGCGCTGGGCGGTGTGATCATCGGCACCAAGGAATTTATCCGCGGCACGGTCGAGCCTTACATGAAGCACACAGGCGGCGCGCTGAGCCCGTTCAGCGCTTGGATCATGGTAAAGGGGCTGGAAACCATGGCGCTGCGCGTGAATGCGCAGGCCGAGAGTGCCCAGAAGATTGCCGAGGCGCTGGAAGGGCATCCCGCGCTGGAGCGCACGCTCTATCCCGGTCTGAAAACCCATGCTCAGAATGCACTGGTGCAGGAGCAGTTGGGTGGCAAGGGCGGCACGGTTCTGTCGCTGGATATCAAGGGCGGCAAGGCGGCGGCTTTTGCCTTCCTGAATGCGCTGACGATCCCGGTGATCTCGAACAACCTTGGTGACGCCAAGTCGATTGCGACGCATCCGGCCACCACCACGCACCAGCGTCTGAGCGAGGATCAACGCGATGAGCTGGGCATCACACCGGGCCTGATCCGGCTGTCGGTGGGGCTTGAGGATGCAGGTGATCTGCTGGCGGATATCGAACGCGCGCTGGCGGCCTCACAGGGCTAAGCGCACAGTTGTGACGTGCGGTCAGGCGGTATGGAACTGCCTGATTGGGCGTTTTCGGTTGAAAAGTGACGGTTTCCCGCCTCTAATTTCGATCCGGGATGCTATCCCGCGCGTATCGTTCCGTACTGGTAAATAAACCCCGGTCGTATATAGTCCGTCGGCCTAGCAAGGGACCCGTGCCTATGAACATTCATCCGCGCGATATTGACGACACCCCCGATCACGATCAGGCCGCCGCTGCGCTAAAGCTTCTGCGGGCGTGGGCGAAAACCGCCTCGGCTGCGGAAATCAGCCAGCTTGATCCGGCTGTGGCGCAGCTTGTGCCCGGGCTGATGGCATCGAACTATCCGGCCCTGTCGCGCGAGTACCCCGAGGGTTTTGAGGCGGATGCGGCGTACAAGGCGACCTTGCCGGATCTGCAAAACGGCCCGTCCAGCCTGATCCGTGGCGCGCAGCAGCAGATTCAGCATGTTGGTATCTCGAACTTCCGCTTGCCGATCCGGTTTCACCGGAAGGACGGCGCGGATCTGACGCTTGAGACCTCGGTGACCGGGTCCGTCAGCCTTGAGGCCGAGAAGAAGGGCATCAATATGTCCCGGATCATGCGGTCCTTCTACAAACATGCCGAGCGGACCTTTAGCTTTGAGGTGATGGAGGCCGCGCTGAACGATTATATGTCCGATCTGGACAGTCTGGATGCGCGTATTCAGATGCGGTTTTCCTATCCCGACCGGGTTGAGAGCCTGCGTTCGGGCCTGTCGGGCTATCAGTATTACGACATCGCGCTGGAGCTCGTCGAGCAGGGCGGCGAGCGTCTTAAGATCATGCATCTGGATTATGTCTATTCCTCGACCTGCCCCTGTTCACTGGAACTAAGCGAACATGCACGCGCCACGCGCGGGCAGCTGGCGACGCCGCATTCGCAGCGCTCGGTGGCGCGGATTTCTGTGGTGGTCGACTGCAACGCCGATTGCCTGTGGTTCGAGGATCTGATCGCACTGTGCCGTCGCGCTGTGCCGACCGAGACTCAGGTGATGGTCAAACGCGAGGATGAACAGGCCTTTGCCGAACTGAACGCAGCCAACCCGATCTTTGTCGAAGATGCTGCGCGTCTGTTCTGTGCCGAATTGCAGGCCGATCATCACGTCGGTGATTTCCGTGTGATCGCCAGCCATCAGGAAAGCCTGCACAGCCATGATGCGGTATCGATTCTGACCGAAGGCCCCACATTCGATTCCGCCAGCCTGGACCCCAGGTTGTTCACGACCCTGTTTCATGTGGGCTAATTGACCTTACGGAAGCTGCTGTAAAATCAATCAAAAATAGCCGGTTGGCGCTTTATTGCCGCAATGCAGCAAGAAATGCTGCAGTTGCGTCAAGATTCGCGTTAGACTGAGCCCGAATGCAGCTGCTGTGTGCCCGTTTTTGTCTGGTGTGCAGCCCGAAGGGAAGCCGGGACGTGCCAAGCCTTGGACCGCGAACCTGCAGAACCGCCCCCGGCGACCGGGGCGGGCGGAGGCCTTTTTCGTGCTGCATCGGTTTTATCAGGAGAGACATGCAATGAATCCGATTTCCCAACCGCTTGAGTTTCAGGCAGCGGCCATCCGAATGGCCGGTTACGCGATGGCCAGCCAGATGGAGATCATGCAGATCATGACCCGTGCGGCGTTTGAACTGCCGATGGCGCCGCTGCAGGGGCTGAAGACAACCGGGGCGCCTGCGCCTGCGCCGCGCAAGGCGGCACCGGCCAAACCTACGGCCAAGGCGAAGCCTGCAGCCAAGCCGAAAGTTGTGGTCAAACCGAAGGCTGAGGCTGCCAAGCCCAAAGCAGTTGCCAAGCCCGCGGCCCCCAAGGCAAAGGCTGCGCCAAAGGCGAAACCTGTTGCGGTCAAGCCCGCACCTGCGGCGAAACCTGCCGCTAAGGCTGCTCCGGCGAAGACACCCGTCAAAGCACCGGTTAAGCCGGTCTCGACCGCTGCCAAGGCTGTCGCGGCGGTGAAATCGGCTGCTGCGGCCAAAACCAAGGCGGCCCCCAGCGCGCCCAAACCTGCGGCGGCGGCGAAGCCTGCGCCCGCCAAGCCGGTGGCTGCCAAGCCCGCCGCGAAACCTGCGCCCGCGAAGACTGTTGCCGCAAAACCCGCTGCGAAACCTGCGCCGATGAAGGCCGCCGCCGCAAAGCCTGCCGCAAAACCCGCCGCGCCCAAGGCTGCACCCGTTGCAGAGGCGGTAAAACCGGTCGCTGCCAAGCCCGCTCCGGTCAAGGCAGCAGCGCCCAAGCCTGTCGCCGCAACCAGTGCCGAAGCGCCCAAACCCGCAAATCGCCGGACGCGCGCGCCGTCGAAACCGCCTGCAATGCCGTCCTCTGCGGCAAAATCCGACACCTGACGCGGATCATCTGCTTGACACTGTCGGGCTGGCGCGCCAACGCTGCCCGTCATGATGGATCTTCGCCCGGTCGGATATGTGATTGGCCTGCTGGTCGCCATTCTTGGGGCGACCATGCTGCTGCCGATGCTTGCCGACCTGATCGAGGGCCGGGGCGAGTGGCACGTTTTCTTTGAAAGCGCGGTCATCACGCTGCTGACCGGCAGCGTTCTTGCGATGAGCTGCTCGAACGGGGTGGGTGAAGGTCTGACCATCCGTCAGACCTTTTTGTTGACCTCGGGCGTTTGGGTGGCCCTGCCGGTCTTTGGGGCCATCCCCTTCCTGTTCGGCGAGACGGAGCTGCGCTTTGTCGACGCCTATTTCGAGGCGATGTCGGGCCTGACCACTACTGGCTCTACCGTGATCTCGGGGCTCGACGATCTGCCGCAGGGCCTGTTGCTGTGGCGCGGGGTGCTGCAATGGCTGGGCGGCATCGGCATCATCGTTGTTGCCATGGTGTTCCTGCCTGAACTGCGGGTCGGGGGGATGCAGATCTTCCGGTCCGAAGGCTTTGAGACCATGGGCAAAATCCTGCCCCGCGCGCAGGAGATCGCCGGGCAGATTTCGCTGATCTACGTGTTCCTGACCGCCGTCTGCGCGCTGGTCTATGCCGGTTTGGGGATGGGGTTCTTCGATGCGGTGGTTCATGCGCTGACCACCATTTCGACCGGAGGGTTCTCGAACTACGACGCCTCGTTCGGGACGTTCTCGGGTCCGGCGGAATATGCTGCCGCCGTGTTCATGATCCTGGCCGCGCTGCCCTTCGTGCGCTATGTGCAGCTGGCCAATGGCCAGACGAGCTCGTTATGGAAAGACAGCCAGATCCGCGCGTTTCTGGCGACCATCGCGGTTCTGGTTCTGGTGATGTCGATATTCCTGACCTCGGTCTTTCCGCATCACTGGGAACAGGCGGTGCGCGAGTCGCTGTTCAACATCACCTCGATCATCTCGGGCACCGGTTATGCCAGTGTCGATTACATGGGCTGGGGATCGTTCCCGATCATGCTGTTCTTCCTGATCGGCCTGATCGGCGGCTGCGCGGGTTCGACCGCGTGTTCGATCAAGATATTCCGCTATCAACTGCTGTTTGCCTCGATCAAAACCCAGATCCGGCGTATCCGCTCGCCCCATGGGGTGTTCGTGCCGCGCTATGACGGGCGGGCGATCAGTCGGGACGTTCTGACCTCGGTCATGAGTTTCTTCATGTTCTTCGTGCTGTCGATGGGCGTTCTGTCCTGGGCGCTGGCGCTGACGGGGTTGGATTTCATCACCTCGGTGTCGGGCGCGGCCACGGCGCTGGCCAATGTGGGGCCGGGGCTGGGGGATCAGATCGGGCCTGCGGGTAATTTCGCCGGGCTGAATGATGGAGCCAAGTGGTTGCTGACCATCGGCATGCTGGTCGGGCGGCTGGAGCTTCTGGCCGTCTATGCAATCTTCACACGTCAATTCTGGAGAGGGTGATGAAGCGACCTCTGGGGGCTCAGATATCTCATATGCTGAAGGATCGCGGCGTTGATGTGATCTTTGGCATTCCCGGTGTTCATAACCAAGAGATGTATCGCGGCATCGAAGAGGCCGGGATCACCCATGTTCTGGCCCGGCACGAGCAGGGCGCGGGGTTCATGGCCGACGGCTATGCGCGCGCAACGGGCAAGCCGGGGGTGGCCTATGTGATCACCGGGCCGGGGCTGTGCAATATCATGACGCCGATGGGGCAGGCCTATTCGGATTCTGTGCCGATGCTGGTGCTGTCATCCTGTCTGGACGAGGTGCAGGCGCAGCGCGGGCAGTTGCACCAGATGAAAGATCAGCGCGCCGCGGCTGAGACGGTGGCCGACTGGTCCTGTCAGGCGCAGGACGCGCAGGCCGCCTATGGGCTGATCGAGCGGGCGTTCGAGGAATTCGAACTGTCGCGCCCGCGTCCCAAGCATATTCAGGTCCCCATTGCGCAGCTAGAGGCCGATGCCGATCCTGCGCCCTTCCCGAACCAACCCGCGTTGCGGAACAAGGTGCTGCCGCCCGATGTGGCCTCGGTTCTGTCGCTGCTGAATATCGCGCAGCGGCCTTTGTTCATTCTGGGCGGTGGGTGCCGGTCGAACCTATGGCGGCAGATCCTGACGCAGCTGGGGGCGGCCTGTTTCACCACCTATGCCGGGCGCGGGCTGGTCGGGGCCGACTATCCGCTGGATTTCGGGTCCATGCTGCCGCGACCGGGCAGCGCCGAGGTGATTGCCTCGGCTGATCTGGTTGTGGTTGTCGGGGCCGAACTGGGCGAGGTCGATCTGTGGCGGCACGATCTGGGGCACACCGCCAACATGGTGCGCGTCGATCTGGACCCCGAGGTCCTGTCGGATCGCCACCGCGCGGCGGTCAAGCTGCAGGCGGATGGAGAGAGTTTTGCCCATGCGCTGTGGGCCTCGGCTGAGAAGGTGAAGCCCGCGACCGGCTGGTCCGAAGCCGAAGTCAGCGCCGCCCGCGCGCGTTGGCGGGCCGAGGTGGATGCCGGGCGTCCGGGCATCGTGCCGGTGATCGACGCCTTGCGCGCGGCGATGCCTGCCGAGACGATGATCTATTCGGACATGACCCAATTCGCCTATGTCGCCAAAGAGGTCTGGGACATGGCCGTGCCCTATCACTGGCACCACCCGACCGGGTTTGGCACGCTGGGCTACGCGCTGCCTGCCGGGATCGGTGGAGCGGTGGCGCGGCGGGGTAAGCCCACGGCGGTGATCGCGGGGGATTACGGGTTCCACTACACGATGCAAGAGCTTGGCGTTGCTGTGGAACTTGGTCTATCGCTGCCCATCATCCTGTGGGACAACGGCAAGCTGAAAGAGATCGAGGACAGTATGGTGCGCGGTCAGATCGCGCCCAATGCCGTCGTCGCGCGCAACCCGGATTTCTGCAAACTGGCTGAGGCATTTGGGGCCTTGTCCGCCGCGCCGGGGACGCTGGATGAGATGCAAGAGGCCGTGCGCGCCGCGTTCGAGGCCGAGGGGCCAACGCTGATCCGGGTGACGCCGGACATCCTGTAAGTCCAAGAAAAAAGGCGCCGCACCGGGGTGCAGCGCCTTTTCATCAATCCCGACAGCTTAGTCCCAGCAGTGAACCAGAACGGTCATGCCATTGGCGCGACGGCTCAGCTCATTCGGCGAAATCTGGGCCGAGGCCTGCGCGGGTTGGCCTGCGATGCCTGCCTTGGTGAGAACTTCGGTCAGACGATCCACATTGGCGGCAAGGCTGACCGAACCGGGCAGGGCGCGCCCGTCCGACGGCTTGGGCAGCAACATGCCGACGACGCTGCCGCTGTCGTCAAAGACGGGTCCGCCCGCGTCTCCGGGCTGCGATGCCAGTGCGAGGCGTTTGACGCCGTCCTCGCCGTTCAGGCCGCGGATATCTGCGATTTCGCCAAAGGTTAGGGTGGGGGCTCCCAACGCGCCTTCGTAGGAAAAGCCCGAGACGGTGACCGGAGACTGGATGCGCGGCTGATCCGCCCGGAATTCGGCAACACTGATCGGGGCAAGTGTTTGTTTGGGGCGCAGAACGGCGATGCCGAGGGCTGTGTCCTGCCATGCGACCTGCAGCTCCTGATCGCCGTCCAGCGTGATGCGGGTGCAACTGTCGGCGGCCTCGGCGACGGTCAGAACCGTGCCGTTGGTATCGGCAAAGAAGCCCGAGCGCGACAGGCGCGGTTTGCGGATCTGCAGGCCCGAGACCAGATCGATGCGCTGTTCCGCATCCGCCCCGGCACCGGCATCCAGCACGGCATCGGTGGTGGTAAAGCTGGCCCGCATCGCGGCCAGAACGCGGGCACGGCGGGCGTCGTCGCCTTCGGGCCAGACCAGCGTGAAGCCTTTGATCTTGCCGTCTTTCAGCCCCGCCTGCGTGTAGGACACGGTCCCGTTGCCGCGTCCTTCGATGGTAAAGCTGTTGCCGCGCAGGGCGCGTTCACCATCCAGCGGAATGATCTCGAGCGACTGCATCACCTGATAGAGTGCGCGAAGGGTGGCGGGTGAGCCCTCTTGCGAGATCAGCAGCGCCTTGGCGTCCAGATCGGAACTGGGTTTGAAATGGGCGAAGGGGGCCTCATACCGGTCAAATTCCAGAACGCCCAGCGGCAGGTCCAGTTCAATCCCGGCTTGCGGGTCGGTGTATTGCTCCATCCCGACGCTGATCAGTGGGGCGTTGTAATCGTCCAGCAGGGTCTTGCGCTGCAGGGTGGTCAGAACGCCTGTGGCCTCGAACCCGTTGAACCGCTGCCAATCGCTCATCGAGCGGCGGGTGCCCTGACCGAAGGCTCCGTCGATGGTCGAGTTGTAGAACCCGGCGGCCTGCAGCGCGGTCTGCAGGTCTTTGCGCTCTTGCGCGGTAAGCAGGCGTTCGCCCTGCAGCGCCTGCGCGCGGGTTTCGTCCGAGGCTTGAGGCGTCAGACCGGCCTGCGGCTGTTCCTGCGGTTCGGGCTGGACCGGGGGCGTGATCACGCCGCGGTTCAGGATGTTGGCCCCAATGGGCCAGAATTGTTGCCCGAAGCTGCTGGAAAAGGCGATGAAACTGTCTGCGGGGATTTGCCGCTCGGTCCGGTAGACGCGCAGAACCTGCTCGGCATCGTCACGCAAATAAGGACCAATAACAATGGCATACCAGCCAGAGTTCAGGCGAAATCCATTCACATCTGGCAGGGAGTTCGCATAAACCTGCGCCCGGTCCTGCGCTTCGCGCAGCGAGGGTTGTGCCTCGACCTGAACCCAGACGCCAGCGTCCTGCTGGGCAAAAGCGGCGCGCAGGCCGAAGAGGAAAAAGAATGTAATAACCGTAAATACGCGTGTCATTGTCTGCCCGTGTTATGCAGTGTTTTCACTTTGGCGCAGAGTACGCGGAATCGCGGCCTGATTGCCATGCCCGGAATACGGGGAATTCTGGGTGTGGCTGCGCAGCGACAATAGGGGCGGATTGGCCCGTTGACGCCCCTTGGTGGCTTGCATAGGAAGGGCCGAACCCACCGGAACCCTCCCAAGGGGAATGATATGACCGAACCCAGCAGCGCACCTCGTTCTTTTCAGGAGATCATCCTGCGGCTTCAGACCTATTGGGCCTCGAAAGGCTGCGCGATCCTGCAGCCCTATGACATGGAGGTCGGCGCGGGCACGTTCCACCCTGCGACGACTTTGCGCGCTTTGGGGTCCAAGGCGTGGGCCGCAGCTTATGTGCAGCCTTCGCGTCGTCCGACGGACGGGCGGTACGGTGAGAACCCGAACCGGTTACAGCACTATTATCAGTATCAGGTGCTGATCAAACCCAGCCCGCCGGATTTGCAGGACCTGTATCTGGGCTCGTTGCAGGCCATCGGCATCGACATGGACCTGCATGATATCCGCTTTGTCGAGGATGATTGGGAGAGCCCAACGCTGGGTGCCTGGGGTCTGGGCTGGGAGGTCTGGTGTGACGGCATGGAAGTCAGCCAGTTCACCTATTTCCAACAGGTTGGCGGCCATGATTGCGCGCCGGTGTCAGGCGAGCTGACCTATGGGCTGGAACGTCTGGCCATGTATGTGCTGGGCATCGATCATGTGATGGACATGCCGTTCAATGATCCTCAATCCCCCAGCCCGCTGACCTATGGCGACATCTTCAAGCAGACCGAAGAGGAATACGCGCGCTGGAATTTCGACGTGGCCAACACCGAGGTTCTGTTGCGCCATTTCGAAGAGGCTGAGGTCGAGTGTGCCGCCATTCTGGCGCAGGAACATGACGATCCCAAGACCGGCAAGCGCATTGTGATGGCGCACCCCGCTTACGATCAGTGCATCAAGGCGTCTCATATCTTCAACCTGTTGGACGCGCGCGGGGTGATCTCGGTGACCGAGCGGCAGGCCTATATCGGCCGCGTCCGAGCGCTGGCCAAGCAATGCGCCGATGCGTTTGTGCAGACCGAGGCCGCCGGGTTCGAGGCCTGATGCCGCGCCTAGGCCAGACCGGGCAGCAGCGCCTTGAGGCCATCGGCGATCATGCTGATGGCAATGGCCGACAGGATCATGCCCATAAACCGGCTCATGATCACGCGCGCGTTGTCCGACAGCCGCTGCGCCAGCCAGGCGGCGTTCCAGAAGGTCACCAGAAGCAACGCAACGACGGTCAGAAAAACACCAATGTAAGCAACGGCCTCAGTCGGGGTCTTGATGTGATGCGCGTAGAGGATCAGCGTTGTGATCGTGCCGGGGCCGACCAGAATGGGAAAGGCCAGCGGGTAGAACGCGACGGTCTCGGGTTCGGGGTAGCTTTGCTTTTCCCCGTCGGTGCCGTGGTGCGAGGTGCTTTCGTTGCCGTTCAGCATATTCAGCCCGATCATCAGAACGACCAGCCCGCCCGCGACGCGCAAGTGATCGACGCTGATGCCAAAGAGCCCCAGTGCCTGACTGCCGACCGAGGCGAAAGCGCTGCCCAGAACGATGCAGTAAATCGCTGTTTTCACGGCGACTTTGCGCTGATCCGCGGCGGGCAGGTTCTGAGTGACGCTCAGAAACACGGGCAAGTTGGTGATCGGGTTCATGATTGCGAACAGCGCGCCAAAGAACCCGACGGCAAGGGTGGTTTCCATATCTGTCGCCTTATATCAGCCCGTAATGGGCTGAAATCTGGATTATTTCCGCACAACATGAAAGAGGCTGCGTAAGAGATGACCGGGAAAGTGCTGGCGCTGATCCTTCTGTTCTCGGCCCTGTTGGCGGGGGCGGGCATGTATTACCTGCAGGTTTACGGGTTCTACTATGATGTCGAGCCGCGTCCCGGACAGGATGTCGCGCTGCTGGCGCAAGGGGCCGATGCGCCCGAGGCGATCAGCTATGGCGCGTTTCAGGCGATTGATGCCGACAGCTCTCCGATCCGGTATCGGGCGTGTTTTGAAACGGACCTGACGCCTGACCAGATGACCGGATTTACCCCCGTGGAAAATGCCGAGCCGCTGACCGCGCCGGGTTGGTTCGATTGCTATGACGCCGTTGCGCTGGCCGATGCGTTGAAATCAGGGCAGGCGCGGGCGTTCATGGGTGCGAAGAACATCCACTATGGCGTCGACCGGATCGTTGCGATCACGCAGGACGGCAAGGGCTATGTCTGGCACGCGCTGAACAATTGCGGTGAGAAAGCCTATGACGGCACGGTGGTGGGCGAGGAATGCCCGCCCCGACCGCAGGAATAGCGCATGGGGCAGGCCGTCGCGATCCCGGATTTTCTGACCGCAACGCTGGGCTTTGCGGTCTACCTGCTGGGGGCCGAGATCAATGCCCGCGTCGCGACCTTGCGCAATTTCAACATCCCGGAGCCTGTGACCGGAGGTCTGCTGGCCTCGCTAGTGGTGCTGATGCTCTATCTGATGTTCGGGATCGAGCTGTCCTTTGGCCTGACCGCGCGGGATTTCCTGCTGGTGCTGTTCTTTGCGGGGATCGGCCTGAATGCCCGGCTGTCGGATTTGATTGCGGGCGGCAAGCCGTTGCTTTTGTTGCTGATATTGACCCTTCTGACCATCGTCGCGCAGAACGTGATTGGTGCTGGTGGGGCGGTTCTGTTTGGCTATCCCGCGCAGGCCGGAGTGCTGTTCGGCTCGGCCGCCCTGATCGGAGGGCACGGCACCGCGATTGCATGGGCCCCCGAAGTGGCCGAGGCGACTGGGCTGGCGGGCGCGACCGAACTGGGCGTGGCGGTGGCGACTTTGGGCCTTGTTTTAGCGGCGCTGGTCGGTGGCCCCATCGCGCGGCTGCTGGTCGAGGGACGCAAGCTGAGCCCCAACCGTCCCGAGGAAGAGCATACCGTGGGTCTGCCCGATGAGGTTGACGCAAAAACGGCGATTGATCATCAGACCATCATGCGGGTGCTGCTGCACCTGAACCTCGCGATTATCGCGGGCTATATCCTCAGCGATTTTATCAGCGCCGCGGGGCTGAAACTGCCCCTGTTCGTGCCTTGCCTGATCATGGGCATTGTCATCGCCAATCTGCGTAGCGCGCTGTTCCCCAAAGCGCCGCCCGTGGCGCGCACACCGTCGCTGGCGCTGATCTCGGAATTCGCTCTGGGCGCGTTTCTGGCCATGTCGCTCATGAGCTTGCAGCTCTGGACCATCGCCGAACTGGGCCTCGCCATCGCCGCGATTATGACCGCCCAGACCCTGTTCGCGGTGGCCTTCGTGCTCTGGGTGCTGTTCCCGCTGATGGGCTCGAACTATCGCGCCGCTGTGCTGGCTGCCGGGTTCGGCGGCTTCGCCCTGGGCGCAACCCCCACCGCTATCGCGAATATGACCGCCGTGACCAAGCGATATGGCCCGTCGCCTATTGCCTTTATCGTGCTGCCCCTTGTATCCGCCTTCTTTGTGGATATCGCCAATGCCATCGTCATCCAGACGATTGTAAGTTTCTAAGGACCGACTATGCCCGACCTGCTGATCGAACTGTTTTCCGAAGAAATCCCCGCGCGGATGCAAGCCCGCGCCGGTGAGGACCTGAAAAAGCGGATCACCGATGGTCTGGTCGAGGGCGGTCTGACCTATGCCTCTGCCGCTGCTCTGACCACGCCGCGCCGCCTGACGCTGGCTATAGAAGGGCTGCTGGCCGAAAGCCCCACCATCCGCGAGGAACGCAAAGGTCCCAAGGTTGGCGCGCCGGACAAGGCCATCGAAGGCTTCCTGCGCGGTGCGGGTCTGACCCGTGACCAGTTGGCGGAACGCGACACCCCCAAGGGTGCGGTCTATTTCGCCACCATCGAAAAACCGGGCCGTCCGGCGGCCGAGATCGTGGCCGAGGTGCTTGAGGCCACCATCCGCAACTTCCCATGGCCCAAGTCGATGCGCTGGGGCGCGGGCTCGATGCGGTGGGTACGGCCTTTGCATTCGATCCTTTGTATTCTTAGCGATGAAGCCGGTGCACAAGTTGTGCCGTTGGAGGTTGAGGGGATCACGTCCGGGGACTCGACCCAAGGTCACCGGTTCATGGCTCCGAACCGGTTCGCGGTCACCTCGTTTGACGACTACGCTGCCAAGCTGAAGCGCGCCTTTGTGGTGCTGTCGCCTGAGGAACGCGCCGAGCATATCTGGAACGACGCCCAGAACCTCGCTTTTGCCGCTGGTCTGGAAGTGGTCGATGACAAGGGTCTGCTGGCCGAGGTGGCCGGTCTGGTCGAATGGCCGGTGGTGCTGATGGGGCAGATCGATGACGAATTCCTCGACCTGCCGCCCGAGGTGTTGCAGACCTCGATGAAAGAGCATCAGAAATTCTTTTCGGTGAAGAACCCCAAGACGGGCCGGATTGAGCGGTTCATTACGGTGGCTAATCGCGAGACCGCAGACAATGGCGCGACCATTCTGGCGGGGAACCAGAAGGTGCTGTCGGCCCGTCTGGCCGATGCCAAATTCTTCTGGGAGAATGACCTGCGCATCGTTCAGTCCGACGGGTTCGAGCCGTGGGTTGAAAAGCTGGATGCCGTGACATTCCACGCCAAGCTGGGATCTCAGGGGGAACGCGTGAACCGGATCGCGGCGCTGGCGCATGAACTGGCCCCGGTGGTTGGGGCCGATCCGGCGCTGGCGATGATGGCCGCACAGGGGTGCAAGGCGGATTTGTCATCCGAGATGGTGTTCGAGTTCCCCGAGTTGCAGGGCCTCATGGGCCGCTACTATGCCGATGCTGCTGAACTGCCTGCGGAAGTGGGGCAGGCGAGCGAAGAGCATTACTCGCCGCTGGGTCCGTCCGATGACGTGCCGACCGCGCCGGTATCGGTGGCGGTGGCGCTGGCGGATAAGCTGGATACGCTGACGGGGTTCTGGGCGATTGATGAGAAACCGACGGGCTCGAAGGACCCGTTCGCCCTGCGCCGTGCTGCGTTGGGGGTTATTCGGTTGGTGCTGACGAACGATTTGCGCCTTTCCCTGAAAGACACCTTCGCGTCAGGATTGGGCACTCTGTTGAAGTTGCCGGAATGGCAGGCGGCGCTGCTGGAGGCCAAGGCCAAGCAGGCGACTGCCGAAGATAAAGATGCCACCGCCCAACAGGTGCACGGGCTGGCGCATCAGGTTGAGGCGGCGACCTCGATTGTATCTTCAGCTCCGTCCGATTTGCTATCCTTCTTCCACGACCGCCTCAAGGTCTTCCTCCGTGACGAGGGCATCCGCCACGACGTAATCGACGCCTGCATCGCGATGGAGGGCAATGACGACCTCAACCTGCTGGTCAAACGCGCCCGCGCGTTGAATGCGGTGATTGCGACCGAGGATGGGGAGAACCTCGTGCAGGGGTTCAAGCGGGCCAATAACATCCTGTCTCAGGCGGAAGAGAAGGATGGGGTGGAATATTCCTACGGCGCGGATGTGAAATTCGCCGAGACCGACAGCGAAAAGGCGCTGTTTGCAGCGCTGGATGCGGCGCAGGTCAAGATCGACCCAGCCTTGCAGGCCGAGGATTTCCCGGCTGCGATGGCTGCTATGGCCGCGCTGCGGGCTCCGGTGGATGGGTTCTTTGAGGATGTGCAGGTCAATACCGACAACGACATCCTGCGCCGCAACCGCCTGAACCTGCTCAGCCAGATCCGGCAGGTCTGTTCCAGCGTTGCCGATCTGACCAAGATCGAGGGATAACGCCCTTGCGCCAAGGGCGCAGGGGCTTATGCTGCGGTGAAACAAAAAAGGTGCTGCATTGCAGAATAACCCGCACACCACGCTGATCACGTCCAAAGCACCCGTCGCCGCCAACACCCATGGCGGGCGGGCCAAATGCCTGCAACGTCTGGTGCGGCTGGACATGCCGGTGCCGCGAACGGTGGCGTTGTCCTTCGATGCGGTTCAGGGCATCGCCAAGGGACAGGTGCCCGACATCGCGGCGGTGCTGACCCAGTTCCAGGATGAGGCGCTGTTGTGCGTCAGGCCCAGTTCCGAAGATCCTGACTGGGGCGGGCCGGGCGCGGTGCTGAATATCGGCATGAACGATGCCCGTTATGTCGAGCTGTCGGCGGATATGGGGGCAGATGCAGCGGCGGCGCTGTATCTGCGGTTCGTGCAAAGCTATGCCATCCATGTGGCGCGTCTGGACCCGGACGTATTCGACGAAATCGACGCGGACGGGCGCGAGGGGCTGGGCCTGTCGCTGCGCGCCTATGAGGATGAGACCGACGAAGCCTTTCCGCAGGACCGTGGCGAGCAACTGATCGGCGTGCTGCGGTCTATGGCGCGGGCCTGGGACGGGACCTCGGCCCGCCTGTTGCGGCAGGCCCGGGGCGCGCCTGTAGATGCGGGGCTGGGGCTTGTCGTGCAGGAGATGATTCCGGGTGTCGGGCAGGGCGAATGCGGCTCGGGCGTGCTGCAGTTGATCGACCCGGCGACGGGGATGCCGCAGATCACCGGTCGCTACTTGAGCCAGAGCCAGGGGCGCGATGCCCTGGGTGAGGGGGTCTCGGCGCTGTATCTGGAAAAGGACGCGCGGGGCCAATCGCTCGAGGATGTGGCGCCCGAGGCGTTTGCCGATCTCAAGGCCCATGCCGCCCTGATGCGCCGGAAGCTGCGCGAAGAGATGCAGGTCGAATTTGTGGTCCAGAACGGCCAGGTGCACATTCTGGATGGCGTCCGGGTTCAGCGCGGCTCGCGCGCGGCGATGCGGATCGCGGTGCGGTTGGCCGAGGACGGGATCATCCCGCCGCAAGAGGCGGTGATGCGGGTTGATCCGCATTCGCTGAACGAATTGCTGCACCGTCAGGTCCACCCCGACGCCCAACGTGACGTGCTGACCACGGGTATCGCCGCCAGCCCCGGTGCGGCCACCGGGCGGATCGTCTTCACCGCTGCCGAGGCGCAGGCGAGTGCCGCGCGCGGAGAGCCCTGCGTTCTGGTGCGCCGCGAAACCTCGCCCGATGATGTGCGCGGGATGCACGCGGCGGTGGCGGTGCTGACTGAAAAAGGCGGGATCACCAGCCACGCGGCGGTGATTGGCCGGGGGCTGGGCTTACCCTGTATCGTTGGCGCGTCCGAGATGCGGTTTCAGACCAAGAAACGGCTGCTGACCGCGCCGGACGGGCGCGTGTTCAAAACCGGTGATGTGCTGACGATCGACGGCACCTCGGGTCAGGTTTTGGCCGGACAGCCCGAGATGCTTGAGGCGGCGCTGGACGATTGTTTTCAGACCCTGATGGGCTGGGCCGATGCCGAGCGCGACATTGCCATCCGCGCCAACGCCGACACGCCGGCAGATGCCCAGACCGCGCTGAACTTTCAGGCCGAGGGGATCGGCCTGTGCCGGACCGAGCATATGTTCTTTGACCCCGGTCGTCTGACCGTGATGCGCGAGATGATCTTTGCCCAGACGTCGTCGGGCCGGGCTGCGGTGCTGGAGCGCCTGCTGCCGATGCAGCGGCAGGGTTTCGTGCAGCTGTTTCGCATCATGGAGGGGCAGCCGGTCTGTATCCGCCTGTTCGACCCGCCACTGCACGAGTTCCTGCCCACCACCCGCAGCGGTCAGCGCGAACTGGCCGAGGCGCTGGACCTGCCGGTCTCGGACGTCGAGCGCCGGGTCGAGGCGATGAGCGAGTATAACCCGATGCTGGGCCTGCGCGGCGTGCGTCTGGGTGTAACCGTGCCGGAAATCTACGACATGCAGGCGCGCGCCATTTTCGAGGCGACGCTTGAGGCCAGCAAGGATGGTGCGCCGGTGGTGCCCGAAATCATGATCCCGCTGGTCTCGGCCAAGCGGGAGGTGGAACTGGTCAAGGCCCGCATCGACGCGGTCGCCGCCGAGGTCACGTCAGAGCGCGGCACCGAGTTCGATTACCGGCTGGGCGTCATGGTGGAGACGCCGCGCGCCTGTCTGCGCGCCGACGAGATCGCGCCGCAGACCTCGTTCCTCAGTTTCGGGACCAACGACCTGACCCAGATGACCTATGGCCTGTCGCGCGATGATGCGGGACGGTTCATGTCGGCATATGTCCGCTTAGGCGTGTTTAACGAAGATCCGTTTCACGTTCTGGATGCGGACGGGGTGGGCGAGCTGCTGAAACTGGGGGCTGAACGTGGCCGCCAAGCACAACCAGACGTTACACTTTCTGTCTGTGGCGAACATGGGGGTAACCCCGAATCAATCGCCATCTGTCGGGCGCTTGGATTCGACTATGTGTCCTGTTCGCCGTTCCGGGTGCCGGTCGCTCGGCTGTCTGCCGCTCAGTTGGCGATTTCGTCCAAACTTGGGGGTTGACTAACTGTCTCTCCTCTAGAAATAGTGCTTTCTGATACGTTCCGCTGTCGATGAATTTTGACCGCGTGAGCGGTTTTTTTCTTGCTTTTTCCAGAAAGCTGGACGTGTACCCCCAAGTGGGGTATCAGCCTCGTCGCGCCCGCCGGGGGAGGGTTTGGCGCGTTTGTGCCTGTGCGAGGTTATCTGATGAGACGCTACATATTGGCTGTTGCCGTGGGGGCCGCAGCCTTGCTGCCGAATTTGTCCGTCGCTGAGAAGCCGGACACCGATCCGTCTGCCCAGCTGGTTGCTCGTAACGAGTTGCCGGGACAGAGCTTTCGTGACTACCTAAGCCTGTTCAAACCGCGCAAATCGCCGGAACGGATCGAGATCGCCTATACCAAGGATTGGCTGGATCAGCAGCCCAAGGCCACCGGAGACGAAGATTTCCTGTGTCTGGCCGAGGCGCTGTATTTCGAGGCGCGCGGAGAAAGCGTGCGCGGCCAGTTTGCCGTGGCCGAGGTGATCATGAACCGGGTCGACAGTGGCCGCTTTCCGGATTCGCTGTGCGGTGTGATCAAGCAGGGAACGGGCAAGCGCTATCAATGCCAGTTCACCTATACCTGCGATGGCCACAAAGAGGTCATCCATGAGAAACGCGCCTATGAGCGTGTGTCCAAGGTGGCTCGCGCCGCGATTGACGGTATGGCCGAAGAAATGACTGCTGGCGCCACGCATTACCACACCAAGGCGGTCAAGCCGTCCTGGTCGCGGGTCTACAAGGAAACCGCGCGGATCGGTGTGCATATTTTCTACCGCCACAACTATCGCACCGCGAGTAACTGATTGACGCACCAGCGCTGGAAGGGTGCTGGTGCGATCCGGTTTTCGCCTTATGTTGCGGGCCAGGAGGTCCGCAATGTCATTATCCCGCAGACAGTTCATGCAATCGGCGCTGGCTCTGTCGATGATGCCGCGTGCGGCGTTGGCATCGGCCGATGCGCTGATCGCGCAGCAAGCAACCCAACAGATCGCGCCTGACGGCTATCCCGCGACCTCAGTCTGGAGCTATGGCACAGGCGTTCCTGGCCCTGAAATCCGCCTGCAACAGGGCGCGCGCGTACGGCGACGGTTGGAGAACACGCTGCCTCAAGCGACGTCGGTTCATTGGCATGGTATTCGGATCGACAATGCGATGGATGGTGTGCCCGGGCTGACGCAGGACGCGGTGCCGACAGGGGGCGGGTTCGATTATGATTTCGTGGTGCCGGATGCGGGAACCTATTGGTATCACGCCCATAACCGCTCGGTCGAGCAGGTGGCGCGGGGGCTCTATGGCCCGTTGATCGTGGATGAGGCCGCGGGGCCGGATGTCGATCAGGACCTGACGCTGATGTTGGACGATTGGCGGCTGGACCCCGAGAACGGGCAGATCACGGATGATTTCGAGAATGGTCATGACCAAAGCCACGCGGGGCGGCTGGGTAATCTTGTTGTGGTGAACGGGCGGTTTGATCCGTCCTATCCCGTGAAATCCGCCGAGCGCCTGCGCCTGCGGCTGATCAACGCCGCCAACGCGCGGATCTTCGACGTGGCGCTGGACGGGCTGACGGGATGGATCGTAGCGCTGGACGGGATGCCGCTAGAGATCCCGCTGCCCATGGAAGACAGCTTTCCGCTGGCACCTGCTCAGCGCGCGGATCTGATTGTCGATGTCACGGCCGAGGCTGGCCAGGCCGCAAGTGTCGTCAGCGTCGAGCGGGACGGGGCGTTTGGGCTGATCGGATTCGACGTGACCGGGGCGTCTGCGAAGGTGGCGAGGAGCGGTGTCAAGCCATTGCCCGCGAACCCTCTGCCAGCGGTCGAGGTGCAGGATGCGCAAACGCATCGCATGACGCTGCAGGGCGGGGCGATGCGCTGGCTCGACAGCGCCATTCTGGGTGAGACCACGCTTTCGGGCCGCGAACTGGCGCAGCTGGGGCGGTTCTGGGCGCTAAATGGCTATGCAGAACGGCCCGCTGATCCGTTTCTTGATGCGCAGTTGGGCGACACTCATATCATTGAGTTTGTAAACGAAACGGCCTTTCCGCACGCGATGCACCTGCACGGGCATCATTTCCGGCTGATCCTGCCCGATGGCAGTCTGGGGCCGTGGCGCGACACCGTGTTGGTCGAGCGGGGCCAGACCCGGCAGATCGCATTGGTGGCCGACAATCCCGGTGACTGGCTGTTGCATTGCCACATGCTGGGCCATGCCGCATCGGGGATGATGAGCTGGTTCCGGGTGACCTGACGCCGCATTCGATGGCTGGAAAGGCGTTTGTTGCGGTGCTATACGCCCGGCAAACGCCTAAAGTGGGCTGATCAGTCCAACCGAGCCCGAAAAGGTCCGTCAGATGAGTTCCGAAATCCGCCTTGCCTTTGCGCACCCGTCCGAGCGCTCTGAGGCGACCGCATCGCGTGGTCCGCTGGATCGCATCTCGCTGCGTGATCATATCGTCGAGGTCGAGATCGGAGCCTTTCAGGCTGAACGCGGCACCACGCAGCGCATCTGTTTCAACATCGTGGTCGAGGTGCGCCCGCTGACCGACCCCATCGACGACGACGTGGACCGAATCCTGTCCTATGACCGGGTGACCGAGGCCATCGCGTTCGAACTGGCGGCCGAACGCCTCAACCTGCTTGAGACGCTGGCGGATCGCGTGGCGGAGCGAATATTGCTTGAGCCTCAGGCCGTAAGGGCTTTTGTTCGCATTGAAAAATTGGATCGTGGCCCCGGTGCGTTGGGGGTTGAGATCGTGCGCGGGAAAGATGCGGGCCATCATGAAATCACCGAAGAAGAACGCCCCCATCCCCGGCTGGTGTTCCTGTCGAACGAGGCGATTGCCTCGGGCAATCTGACCGGCTGGATCGACCAGCTTGAGAACCGCCAGCGCCCGCTGATCCTGTGTGTCGGGGCCTCTGATCTGGTTGTGCCGCAGACGGGGCACGCGATGACCCAGCGCCGCATCGACCTGCTGGCGATTGAGCAGAACGCCTGGGTTCTGGCCGCGCGGGATCATCGTTGCGTGGTGGTCTCGACCCGGACCGAGCTCGATTGGGCGATGAAAAACGGTCAGATTTGCGTCTGGGCCCCGTCCAAGATCGTTTTGGATGCGGTGGATGGTCCCTCGGCGGCTCCGTCGGACGCGGTGGCGCTGGCGGCATGGTTTGCCGCAACTTTTGAAGCCAGCGAGATGCTGGTGATCGGGGGCGACCTGCCTGAAGCACCCAAAACACCGCTGCGCGCGGTTCCGGTGGAGCAGGCGCAGCTGTGACGGTCTACTACCGACCGCTGGTGCAGCATGGGCCGCTGCGTCCGGAGGGAGCGGTGTCGTTGGCCGGGCAACCCTTGTGGTTTACGCATGCTGAATGTCTGCAGCGGGGTAAGGCGCCTCGCATTGTTGATATTGTCGAAATTCCAGATGCTTATCTGCATAAGCTCACCCGGCTGCACGCGCCTGTTTCCGGGCTGGATATGGCGCAACCGCAGATCATGGGCATTCTGAACGCCACGCCCGACAGCTTTTCGGATGGTGGCGTTCACGACTCGGTCGAGGCCGCCCGCGCTGCCGCCGCTGCGATGGTGGCACATGGGGCGAGCATTCTGGATATCGGTGGCGAATCCACACGACCCGGTGCCAGTTTTGTTCCCGAGGACGAAGAGATCGCCCGTACACAGCCTCTGATCGAAGCCATTCGGGCCGAGACCGATGCCTTGATCTCAATCGACACGCGCAAGGCCAGCGTCGCCCGTGCCGCGCATCAGGCCGGTGCAGGACTGATCAACGATGTCTCGGGCTTCACCTTTGATCCGCAGCTTGCGCCGTATTGTGCCCGGATCGGAGCGCCGGTCTGTGTGATGCATATGCAGGGCGATCCGGCCACGATGCAGGACGATCCGCAATATGATAACGTCTTGCTGGACGTGTACGATTTCCTTGAGGCGCAGATTGCGCATCTGGAAAGCCTCGGGCTGAGCCGCGATCTGATTATCGTCGATCCGGGCATAGGTTTTGGCAAAAACACCCAGCATAACCTGACCCTGCTGCGCAATCTCAGCCTGTTTCACGGGCTGGGTTGCCCGATCCTGCTGGGCGTGTCCCGCAAGGGGATCATCGGTAAAATCGGCAAAGAGCCGCGCAAGGATGCCCGTGCGCCGGGCTCTATCGCGGTGGCTCTGGCAGGATTGTCACAAGGCGTGCAGATTATACGGGTCCATGACGTGGCCGAGACGGCTCAGGCCTTGCGTCTGTGGGCCGCCGTCCGGTAGGGCGGGTGCACGTAATCAAGGAGTAGATCTGATGCGCAAGCTGTTCGGAACCGACGGGGTGCGGGGCACCGCCAACACGCATCCGATGACGGCTGAGATGGCCTTGCGCATGGGGGCCGCCGTGGGCCGGTACTTCCGCCGGGATGCAAGCGGCGTGCACCGGGTCGTCATTGGCAAGGACACGCGGTTGTCGGGCTATATGCTGGAAAATGCGCTGACGGCAGGTCTGACCTCGACCGGGATGAACGTGCTGCTGCTGGGGCCGGTGCCGACGCCTGCGGTGGGCTTGATGACCCGGTCGATGCGGGCGGATCTGGGCGTGATGATTTCGGCCAGTCATAATCCGGCAGAGGATAACGGGATCAAGTTTTTCGGCCCCGACGGTTATAAGCTGTCGGATCAGGCCGAGCTTGAGATCGAGCGGTTGATCGAAGAGGGCGTAAACCCCGCACAGGCCAAGAACATAGGCCGTGCGCGCCGCGTTGACGATGCGCGCTTCCGCTATGGTGAGCGAGTGAAATCGTCGTTGCCGCGGGAGGTGCGGCTGGACGGGCTGAAGGTGGTTGTTGATTGTGCCAACGGGGCTGCACACCGCACCGCGCCCGAGGTGCTGTGGGAGTTGGGGGCCGACGTGATCCCGATTGGCGTCGCGCCGGATGGCAAGAACATCAACCTGGGCTGCGGGTCCACGCAGCCGCGGATCGCGGCCGAAACCGTGGTGGCCCATGGGGCCGATGTGGGGATCTGTCTGGATGGCGACGCAGACCGCGTTGTGGTGATCGACGAAACCGGCGTGGTTGCGGATGGCGATCAGCTGATGGCCTTGCTGGCGGGCGCATGGTCGCGTGCTGACCGGCTGAAGGGCGGGGCTCTGGTGGCGACGGTGATGTCGAATCTGGGGCTGGAACGGCATCTGGCCGGGCAGGGGCTGCGGCTTGAACGCACGGCGGTTGGCGACCGCTATGTGGTTGAACGGATGCGAGAAGGCGGTTTTAATCTGGGCGGCGAACAATCGGGCCATATCGTGATGAGCGACTATGCCACCACCGGCGACGGGCTGATGGCGGGCCTGCATTTCCTGGCCGAGATGGTGTTGTCGGAAAAGAAAGCCTCGGAACTTGCGCATCAGTTCGAAACCGTTCCGCAGTTGCTTAAGAATGTGCGGTTCACGGCCGGGCAGGCTCCGTTGGAGGCGGCCAATGTGCAGACTGCCATCTCTGAGGCTGAGGCGCGGTTGACCGGGCAGGGTCGCCTGCTGATCCGCAAGTCAGGCACCGAGCCCCTGATCCGCGTGATGGCCGAGTGCGAGGACGCAGCCCTGTTGACGCAGGTGGTCGACGGTATCGTGGCCGAGGTCGAGGCCGTTGCGGGCTAACGCCCGATCAGCATCCTGCGCAGGCTGAACCACTGGCTGATCGCCAGCCCGGTCAGGATCATGACCAGCGCGATGTAGAACCGCAGCGGCAGCGCCTCGGACAAGACCCAAGCGCCGAAGACCATCGACCAGATGGGCACCTGATAGTTGACCAGCGTCATGAAGACCGACCCGGCGCTGCGGATGATCGACACGCGCAGCAGCGTGGCAAAGGCGGTGGGGATCAGGCCCAGCGTGATCAGCGCCAGACCCGGGCGGGCACCTTGCCACGTAGGCACCCCTTCGATCATCAGCATGATGGGCAGCAGGATGACCGCGCCCACGACCAGCGTCAGCGCCGACAGTGTGACCGGATCAATCGGCGGGCAGCGGCGGGTAAAGATCGATGCGAAGGAATAACACAGCGCCGCCCCGATACAGGCCAGCTGCGCCAGCGGTTCGGTGCCCTGACCCAGCTGCGCCAGACCCGGCCCGATCAGCACCAGCGCCCCGGAAAAGCCCAGCGTCACACCGAACAGGCGGCGCAGGTTCATCGGCTCGTCCGAGAAGAAATGCGCCAGCGGCAGTACCATCAGCGGGATCGAGGCCATGGACAGCCCCGCAAAGGCCGAGGGCACATATTGCTGCCCCCAACTGAGCAGGACGAAGGGCAGGGCGGTCGACAGCACTCCGATCACGATGATCGAGGTCCACAGGGCTGCGTCGCCGCCGGGCAGCCTGCGCCCGGTCAGGCGCATCAGCACCAGCAATGTAACCGCAGCCAGAGTGGTGCGGGCGGTGGCCACGGTCACGGGGCCATAACCCTCCAGCGCTATGGCGACGACCATAAACGTAGCGCCCCAGATCAGGCCCAGAGCGATCACGCCGCCCCAGTCTCGGTGGTTGGGTTGTTGAACCATTCCATCCCCTTATCCCGCGCCTCGGGCCATGTCACGTGCTGATCTTGACTTTCCGTTAGTTATGACTTACGGTTAGCAATGGCTTACGAAGAAGTGTTTTCAGCACTGGGTGACGCAACCCGCAGGCAGGTGTTCGAGGCGGTCGCGGATCGCCCCCGCGCGGTCGGGGAATTGGCCGCCGACCTGCCGGTCAGCCGCCCCGCCGTATCTCAGCATCTGAAGGTTCTGTCAGAGGCTGGGCTTGTGGTGTGCCGGGCCGAGGGCACCCGCCGGATCTATGCGGCCCGGCCCGAAGGGTTGGCGGAAATGCGTACGTGGCTGGAGCGGTACTGGACAGATGTGCTGGGCCGTTTTGCGGATGAGATCAACGAAGGGCGGGAAACATGACCGAACCTATTGTCAAAACTGTTGTCGTGAACGCATCGTCAGAGCGGGCGTTTGACGTATTCGTCAACCGTATCGCGAAATGGTGGCCGCTGGACGGGCACGCGGTCTCGGCGTCACAGGGCCAGCCCGCACTGGCGGTGGTGATCGAGCCCCGCGTGGGTGGCGCGATCTACGAGACCATGTTCGACGGCACCCGCGCGGATTGGGGCGAGGTGCTGGTTTTCGAAGAGGGTAGACGTCTGGCCTTCAGTTGGCATCCCGGCACCAACAAAGACCGCCCGACGCGGGTCGAGGTGGCGTTCGAGGCGCATGACTCCGGACAGACAGAGGTGACGCTGACCCATTCCGGATGGGAGGTCTGGGCAGCCGAGGCGCCAGACAAACGCCGTGGGTACGACAGTGGTTGGGATCATGTGCTGGGCGAATGCTTCGCCAACGCCGCCGCCGCATGAAAAAGGGCGGCCACCGGGGCCGCCCTTCGCTGACTGAGGTCAGACTTAGTTCTTTTCTTTATCGACCATTTTACCGGCCGAGATCCACGGCATCATGCCGCGCAGCTTGGCACCGGTCTCTTCGATCATGTGCTCGTCATTGGCACGACGCGACGCTTTGATGGTCGGCTGGCCAACGGCGTTTTCCAGCATGAAGTCGCGAACGAACTTACCCTGCTGGATGTCGTTCAGAACCTCTTTCATACGCGCTTTGGTCTCGTCGTATTTCAGGATACGCGGGCCGGTGACGTACTGGCCGTATTCAGCCGTGTTCGAGATCGAGTAATCCATGTTGGCGATGCCGCCTTCATAGATCAGGTCAACGATCAGTTTCACTTCGTGCAGACACTCGAAATAGGCCATCTCGGGCGCGTAACCGGCCTCGACCAGCGTTTCAAAGCCACAGCGGATCAGCTCAACCAGACCACCGCACAGGACGGCCTGCTCACCAAACAGGTCGGTTTCGCATTCTTCGCGGAAGTTGGTCTCGATGATGCCCGAACGGCCGCCACCGATGGCCGAGCAATAGGACAGGCCGATTTCAAGCGCTTTGCCGGTTGCGTCTTTGTCGACGGCCACCAGGCAGGGAACGCCGCCGCCTTTGGTGTATTCGCCGCGCACGGTGTGGCCGGGGCCTTTGGGGGCCATCATGATGACGTCGACGCCTTCTTTGGGCTCGATCAGGCCGAAATGCACGTTCAGGCCGTGGGCGAATGCGATCGCCGCGCCGGGCTTGATGTTGTCATGGACGTATTTTTTGTAGGTCTCGGCCTGCAGTTCGTCGGGCATGGTGAACATGATCAGGTCGCACCAGGCGGCGGCATCTGCGATGCTCATGACCTGAAGGCCTTCGGCTTCGGCTTTCTTAGCCGAGGGCGAGCCTTCGCGCAGGGCGACGACAAGGTTCTTGGCGCCCGAGTCGCGCAGGTTCAGCGCGTGGGCGTGGCCTTGGCTGCCGTAGCCCAGGATGGCCACTTTTTTGTCTTTGATCAGGTTGATGTCGCAATCGCGATCGTAATAGACGCGCATTTTGCCGGTCCTTTCAGTTTCGATTGCGGCGTTTCTATCCTGAGGTTTTGGTATTGGCGAGAGCGTTGGGATCGAGTATTTGGGAAAAAGATGAAGAATAATTCTTCAAATAAAAAATATGTGAAAAAATCATGCTTGATGATGTTGATCGGCGTATTCTGCGCCAGTTTCAGGCCGAACCCAGCCTGACCACGGCAGAACTGGCCGAGCGCTGCCGCATCAGTACCGGCGTCTGCTGGCGGCGGATCGAGAAGATGCAGGCCGCAGGGGTGATCGAGGGGCAGGAGGCCGTTATCGACTGGGCGGCGCTGGGATACGCGGTCGAGGTGTCCTTGCGGGTGACGCTGGACAAGACACAGGCGCGGGCGTTCGACGAATTCACCGCAGCGGCGCGCGAGGTGGCCGAGGTAATCGAGATCCAGACCTTTCTGGGCCGGGTCGATGTGCGCCTGTCGGTTCTGGCGCGGGACATGAACCATTATCAGAAAGTCTATCGCGACCGTATCCTGACCTTGCCTCATATCGCCGATATTGAGGCGCTGATGCATATCGCCCGGGTCAAGCGGGATGAGGTGCTGCCGGTATGATCGAGTTGGATGAGATCGACCACAAGATCCTGCGCGCCTTGGTGCAGGATGCCACGCAAAGTGCGGGCGCGTTGGGGCGGCGTTTTGGCTTATCTCAGCCCGCGACATGGCGGCGGATTCGGAGGCTGGAGCAGGCGGGTGTGATCAAGGGGCGGCGGCTGCGCCTGAATGCCGAGGCGCTTGGGTTTGGTGTGACCGTGTTTCTGGGCGTCAAGCTGGCGCGCAAGGGGCAGGTCAGCCTTGAGGATTTCGAACGCGCCGTCAGCGCAATCCCCGAGGTGCAGACGGTCGAGCATGTGCTGGGCCTCTATGACTACCGCCTGCGCGTCGTCGCGAGGGATCTGGCCGATTTCGAGCGGGTGCTGCGGCGGCGGGTGATGACGCTGCCCGGCGCCGGAGAGGTCGAAGCCAACGTACTACTAAGCGAGGAACGCCTGCCGGGGCCGATCGGTTAGTACTTGGTGCGGATGCGGAAGCCGGGATGATGCGTCATCCGGGCGAAGGTCATCGGCTGTCCGTCCTTCCACGTTGTCCGCTCAAGCTGAATCATTGAGGTGCCGGTGGTGGTGCCCATGAAATCGGCCAGACGGTTGTCGGCTGAGATGGCGCAAAAGGCGATCTCGGCCTCGGTAAAGGGGGCGGCGTTCAGCAGCCATTCATGCGGGCCGCTTTTGTTCAGATCGGCATGTTCAACATCGGGCACGGCTTCGATGTTGATCCAGCGTTCTTCAAGCTGAAAAGGGCGGTTATCGGCATAGTGCATGCAGATCACGTGCAGAACGCGGGCGTCGGGCGCGACACTGAGTTGCGAGGTCAGCCAGCCGGGGCTGTGCACCACCTTGCGTTCCACCAGCGCATAGCGATAGGCCGAGTTCTGGTTTTCCACCGCCTGCCGGGCCAGCGATATTTCCAGCTTGGCCTGGCGGCGCGGCTCTTTCTTGACCCGGGTTCCGCTTTTGCGCTTGCGTTCGACAAAGCCCTGTTCGGCCAGTTCCCGCAGGGCGCGGTTGACCGTGGCGCGGGCGCAGTTGAACTCTTCTGCCAGTTGCGTTTCGGTGGGCAAGAGCGACCCCTGAGGCCAGATGCGGGCTTCGATCCGCCGCTTAACTTCGTCCCGGACGACCTGAAAACTAATCCGCTTTTGCGCAGTCACGTGCTGAAATGCCTGTTCTTGTTCAAAGTGAGTGTATCTGTTCAGAAACACGTCAGAGTGTAAAGGTGGGGTGACACTGTTTGGCGTCATTTCTGCCATTTGTTGCATGGGAAATATCAAAACAAAACCATGGGTTGCGGTTTCCCTTGGGTCAACAACCGGCGGTCTTTGGTGCTTTACCCAAGCCCCCGGACAGGGCAGAAACAGGTAACTCAAAAGAAAGGATGTACGATGGCTGCGTTGCTGGAAACTGTTGACCCTGATGGCCTCGAGGAATTCTCGGTGGTGTTTACGGATCGCTCGCTGAACCATATGTCCGCCAGTTTTCAGCAGGTGATGCGCGACATCTCGGGCATGTTGCGCGAGGTGTATAATGCCGACGGCGTGGCGGTGATCCCCGGTGGCGGCACCTATGGGATGGAGGCCGTCGCGCGCCAGTTCGCCCGCGATGCCAATGTGCTGGTGGTGCGCAACGGCTGGTTTTCCTACCGCTGGAGCCAGATCATCGAATCCGGCGCGCTGACGGCGCAGGCCACGGTGCTGAAGGCGCGCGAGACCGGCAATGCCAGCCCGTCGCCCTTTGCGCCGGCCCCGATTGATGAGGTTGTGGCGACGATCCGCGAACAACGCCCGGACATTGTCTTTGCGCCGCATGTTGAAACCTCGGCCGGAGTGATTCTGCCCGATGATTACGTGACCGCGATGGCGGCGGCCGCGCATGAGGTCGGGGCGTTGATGGTGCTGGACTGCATCGCCTCGGGCTGCGCGTGGATCGACATGAAGGCGACGGGCGTGGACGTGCTGATCTCGGCCCCGCAAAAGGGGTGGAGTGCGACGCCTTGCGCCGGTCTGGTGATGCTGTCCGAGCGTGCCGAGACGCGGTTGGAGCAATCCAGTTCGGACAGTTTTGCAATTGATCTGAAGAAATGGCGGCAGATCATGCAGGCTTATGAGGCGGGTGGTCATGCCTATCATGCGACCATGCCGACGGATTCTTTGCGCGCCTTCCGCGATACGATGGCCGAGACCCGTGATTACGGGTTCGAGAAGCTGCGCGCGGCGCAGTGGGCGTTGGGCGATGGGGTGCGGGCCTATCTGAAGGACAAGGGTGTCATGTCGGTGGCCGCCGATGGCTTTGGCGCGCCGGGCGTGGTGGTCAGCTATACGACGGACCCCGAGGTGCAGAATGGCAAGAAATTCGCCGCTTTGGGGATGCAGATCGCCGCCGGTGTGCCGCTGCAATGTGATGAGCCCGAAGGGTTCAGCACTTTCCGTCTGGGTCTGTTCGGGCTGGATAAGCTGTATGATGTGGATGGCACGATTGCGCGGCTGAAACGGGTTCTGGATCAGGTGCTTTGAACGGGGCGGCGGGCTGAAGCCCGCCCTACGTCTAGCGGACGCCGAGGCCCATTTGCATCAGCGTCTTGCGCACGGGCGGTAGGGAATAGAGCGCATTCAAACCCATCGCCCGCGCATCGCGCAACGGACGCGCCTCGATCATCGAGGCGCGGTTCAGCAGGTCGATGCCTTTGACGCGCAGCTCGATCTCGGTGTGACGGGCTTTGTGATAGGCCGCCAGCATCTGCGCGTCGCCCAGACCTTCGGGGCGGGCTTGCGCCAGTTCCAGCAGGCTGCGCAGATCACCCAGCGACATATTCAGCCCCTGCGCGCCGATGGGCGGCACAACATGGGCGGCCTCGGCCATCAGGGCGACGCGTTCGCCTGACAGGCGTTCTGCCGACTGGCTGATGATTGGCCAGATGGTCCGACGTGAGGCCAGTTTCAGCGGCCCGAACAACCCGCAGGAGCGTTCGGTCATCGCAGCCTCGAACGCGCTGTTGTCGAGGTTCAGCAACTCAACCGCGCGCGGGCCGCGTTCCATCCACACAATCGCTGACGAGGGCTGCCCGTGCCAGTCGGGCAGGGGTACCAGCGTGAAGGGCCCGCCCGAACGGTGAATCTCGGTCGAGACATTATCATGCGGGATCGGATGCGTGACGGCAAAGGCCAGCGCTTTTTGTCCGTAGCGCGTTGTGTGGACATTGATCCCGGCGGCCTCGCGCATCGGAGAGTTGCGACCGTCGGCAGCCACCACCAGCTTGCAGCGGATGCGGCTGCCGTCGCTTAGGCCCACGCGCGCCTCGGCGGTGCGGGTGAACAGGCTGACGGTGCCGGTGCCGGGGCGGAAATCGACATTGGGCAGTTCGGCCAGACGCGCCACCATTTCGCGGCGCAGCAGCCAGTTGGGCAGGTTCCAGCCAAAGGGCTGGTCCGAGATATCGGCAGCGTTGAAATCGCGCACGACGCGGGGTTGGGGCACATCGCCACCCGCGTCCACGATGCGCATGATCTGCAGCGGCGCGGCGTGGGCGTCCAGCCGGGCCCACAGGCCGCATTGTTCCAGCAACCCATGGGCGGGTTGCAGGAAGGCCGTGGTGCGCAGGTCGGACCCGTCCACATCGCGTTCGGTGATCGGCGGGGTGGGGTCGACGCAGATCACGTCGAACCCGGCCGCACCAAAGGCGGCGGCGGCGGTCAGTCCGGCGATGCCGCCGCCGGAAATCAGGATGTCACAGCTGTCAGTCATGAGGGCAATTCTCCGTTGCCGCAGACCCTAATGCCGATGTGCGGCGGGTGCCAAGTGACATCCTGTCCCGTGCCTTATCCGCGAGAGATCAGGACCAGGATCAGGAACATCACCGGCACCATCATCAACGCCGGGATATAGAGGCCGGGCAGACCGAACAGCATCACCGAACAGCCCCACATGCTGACGACCGCGGCTGCGGTGTAATAGAGGTCTTCGGCCTGCCCATGGGCGGCGTCGCGGGCCAGCCAGCCAAACAGGGGGATTGCAAAGAAAAGGCGCTGCCACAGGGGCAGGCGCGCGCGGATGTCGAGCGCGGTCATTGGGGTCTCCGGGTTATCTGTTCGTCGCTTTGGCGCATATAGGGCGCGCTCGGCCCTTTGCGCAGGTGCAGATCGTCGCAGCTTGGCCCTCAGACGAGGCGTGACAGGAACCGGGTCAGATCGTCGGTGTGGTGGTGGATGTGATCGGCCTCGTGCGGGTCAGGCGCGACATGCACCGTGCGCATCCCCATTTCGTGCGGGGCGGCCAGATTGCGGGGGTCATCCTCGAACATCGCGGCCCTTTGGGTGGTGATTCCGTCCTGTGCAAAGATCGCCTCGAACGCGGCCTTTTCGGGCTTGGGGCGATAACCTGCGTGCTCGACCCCATAGATCGCGTCGAACAATCCGCTGAGCCCGCGCGCGGCCAGAACGCGTTCGGCATAAGGGGCCGATCCGTTGGTATAGACGATGCGGCGACCGGGCAGGGCGCGGATATGCGCGGCGAGGTCTGCGTCGGCCTCCATATGGCTCATGTCGACCTGATGGACGGCGTGCAGATAGGGGTCGGGGTCCAGATCATGCTCGGCCATCAGGCCCGCAAGGGTGGTGCCGTATTGCTGCCAGTAGTGATTGCGCAGCCGGTCGGCCTCGGGCCGGTCGACGCCGATCGCCTGCACCACGTAATCCGTCATCAGCACCTCGATCTGGTCGAACAGGCGCATATGCGGCGGATAAAGCGTGTTGTCGAGGTCGAACACCCATTGGGTGACGTGAGCAAAGGCAGGTTTGACCATGGTTTGGGTTTAGGGCGGTCGCGGCCTCTTTTCAATGCCGCTCTTGATCGGGGGGGCAAGAGGCGGCTAGACAGGTCCGAACGAGGAGGCCGAGACAGCCGATGCCCCAATCCCGACAGTCCAACACGGACGCTTACACACTGATACTCGAAGCGATTGATGTGGGCGTTTACAAGCCCGGTGACCGGCTGGTGGAAAGCGAACTGGCCGAGCGGTTTGGTGTGTCCCGCACCCCAATCCGCGAGGCGCTGCAGCGGCTTGAGACACAATCGCTGCTGGAACGCGACGGGCGGTCGCTGATCGTTGCTTCGCTGGACCACAACCAGATGGCCGAGTTGTATATCGTGCGGCGCGAGTTGGAGGGGCTGGCCGCGCGACTGGCGGCCAAGCACGCCACCGAAGAGGAAATCCGGGTACTGCAAGAGATGGTGGCCGCCGATGATGCGCTGGTGAATGATCCCCCCGCCTTGTCCCGCGCCAATCGACGGTTTCACGAGCAGATTCATCTGGCCTCGCACAACCGCTATCTGGTGCAGCAGCTTGATCTGGTGCATCGGACCATGGCCCTGATGGCGACCACTTCGTTGGCTGTTGAGGGACGCGGAGAGATCGCCCAGAGTGAGCACAAGGGTATCGTTCAGGCCATCGCCGCCCGCGATGAAGACGCCGCGGCCAAGGCGCTGCAGGACCATATCTCGGTCGCGTTCATGACCCGGCTGAAACAGGATGCGGTCAGGCGCGAGAAATGACGGCCTCGCATTCCTCGACCGCATGGCCGTGCTGGGTCTTGTCCCAGAAGAACGGGTTGACCGCCAGTTCCCACAGGCCCTTGTAAGCGGCCAGCACGCCCAGCGGGTAATATAGCACCATTGTCGGCACCCATGGCAGCAGGAAGCGGCGGTTGCCGGCGATCACGCCAAGCATCCCGACCAGAAGGTTGGCGGCTTCGGCGACTAGAAACAGATAGACGCAGCCGGTCAGAAAGCCGGGCGTCATGATGGGCTGAAACGGGTGCGACAGGCCGAGGAAGATCAGCCAGAACACCCACAGGACCGGGGCCAGAAGAAACTGACCCAATGTGCCCAGAAAGAACGCCTGCAGCCCCAGAAAGCGCAACGGCCCAAGATCGCGCAGCAATTGACCCGGCGTGCGCATATGCACGAGATAGGTCACCATGAACCCCTTGAGCCAGCGCGAGCGCTGTTTGACCCAGGGCCAGGCGCGAAAGTTGGCCTCTTCATAGGTGGCGGTGTTAACGATTTCGGTCCGGTATCCGGCGCGGCTGAGGCGTACGCCCAGATCGGCGTCCTCGGTGACGTTATGGGCATCCCAGCCACCCAGTTCCAGCAGCTCGTCGCGGCGGAAGAAAAAGGTGGTGCCGCCCAAGGGGACGACCAGCCCCAACCGGGCGATGCCTTTCAGGATCACCCGGAACCAGCCGCTGTATTCAATGGTAAAGCAGCGCGACCGCCAGTTGGTGCGGGGATTGTAATAGTCCAGCACGCCCTGCAGGCAGACGACATCCTCGGGCGCGGTCGCAAAATGGCGGGCGACGGTTTCGAGTTGGTCGCGCACCGGTGCGTCTTCGGCATCCCAGACGCCCAGAATCTCACCGCGGCAGAAATCCAGCGCATAGTTCATGGCGCGGGGTTTGGTGGTCAGATCCCCGCGCTGAGGCACCACGATGGCGCGCATCCAGCTTGGCAATTCGACCTTTTCAAGCGCCGTTTTGGTCACGTCGTCCTGTTCTTCCAGCACCAGAATGACGTCCAGCAGCGCCTTGGGATAGGTCAGGCGACGCAGCCGGGCGATCAGGACATCCGCGATCTCACGTTCCTTGTAAAGCGGGACAAGGATCGAGACGCAGGGCAGGCGGATCGGACCGTCGGCAGCCGGTCGGGCCTTGCGTGGCAGCAGATAGGCGATCAGGCCCGACAATCTGAGCGCCAGAAACAGCGCCAGCGTCAGCAGCGTTGCGCCCAGTAACAGGCTAAGACCGATGGTCGGAAACAGGGCGAAAAGAGTGGCCAGTACCAACATCCCCAGCACCGGGCCGGTCCGTGCCCGGGCCGACCAGTTGCGGCAGCTTTGTTCGACCTGCACTCTCGTCTCTGCCGCCTGCGCCAGTGGCGTCGCATAATGCCGGGCGATGGCGGCGTCGATCTGCTCGGGCCCGGCCAGAACCGGGACGATGGTCTGACCGCTGTCTTTTAGGGCTTCAGCAATGGCGGGGAATGCGTCCGGGCGCGCGGTCGCAACCAGCAGGATCGGACCCACCCGCATCCACGGCAGCACATTGTGGGTCAGCCAGAACTCAACGGGTTTCAGCGCGCAAAGCTCAGCCGAGGGCGGGGTCTGCTGCAGATCGGCGATCTGCAGGCCGGTTTGTTCGGACAGGGCTGCAAGAACCTGCGCCCGGCTGGCCCAGCCTTCGCCCACCAGTATCTCGCCCAGCGGCGCGTTTTGGCGCGCCTGCATCCGCAGGGCCTGCGCCAGTTGGTCCGAGGTGATGATGCCTTGGTCCAGCAGGCAGGTGCCCAGTGGCTTGCGCGATTGCGGCCCGGGCACCGGTCGCGCCGATGTCTGACGCTGGAGATTCAGTTCAACCATAAGAAAACCCTGCCGCAAATCACGTTGGGCAGGGTTGCTCAAACAGGGTTAACGCGCAGTTAACGCTGATGATTTCGGCGTTAAGCCTGTGCTTTTTGATCCGCCATGGCCGCTGCGAACCGTTCAAACAGATAGAAACTGTCCTGCGGGCCGGGTGAGGCTTCGGGGTGGTATTGCACGGAATAGACCGGGCGATCGGTCATGCGGATGCCGCAGTTCGATCCGTCAAACAACGAGCGGTGGGTTTCCACCACGCCATCGGGCAGGGTTTGTGCATCAACGGCAAAGCCGTGATTCATCGAGGTGATCTCGACCTTGCCGGTTTCCAGATCCTTGACCGGGTGGTTCGCGCCGTGGTGGCCGTGGTTCATCTTGACGGTCTGACCACCCAGAGCCAGCGCCAGCATCTGGTGGCCGAGGCAGATGCCAAAGACCGGCAGGTCGGTGGTGTCCAGCACCTCTTTGATCATCGGCACCGCGTATTCGCCGGTGGCGGCTGGGTCGCCGGGGCCGTTCGACAGGAAGACGCCATCGGGGTTATGCGCCAATACCTCGGCTGCTGTCGCGGTGGCGGGTAGGACCGTCACGTCGCAACCGGCCGAGGCGAGGCAGCGCAGGATGTTCCGCTTGGCCCCAAAATCCAGCGCGACGACCTTGTGCACAGGCGCTTCCTGACGAGCATAGCCATCGGGCCAGGCCCACCGCATCTCGTCCCAGCGATAGCTTTGGGCGCAGGTGACGTCTTTGGCCAGATCCATGCCCTCCAGCCCGGCAAAGCCGCGTGCGGCGGCGACCAGTGCTTCGATATCGAAATTGCCCTCGGGGTCATGGGCCAGCGCCACATGCGGCGCGCCCTGCTGGCGGATCGCGCGAGTCAGGCGGCGGGTGTCGACGCCGCCGATGGCGATGCGACCGCGACGCGCCAGCCAATCCTTCAATTGATCCGCCGAGCGCCAGTTGGATGGCTCGGTCGGGTCCCATTTGACGACCATACCCGCGGCCACCGGATCGCCGGTCTCGTCATCCTCGGGGTTCACGCCGACATTCCCGATGTGGGGGAAGGTGAAGGTCACGATCTGGCCCGCGTAGGAAGGGTCGGTCATGATTTCCTGATAGCCGGTCATGGCGGTGTTGAAACACAGCTCGGCCACGGTCTGGCCGGTGGCGCCGAAGCCTGCGCCGTAGAACAGCGTTCCATCGGCCAATGCCAGACATGCGGTGGGCTTGGACGGGGCGTTCTGGGCCATGGCGCGACTCTCCTGCAAGGTAAACGGACGCATACCTAAGGGGGTTACAGGCCCGGGTCAAGACTGTTCAAAATTTGGGCTATTGTTATAAATCAACAAGTTAGCTGTATTCACCCCCTGTTGTGCCTGCCTTTTTGTTTCGATATGGTCGGGGTTCCTTTGCCATGGGGATGGACAGACCATATGGATATGCGATCACGGGTGAATGCCGCCCTGAAGCAAGCAATGAAAGACAAGGCCGCCGAGCGCCTGTCGACGTTACGCCTGATCAATGCGGCGATCAAGGACCGCGACATTGCCTCGCGCGCCTCGGATAATGAAGAGGCGAAAGGCTGCGGTGATACCGAGGTTCTTGAAATCCTTGGAAAAATGACCAAGCAGCGTAAGGAAAGCGCCCGCGCCTATGAAGAGGGCGGACGCCTTGATCTGGCCGAGCGCGAACTGCGCGAGGTCGAGGTGATCGAGGAATTCCTGCCCAAGCAGCTGGACGAGGATGAGGTCAGCAAGGCCATTCAGACCGCTATCACGGCCACCGGCGCGGGCTCGATCCGCGATATGGGCAAGGTGATGGGCGAGTTGAAGACGCGCTATACCGGCCAGATGGATTTCGGCAAGGTTGGCCCGATGGTCAAGGACCATCTGTGTGCCGCCTCGAACGGCAGCTAAGCGCGTAGTTTCCGGGTCAGATCATCGAACAGCGCGATCCGCTCGTCTTCGGAAAGGAACGCGCCAATCTCGACCTCGCGCCCGTCGCCGATCAGGGTGACATAGTGAGGCACCGGCCCGCCATGCGTGTGCATCTCGGGGCGGGCCCAGTGACGGTTGCACGACCATTCCTGATCGCGCCCGCGCGGGTCGTGATGTACCAGCCGCGCCTGAGTCCGGTCCAGCGTCAGCACCTCATGCACGCTGCGGGCGCGGTAGTTCATCTCGAACGCCAGCCACAGGCCCAGAACGGTTAGCAGCAGGAAGGGCAGCAGCCCCCACAGGATGGCCGAGCCCAGCACCGCAAACAGCGGGATCAAGCCGAACAGGAACACCGCCAGCACAACCCCCATCGCTCCGCGCGGGGGCAGCGAGTTATGCGGCCAGAGGCGCAGTTCCTGTTCGGTATCCGAGGTTTGTTTCCAGCGATATGGCATGGCGCGAACCTAGCCCAGTGGGTTGTATTGGCGAAGCGTTAAATCTTCAGACCACATGCCCCACGCGCACCCAGGACAGCGCGTCGTCCAAACGGTCGTCCCCCCAAAACACCTCGCCCCGCACCACAAAGCTGGGTGCGCCGAACACACCCAGTTGGATTGCGGTGCTGGTCTGGGCCTCGAGGGCCTCGACGATGTCGGGGCTGCGGGCGCGGGCAAGGATCAGGCGCGGGTCCTGCTGGCAGCGATGCAGGGCTTCGGTGATGGCGGTTTCCGACCCGGCCTCGACGCCGTCCTCGAACCAGATCCCATAGAGCGCCTGCGTGTAGGCCTTGCCCCAGCCCTCGGTCATGCCCAGCAGGGCAACCTGATTGGTCAGCGCAAGGTCCGAGATCGGGTAGGGCGCGGGCAGGTTCGCGCGGATGTGGTATTTGACGGCGCGGCGTTCGATATCGCGCCACATATAGGCCGATTTGACCGGCTTGCCTGCGAAGGGGATGTTCTGCTGCTCGGCCATGACGGTGCGCACGTTGAATGGGCACCAGTTGACCGTGGCGTCATGTTCGGCGCACCAACCGTCCAGACGTTTGATCGTCAGAAAGCTGTAAGTGCTGCCGATGGAATACCAAAAGTCGATCTCGGGCATCGTCTGAGCCTCCGACAGGATTGCCGGACGATGATAGCCGATTTTGGCTGAAATTGCGACTTTGCGGCTGGGCAAAGAAAAACCCCGCCTCGAGGGGCGGGGTTTTCTTGGATCAGGTCGGGATCAGTGCGCGTGGCCCTTGTCCCAGTCTTCCTGCTTGGGCAGCTGCTCGAACGTGTGTTCGGGCGGCGGCGAGGGCAGGGTCCATTCCAAGGTGTCCGCGTATTCGTTCCACGGGTTCGGACGGGTCTCTTTCGCGCCACGCAGCAGGGCGTAGATCACGATGCCGAAGAACAACAGGAACGAGGCGAACGAGATGAACGCACCAATCGACGAGACAAAGTTCCACTGGGCGAACGCCTCGGGGTAGTCGATATAACGGCGCGGCATGCCCTGACGGCCCAGGAAGTGCTGCGGGAAGAAGGTCAGGTTGGCGCCGATGAAGAACAGCCAGAAGTGAACCTTACCCCAGAATTCCGAGTACTGACGGCCCGTCATCTTCGAGAAGTAGAAGTAGACGCCTGCGAAGATCGCAAAGACCGCACCCAGCGACATCACGTAGTGGAAGTGCGCCACCACGTAGTAGGTGTCGTGATAGGCCCGGTCCACACCTGCCTGCGACAGAACAACGCCGGTCACACCGCCAACGGTGAACAGGAACAGGAAGCCGAAGGCGAACAGCATGGGCGTCTTGAACTCGATGGAACCGCCCCACATGGTCGCGATCCACGAGAAGACCTTAACGCCGGTGGGCACCGCAATGACCATAGTGGCCAGCATGAAATAGGCCTGCTGACGCAGCGACATGCCAACCGTATACATATGGTGCGCCCAGACGACGAAACCCAGAACACCGATTGCAATGATCGCCCAGACCATCGGCAGATAGCCAAAGATGGGCTTGCGTGAGAAGGTGGCGATCACGTGGCTGATGATGCCGAAACCGGGCAGGATCACGATATACACTTCCGGGTGGCCGAAGAACCACAGGATGTGCTGATACAGGATCGGATCGCCACCACCGGCCGGATCAAAGAAGGTGAAGCCGAAGTTGCGGTCCATCAGCAGCATGGTGATTGCGCCCGCCAGAACCGGCAGAGACAGCAGAATCAGCCACGAGGTGACGAAGATCGACCAGCTGAACAGCGGCACCTTGAACAGGGTCATGCCGGGGGCACGCATGTTCAGGAAGGTTGTGATCATGTTGATCGCGCCGAGGATCGAGGAGGCGCCCGATACGTGCACGGCAAAGATCGCAAGGTCCATGGACATGCCGCCCTCGGTCGTGGACAGCGGTGGGTAAAGGACCCAGCCAACGCCCGAGCCAAGCTGGTCGTTACCACCGGGGCTGAGCAGCGAGGCCACGCCCAGCGATGTACCGGCCACATACAGCCAGAAGGACAGGTTGTTCATCCGCGGGAACGCCATATCCGGCGCGCCGATCTGCAACGGCATGAAATAGTTACCAAAACCGCCAAACAGGGCGGGGATGACCACGAAGAACATCATTAGAACACCGTGATAGGTGATCATCACGTTCCACAGGTGCCCGTTTGGTGTACAAGGGTCGGCCATGAACCCTTCGAGGCACATATACTGCACACCGGGGTGCATCAGCTCGAGCCGCATATAGACGGTCATCAGAACCGAGATCAGACCGGCGATGGCCGAGACGATCAGGTAGAGAATCCCGATATCCTTGTGGTTGGTCGACATGAACCAGCGGGTGAAAAAGCCGCGCTGGTCTTCATGATCGTGACCATGAATGGCTGCGTCTGCCATTAGGTGCCTCCTGTTGCAATTCAACCGCGCAGCCGGACCTCTCCAACGCGCGGGATTCCTGCTGGTTTTAGAATGCGAGGGGGCGACCTTCAATGGCCGAGTTTGATCTGGATCAAGATTAATTGTCGCGGGCAGTTTGCTGCGCGCGGGAATTTGACGCTCAATGCCGCGTATCTGGGGATTGCTGTGGCGATTTCAAGGGGCTTGACCCGCCTTGGGGGTCGGATCAGAACTGAGGGGACGATCCAACCCCGGAGACCCGCGATGACCGCCTATGATCCCGAAAACATCTTTGCCAAGATCCTGCGCGGCGAGATTCCGTCGAACCGCGTTTATGAAGACGATGACACGGTAGCGCTGATGGACATCATGCCCCGGTCCGACGGTCATTTGCTGGTCATCCCCAAGACGCCCTGCCGCAACATGCTGGATGCCACGCCCGAGCAGTTGGCGGCAGTCATGGCAACGGTTCAGAAAATGGCGCGTGCTGTGAAGGCAGCCTTTGACGCGGATGGCGTCACCGTCCAGCAGTTCAACGAGGCGGCCGGCGGGCAGGAGGTGTTTCACCTGCATGTCCACGTGCTGCCCCGGCACGAGGGTGTTTCCATGCGTCCGTCGGGTAAGATGGGCGATTTCGAGCTGATCGCAGAACATGCCGACAAAATCCGCGCCGCATTGGCCTGAGGCGCGCGGGTTCCGGTGTTGCGGAAAACAGGGGCCCTAAAACGAGAATTGCCGTTCCGATATGGGGTCGGAACGGCAGACTCGTAACCAAAACACTTCACGGATTTCGCCGGGCAGCCCTGCGAGCACCGGTAACACACCACTCACTCTTGAACGGTCCTTACATACTATGTGGTCAGATGGCGTTTGTAAGGAGATGATGTGAAGAATCCCTGAATTTGAGGCGAATTGGGGCAATTCAAAGGAAACAGCCGGGGCGTTTGCGAAACAGAGCGTCTCGAAATCTGGGATTGTTGTTTTTCCAGTGTGACCGGGCCGATTCGAGCGGATGGATTCGCCGCCTCAAACGCCCTCAGCCACGAAAACCTGGTCAAAGGTCTTTCTCAACGCCACATCCACGTCATCCATCGTCACCGGCAGGCCGAGATCGACCAGCGAGGTCACCCCGTAGTCCTGAATGCCGCAGGGCACGATGCCGGTGAAATGCGACAGATCGGGTTCGACATTGATCGAGATGCCATGAAAGCTGATCCATTTCCGCAGGCGAATGCCAATCGCGGCGATTTTGTCCTCGGCGGTCTGGCCGGTCACCGTCAGGGGTTTGTCGTGACGCTGGACCCAGACGCCGACGCGGCCCTCGCGGATTTCGCCGGTGATGTTGAATTCGGCCAGTGCGGAAATCACCCATTCCTCAAGCTGTTGCACGAAGCGGCGCACATCATGGCCGCGCTTGCCCACATCCAGCATGACATAGACGACGCGCTGACCCGGCCCATGATAGGTATATTGCCCACCGCGCTTGCTGTCATAGACCGGAAAGCGTTCGGGGTCGGTCAGGTCTTCGCGCTTGGCTGACGTGCCCGCGGTATAGAGCGGCGGGTGTTCCAGCAGCCAGATGCACTCGTCCGCTTCGCCCGCCGCAATCGCGGCAACGCGCGCCTCCATAAAGGCGGTTGCGTCGTCATAGTCGATCAGGCCGTCGGTGGTCTTCCATTCCATGGCCGTTCCTTAGACCGTCTGCGGGGCAGGGGGAAGGGGTCAAGCGGCCTCGGCCAGGCAGCGCTGCAGAACCTGCGCATATGTTTCCGTGCCCTGCGCGCCGGTCAGCAGGTATTTTCCGCCGAACACCATCGAGGGCACGCCCGAGATGCCCCGGCTGGTCCAGAACTGCTGCTTCTCGCGCACCGGCTGGGCATGTGCGCCCGAGGCCAGCGCTGCGCGCGCCGCATCGGGGTCCAGCCCTGCGGTGTTGACCGCGTTCAACAACACCTCAGGGTCCGAGACGTCATGTTGCTGGGTGAAATAGGCGTCGAAAAGCGCCAGCTTGAGCGGGTGCTGACGCCCCAGCGTTTCGGCCCAATCCAGCAACTGATGCGCGGCGAAGGTGTTCACGACGCGGCTATCGTCGTTGAAATTGAAGATAAAACCCAGTTCGATGCCCAAAGCGGTCAACCGATCCCGCGCCTGCTGGCTCTGCTCGGGTGTCGAACCATATTTTTCGGCAATATGCTCGCGCAGGTTCTGACCTTCGGGACCCATGTTTGGGTTCAGTTCGAAAGGGTGCCAGCGCAGACGGGCAAGCACATTCTCTTGCTTGAGGGCTGCGTCGAGTTGACGAAACCCAACAATGCACCACGGGCAAACCACATCCGACACAACGTCGATCTGAACGGTAGGACGGGGATCGGACAGTGTCATGGGGTGCTCCGGGATTGCGATGTCTGGCGCTAAGATATGACCGGGATCCGTGAATTCAATCGCGCGTGTTTTTGCCTCTTCACATCGCGCGGTTCAGGGTCTATACGCCCCTCTACCAAGTCATTGGCAGTGCGGTCGTGGCGGAATTGGTAGACGCGCAGCGTTGAGGTCGCTGTGGGGTAACACCCGTGGAAGTTCGAGTCTTCTCGACCGCACCAGAAATTAATCCTAAGTATTTGATTTTGGGATAGATGTGTTTTTTGGTAGGCGCTCAGCCCCCCATTTTGTCCCCCATAGGATCGATAAATTCACGCACCTAGGCCGTGCCGACGAACGACATCGTTCCCATATCGCGTATCGCTATTTTCTAGTGTTTTTCCCATTTTTGATCATCGAGCAATACACCCTGAAAACTGCGTTCACCTCGGCCGGGCTGAAATACTCCGCGCTCTTTGCAATAGATGTTTCTTCCTTTTTCGGCTCGAGGGGCAAGAAGGTTATCGTGTTCCACCATCCCCAATATCATTCCACCATTGGGCAGTAGAGTTTGCCGGAGGAATGCGCTCTAAGGCAACAGCGTTATCCCCAAGGGCCTCGGGTAGCAAACAGTTCAGATGTTCATAATGAATTGTTAACTGAGCGTTAACGGGGTGTTTAGCGAGCATTCAGCTGGTCCCGGATATCAAGATGATTAACGGTCGCGCCCGATGATCTTGGAGGCGCTGTCAAATCTGGATCAATTCATGTTTAACATCGCAATGACGTTCATTACCGCCACTTTTGCAATCGTCAGTGCTTTCCTAGTGTGCCTTATCGTATCTCACGGCACGGCAGAGAAAGGCACATACAAACCGTTTGCCCCGGTTGGCGGAGACGTCGTTGCAGACTTAGTTCAGGTGAACGGAGGAGGCCCTTCGCCAAGGCCCTGGTTTGCCTTGCCCTCGCGGGCTGCCCTTTCTGGCTTCTAGTGCGAATTCTACCAAAACTGAAAAGCTTGGGTCGTCAAGCTTGGCGTTTTGTCCTGACTGTTTGTCGTGCTCATCCTGCCAGTTCAGGTCGGCCGTCCCATATCAAATCGTCCTAGACTGGCCCGCTTGAGCCGATGGTGGAAGTCGCAACACAGAAATGGGGTGAGTCGAGCTCCGGATCTACTCCTTCTGGGTCAACCTAACCCACATCCGGATCAGCCGAGGCGTGCACCCTGTGCATCAAAGCGATAGGTGCGATCTGCGGCGTATCCGAAATGGACGGCTTCGCCCGACGCCACCTGATGCTGGCCGAATAGTCGCGCCGTGATCTGATGGTCCTGCATCATCGCGACCACGTTTGTATCGCCGCCCAAATGCTCAACATGGGTGACTTGAGCCGCCAGAGGGCCGTCCTGGGTCAGGCGCAGGTCTTCGGGGCGGATGCCCAGCGTGGTATCCGCGCTCTCGCCGATCAGGCTGGCGGGGAAGAAATTCATAGAAGGTGCGCCGAGGAACCCTGCGACGAACTGGTTGGCGGGGTTGTTATACAGCTCCATGGGGCTGCCGACCTGTTCGACCCTGCCGTCGCGCAGGACGACGATCTTGTCTGCCAGTGTCATCGCCTCGGTCTGGTCGTGGGTCACGTAGATCATCGAGGCGTCAAGCTGTTGGTGCAGGTTGGCGATCTCCAGCCGCGTGTTCATGCGCAGGGCGGCGTCCAGGTTGGACAAAGGTTCGTCGAACAGGAATAGCTTGGGTTCGCGCACGATGGCGCGGCCGATCGCGACGCGCTGGCGTTGGCCGCCGGACAGTTCCGAAGGGTAGCGGTGGATATAAGGCTCGAGGTTCAGCATCTTGCTGGCCTTGGCGACGCGTTCGTCGATAACCTGCTTGCTCTGGCCTTCTTGTTTCAGCGCCAGCGACATATTCTTGCGGACGTTCAGGTGCGGATAGAGCGCGTAGCTCTGGAACACCATCGCGATGCCACGTTTTGACGGCGGGGTGAGGTTCATCAGGTCCCCGCCGATGCGAACCTCGCCCGAGGTTACATCTTCAAGCCCAGCGATCACGCGCAGAAGGGTGGATTTGCCACAGCCCGAGGGGCCGACGAAGACAACGAATTCTCCTTCGTCGACTTCGATATTGATGTCTTTCAGGACCTCGACGGGGCCAAAGGACTTGTTCACGTTTGTCAGCGTCAGGGCGGTCATGGGCGTGCCTCTTTCAGCGAAATGGGTTGGCCGGTGCGGATGCTTTCATCGGCGGCCAGACAGATGGCCAGCGATTGCACGGCGTCGTTCATGTGGCGGGTCAGGTCGATGTCCTCGGCAATTGCGCGCAGCATGTAAGCTTGCTCGGCATCGCAGAGTTCCTGATGGCCGGGTTCATCGGGCATGTCGATTGTCTGGTCGCCCTCGGGGCGGTGAACCAAAATGCCGCCGACTTTGGTGTGGCCGTCGATATCGGCCGATGCGCCCTTATTGCCGTCGGTGATCGAGACCGAACCGTTGGGCGAGACGATGTCTTTCACGAAGAACGCGGTCTCGGACATCATCGGCCCCCAGCCAGCCTCGTACCAGCCGACCGAGCCGTCCTCGAAGATCACCTGAAACTGGCCGTAATTGTACATGTCATCGGCGATCTCATCGCTCAGGCGCAGGCCCATGCCGTGGACGCGTACAGGGTCGGAATCGGTGATCTGGCACATCACGTCGACATAATGCACACCGCAATCGACGATGGGCGATGTGGTTTGCATCAGGGCTTTGTGCGTTTCCCACTCGGCACCGCTGCTTTGCTGATTGAGGTTCAGGCGGAACACGTAAGGCCCACCAAGGCCGCGGGCTTCAGCGATCAGGCGCATCCATGAAGGGTGGTGCCGCAGGATGTAGCCGATGACCAGCTTGCGGTTGGTTTCAATGGCCTTTGCGACGACGCGCTTGGCATCGGCCACGGTGGTTGCCAGTGGTTTTTCTACGAAAACATGCGCTCCTGCGTCCATCGCCGCGCAGGCATAATCGGCGTGGCTATCGGAATAGGTGGCGACGACCACAAGATCGGGGCCTGTCTCGGCCAAAGCCGCGTGAAAATCGGAAAAGGCTGGATAACCCGCAAGATCTGGATGGGCCACGCGACCGGATCGGTTCACCAGCCCCACGATCTGCGCGTCCGGGTGGTGGTGGTGGGCCAGCGCATGGCTGAGGCCCATGTTGCCGAGGCCAGCGATCAGAACTTTGGTCATTTGACAGCTCCAGAAGTGATGCCGCGGATCAGTTGGCGCGAGAAGATGACGTAAAGCACCAACACCGGCAGGATCGCCATCGATAGCGCCGACAGAACCGCGTTCCAGTCCGTGACGAACTGGCCGATGAAGACCTGGCTGCCGAGCGTGAGTGTTTTGGTCTCCTCAGCGGGGGCGAGGATCAGCGGGAACCAGAGGTCGTTCCAGATGGGGATCATGTTGAACACGGCGACCGTCGCCATGGCAGGACGGACGAGGGGCAGGACCAAGCGGAAGAAGATGGTGTATTCGGACAAGCCATCGACGCGGCCCGCGTTTTTCAGATCGTCTGACACCTGCCGCATGAACTCGGACAGGATGAATACGGCCAGCGGCAGGCCTTGCGCTGTGTAGACTAGGATCAGCGCCCAGAGCGTGTTCACCAGCCCGGTGGCGACCATCATTTCAAGGATCGCCACGGTGCCGATACGGATCGGGATCATGATCCCCAGCGCAAGATAGAGGCCCATGAGGGTGTTGCCCTTGAACTTGTACTCGCTCAGCGCGAACGCAGCCATGGCCCCGAACAGCAGGATGAAGGTCAACGACACCACGGTCACGATCATCGAGTTCTGGAAATAGAGAAAGAAGTCCCCCTGTTTCATCACCGTCTGGTAACCGATCAGCGAGAAGCTCTCGGCGTCGGGCAGGGCGAGCGGTTCGCGAAAGATGGCGCGGCGGCTTTTGAAGCTGTTGATGATGATCACAAAGACCGGGAACAGGGCGATCAGCGTGTAGATGATCAACGCGCCATGCATTGCGGCGGTGTTGAGTGGGTTGGAACGTGCTTTGTTCATCGCTTGGCCCTCACAACTGATACCGGCGCATCCGGGACTGGATGCCGAAGAGGTAGATACAGACACCCACAAGAATGATCGCGAACATGGCTCCGGCGATGGCCGATCCCATATGCGGGTCGCCCAATTGTAGCTGGAAGCCAAAGAAGGTGCGGTACATGAAGGTGCCGAGGATGTCGGTCGAGAAGTCCGGCCCCGCCAGCGCGCCTTGCGAGACATAGATCAGGTCAAACGCGTTGAAATTGCCCACGAATGTCAGAATCGAGATGATCCCGATTGACGGCAGGATCAGCGGCAGTTTGATCTTCCAGAAGGCCGAGGCTCCGGTGATGCCGTCGATCTCTCCGGCCTCCAGGATTTCTTCTGGGATCGACAGCAGGGCGGCGTAAATCAGCATCATCGGGATGCCGACGAATTGCCAGACTGACACCAACGCCAGCGTGGTCAGCGCGTACTCTTCTTTGCCCAGCCACGGGGCGAACAGGGATTTCAGGCCGATGGCGTCCAGCATCGATGGGGCGATGCCCCACAATGGCGACAGGATCAGTTTCCAAGCGAAGCCTACGATCACAAAGCTGAGGATCGTCGGGATAAAGATGGCCGACCGATAGAGGGCCGCAAACCGTAGACGCGGATGTGACAGAAGCGCAGCAAGCGCGATACCAATGGGGTTCTGAACCAGCATGTGGATCAGGAAGAACCAGAAGTTGTTGCCGAGCGCGTTCCAGAACTGCTCGGACCAGATCGGATCGAAAAACAGGGTGCGGAAATTCTGCAAGCCCACGTAGACGCGCGCCTGATCAACTTCGGTGAACAGCGCCAGACGCAGCGTGTTGAACAAAGGGAAGATCATCACCGCCGTGTAAACCAGCACCGCAGGGGCGAGGAAAACGGCAATGCGCCAGCGTATGCGGCGGGTTTGCATGGGAATCTCCGGGGGGATAAAGGCCCGGACGCGACACGGGTGCCGCGTCCGGTGTGAGTGGTTCAGGTTTTACTGGTGCGGTGCGTACCAGCTGGCCAAGCCGTCCTGCAGTTGCTGACCCAGCGCCTCGGGTGACTCAGCGCCCTTGATGGCGGCGACCGATGCACCCCAGGTCTCGTTTTCGAGGTTCGGCGTGCCGCGCGACAGGATCTGGTAGGTCGAGCGGATCGTGCTTTCGCACTCATCCCGCCAGCCGACGATTTCCTTGGCCAGCGGATCTTCAAGCTCGACCGGAGTGCTGGAGAGCGGGAAGAAGCCCGGAAGGGCGTTGCCGAAGATGCTGGCGAATTCAGGGCTTGCGACCCAGGCCAGGAAGGTGCGCGCAGCCTCTTGGTTTTCGCTGGCGGCGTTCATGCCGATACCGATGTCGGTGTGGTCCGAGATATAGCAGGTGTCGCCCGCGTTCTGGACCGGCGGCTTGAAGGCACCCATTTCGAAATCAGCCTGCGTGTTGAAGCCCGAGATTTCCCAGCTGCCCGCCGGATAGATCGCAGCACGGCCCAGCGTGAACAGGTTCTGGCTGTCGGGATAGGTTTGTGCCTCGTACCCGTCGCCCAGATACGCGCCCCACTTGGCCAGCGTCTCATAAGGGGCAACCCACTGAGGATCGGTCAGTTTCTGCTCGCCTTTGATCAGCGCCAGACGGCCTTCCTCACCTTTCCAGTAGTTCGGGCCGATGTTGTTATAGCCCATCGTGGCCGCTTCCCACTGGTCGTTGGTGCCCATCGCCATCGGGATATAGGTGCCGTCTTCCTTGATCTTTTCGAGGGCGGCAAAGAACTCGGCCTCGGTGGTGGGAACGTCGATCCCCAGCTCGTTGAAGGCGTCCTTGTTGTAGATGAAGCCGTGGATCACCGACGCCATCGGCACGCAGAAGCTGGCCGCGCCATCGTCTGTCTGCCATGCGGATTTTGCCACGTCCGAGAAGTTGCCCATCGCGTCCAGATCAGACAGATCGGTCAGGTGACCCGCTTCATACAGCGCCAGCGAGGCGTCGAACGGGCGGCAGGTGATCAGGTCGCCCGCCGATCCGGCCTCAAGCTTCGAGTTCAGAACGGCGTTGTACTCGGCCGGAGCCGAAGGTGAGAACACAACCTTGATGCCCGGATGCTCGGCCTCGAAGGCCGGGATGATCTTGTCCTGCCACAGGGCGAGGTCGTCGTTGCGCCAGCTTTCAATCGTCAGCGTGGCGTCTTGCGCGTAAGCGCTTGAGACCAGCGCGGTGCTCAGCAGAGCAAGGCCCAGAACTTTGCGTGTCATTTGGTGTCTCCCAGGTTGATGGTTTCTTGGTTTTGTTGAAGCCGCTCCAAGGCGGGGCGGAGGTGGTCGTTGGTGTCGCGCAGCATCGATTGCGCCTCGGTCAGGGTGGGCGCACCCGCCGCCAGCAGCGCGGCGCATTTGAGGTTGCCTTCAGCCGTGTTCAGCGCAGCCGCTGCGCGGTCGGAACTGACGCGGGTCAGGTGGCAGACAATGCCATTCGCTCGCGCGCGCAGTTTATCATTGTCGGCCCGTAGGTTGATCATCATACCGTCCTGAATGTGCCCAAGCTCCATCGCCATCAGCGTCGAGAGCATGTTCAACGCGATCTTCTGTGCGGTGCCCGCGCCCATGCGGGTCGAGCCGGAAATCAGTTCGGGCGGTGTGGGCAGCAGAATCGGGTGATCCGACAGCTGCAAAAGCGCGCTGTCTGCGTTATTGGCGATGCCGATGACCGCAGCGCCCTTGTCTCGCGCGATGCGGGCGGCTGCAGTGGTGTAGGGGGTGGTTCCGCTGGCGGAAACCGCAATCAGCGTATCCTGTGCAGAGAGGTCAGAGAGTTCGTCGGCCAGACTGTCTGCGCTATCCTCGACATCGCCGGGCATTTCGGCGCTGGTGGGCAGGCCGCCTGCCATGTGGATGCGGATCTGCGCTGCCGGGATCGAAAACGTGCCGCCAAGTTCCAGCGCATCAGCGGCGGCCATCAGTCCGGACGAGCCAGCCGCCAGATAACGCAGAACGCCACCCGCGCGGATGGTATCGGCCATGGCCACAGCACCCTTGCAGATCGGGTCCGTCGCGGCCAGCGGGGCCGAGGCGGCCTCGGCCTGGGATTGCGCCAGAAGCGCTGCGGCATCCGCCAGCGGACGGGCGTCCAGCCCGATCGCGTTCCGGTGCAACTGTTCTGTCACAGGTGTGGCCAAGTGATTCTACCCCTCCAGTCTTTCGGCATCATACCTTTTAGATACCATTAGTCTACCAGTTTGTTCAATGGCGCGATTGAGGGCGAGTTTTGGGAGTTTGGTTGTATTTGGGTCTTCAAAAAACGCAAAAGGTATTATAAAGGTCTTTCTATGACTCGCGCTTCTGATACCATTGTTCTGGCCGTGGATGGCGGCGGCACGCGATGCCGGCTCGCCATCTCGGACGGGGATCGGCTTTGGCAGGTCGAGGTCGGGGCGGCAAATGTCTCAACCGATTTCGATGCGGCCTGTGCGCAGTTGCAGCAGGGGCTGAACGTCGTGCAGCAGCGGGCTGGGATTGATCCGGCGCGGATTGCTGCCGCGCCTGCTTATCTGGGGTTGGCGGGCATCACCGGTCAGCCCTTGGCGGATCGACTGGCCGCCGCGTTGCCGTTGTCGCATGTGCGGATCGAAGATGACCGGGCCGCAGCCCTGCGCGGGGCGCTGGGGCCGCAAGATGGGTTTGTGGCCCATTGCGGAACCGGGTCGTTCTTGGCCGCCCAGCATGGCGGCAAACCACGCTTTGCCGGGGGCTGGGGGCCGGTTCTGGGCGATCAGGCTTCGGCCCAATGGGTGGGGCGGCAAGTGCTGTCGCAGGTGTTGGATTGCGCCGACGGGGTGCGTGCGCCGTCTGAATTGTCGGCGCATCTGCTGTCCCGGTTCGACGGAACGGCGGGCATTGTGGAAGCGGCATCCGGGCTGTCACCGACGGAACTTGGCGCTTTGGCACCGATCGTGACGCAGTACGCCGGGCAGGGGGATGCGCTGGCGCTTTCTATCCTGCAGGCGGGGGCCGGATATCTGTCGGATCGGATGGTCAGGATGGGCTGGGTCCCCGGCCTTCCGATCTGTCTGACCGGAGGCATTGGCCCGCATTACGCCGCCTATCTTCCCGAGGATATGCAGTACGCGCTGGCCGAGCCGCTTGGCGACCCGTTGTCGGGCGCAATCGCGCTGGCCCACGCGTTCAGAGAGGAGATCGAACATGAGCGTTGCTGATTTCCTGAGACCCGAAGGCTGGCTGGGCCAGACCGCCGGTCCCCGCTATGTGCAGCTGCGCCAACGGCTGGAACAGGGGATCGCCGAGGGCATTCTGCCCCCCAACAGCTCGCTTCCGCCCGAGCGTGAGATTGCCGAACTGACCGATCTGTCGCGCGTCACCGTGCGCAAGGCGATTCAAGAGCTGGTGCGCAAGGGAACGATTGAGCAGCGGCAGGGATCGGGGTCTTTCGTGCGCGAACCGGTCGCGCGGGTCGAACAGTCGCTGTCGCATCTGACCTCGTTCACCGAAGACATGGAGCGGCGGGGGTTCGAGACGACCTCGACCTGGCTGGAGCGCGGTATTTTCCTGCCGTCGCCGGATGAGATGTTGGCATTGGGTCTTTCTGCCGATGATCAAGTGGCCCGCATCCACCGCCTGCGCGCGGCCGGGGGGCGACCGATGGCGCTGGAACGCGCGGCGCTGCCGCTGGATATTCTGCCGAACCCGACCGAGGTCTCGGGGTCGCTTTATGCGTTTCTGGGTCGGTCGGGGCACCGCCCCGTGCGGGCGATCCAGAAGATCTCGGCCATTAATCTTGAAGCCACCGAGGCGCGGTTGCTGGAGGTCGCCGAAGGCACCGCCGGGCTGCGCATTCAGCGCACGTCCTATCTGGAAAGCGGACGTGTCGCGGAACTCACCCGATCCATCTATCACGGCGATGCCTACGATTTCGTGGCAGAGCTGCGTCTGTCAAACTGAAAGGCCGGGCACGATGTCCATCCCAACCACCCAAATGCGGCATGAGATCAATGAGATACCTCACGCTGTTGATAGACTATTAACCGATGGTGCCGAGGCCATCGAAGCCGCAGCGCAAGCGGTGCGGGATCATGATCCGAGCTTTCTGATCTCGGTCGCGCGGGGGTCGTCCGATCACGCCTGCAGCTATCTGAAATACGCGTCCGAACTGCTGCTGGGGCTGCCGATGGCCTCGGTCGGCCCAAGTGTCAAGTCGATCTACGGCGTGGATATGCGGTGCCCCGGCGCGCTGTGTATCTCCGTCTCGCAATCGGGCCAAAGCCCCGACATCGTGCGGTTGACGCAATCCCTGACGCAGGGCGGGGCCTATTCCGTTGCCATCACCAACAACACCGACTCGGCGCTGGCTGGCGCGGCCTCGGCAGCGCTGCCGATCCATGCGGGGCCGGAACTGAGCGTTGCGGCGACCAAGACATTCGTCACCTCGCTGGTTGCGGGGCTGTGGCTGCTGGCCGAGGTCAAGGGGGATCGAGAATTGCTGTCGGCGATCCGCGATCTGCCTGACTATCTGGCGCAGGCCATCACCTGCGACTGGGGGGCGGTGGTTGAGGCGGTGGATGGGCAGTCGCTATTCACGCTGGGACGCGGGACGTCCTGGGCGATTTCGAACGAGGCTGCGCTTAAGTTCAAAGAAACCTGCCAGATTCACGCTGAAAGCTATTCGTCGGCTGAGGTGCTGCACGGGCCGGTTTCCATCGTGGATCAGGGGTTCCCGGTGCTTGCCTTCTCATCCGGGGATGCTGCCGAGGCCAACATTGCCGAGGTGGCGGATGCGTTGGCCGCCAAGGGCGCAAAGGTCTTTGCCACGACCGACCGGGTGAAGGATGCGGTCGCGTTGCCGCATGTTCGGACGGCCCATTGGATGACCGACCCGATCGCCTCGATCGCGTCCTTCTACGGCATGGTCGAAACCGTCGCCACCGGTCGCGGCATCAACCCCGACACCCCGCGCCACCTGCGCAAAGTGACGGAGACGGTATGAGCGCGTCGATCCTCACCTTTGCCGGCGGTCCGATCTTTGACGGAGAGGTGCTGCTCACCGACCATGCCGCCCGGTTCGTCGAGGGAACGCTTGAGGCCATTGTGCCGGTGGCCGACTTGCCGCCGGAGACCGAGATCGAAGACCTGTCAGGAGATATCCTCAGCCCCGGCTATGTTGATCTGCAGGTGAACGGCGGCGGCGGGGTGATGTTCAACGATGATCCCTCGGTCGAGACCCTGCAGCGCATCGCTCAGGCGCATCGCGGGCTGGGGGCGGTGTCGATCCTGCCGACGCTGATCACGGACACGCCCGAGAAGACCACCGCTGCCATCGAGGCCGCGATCAAGGCCGTTCAGCGCGGTGTTCCGGGCATTGCGGGGCTGCATCTTGAGGGGCCGCATCTGTCGGTCAAACGGAAGGGCGCGCATGATGGGGCGCTGATCCGGCCGATGGAAGAGGGCGATTTTGACCAGCTTCTGGCTGCTGCCCGCGCATTGCCTGCCCTGATGGTCACGCTGGCACCCGAGAATGCCTCAGACGATCAGGTGGCGGCGTTGTCGCGGGCGGGCGTCATCGTTTCGCTCGGGCATACCGACGCGCCGTTCGACACCTGTATGGCCTATGCAAAAGCCGGCGCGAGCTGCGCGACACATCTGTTCAACGCCATGAGCCAGTTTGGCAGCCGCGACCCCGGTCTGGTCGGCGCGGTGCTGTCCAACGGCGATCTGTCCTCGGGGCTGATCGCGGACACAGTGCACGTTCATCCCGAATCGATGCGTGCGGCGTTTGCTGCCAAACGCGGTCCCGGGCAGATCTTTCTGGTCAGCGACGCGATGGCTGTGGCGGGGACCGATCTGCCGGAGTTCCGGTTGGAAGGGCGGCTGATCCGGCGAGAGCAGGGCAGGCTGACGCTGGAAGATGGCACTCTGGCCGGGGCCGATCTGGACCTGACCACGGCGATCCGAGTGCTGACGCGTGACGTGGGTATCCCGTTGGCCGACGCATTGGCGGCGGCCACGCGCATTCCCGCCCGGCTGATTGGCGCGGATATTGCTCCGATGACGCTGGGCAACGCCATTCGGATTGCGCCAGACCTGAGCCGTGCGCGTCCGGCTTAATCCAGCGTGATCTCCTGACGCTGTTTTCCCGTCGCCTTGTCGAAGATCAGGATGCGATTGTCGTCGGTTACGACCGCGTACCAGTTGTTCCCGATGGTCAGCGCCTGCGCGCGCGCGCCGTCGGGCAGGTCGATCTGATCCGGCAGCGTCGGGGTGCGATCCGATAGGCGGATGACAATCAGGGCGAATGTCACTAGAACCCCGCCAATCATAACCGCGGTCAGCAGCATGACCATGCGCCGCAGCAACCGAAGCTGCGGGGTTTCCTGCGGTTCCTGAGGTTCGGAAGGGACAGTCATGGGCACCCGCCTGATAGAGTTTCATATCGCGGCCGCGCCGCCGCCCCGCCTTGATAAGGCGCTTGCGCGGGATGTGCCAGCGGAAGAGAACTTGTCGCGCACCCGGCTGACCCGTTTGATCGGCGACGGGGCTGTGACGGTCGATGGCGCTGTCATTGACGACCCAAAGGCGCGGATTGCAGAAGGCGCGCAGATCGGGATCACCGTGGCCGAGGCCGAAGACAGCCATATCGGCCCCGAGGATATCCCGCTGGATGTGGTCTATGAGGATGACGATCTGATCGTGATCAATAAACCCGCGGGGATGGTGGTGCATCCGGCTCCGGGCTCTCCGAACGGGACGCTGGTCAATGCGCTGCTGCATCATTGCGGGGATGATCTGTCCGGTGTGGGCGGCGTCAAGCGTCCGGGAATCGTGCACCGGATCGACAAGGAAACCAGCGGCCTGCTGGTGGTGGCCAAGTCGGACGCGGCGCATCATGGGCTCGCTGCCCAGTTCGAGGCGCATACGGTCGAACGCTACTATCGCGCGGTCTGTTACGGTGTGCCCGACGCCAACGATCCCCGGTTACGCGGCATCAAGGGCGTCAGCTTTGAACCGGGCAACATCATGCGCTTGACCACGCAGCTGGCGCGGCACAAGACCGACCGGCAACGGCAGGCTGTGCTGTTCCACGGCGGCCGCCATGCGGTGACGCGGGCGCGGATCGTCGAGGTGTTCGGGACGCCCGGCGGTCTGTCCCTGATCGAATGCTGGCTGGAAACCGGTCGGACGCACCAGATTCGCGTCCATATGGCTCATGCCGGTCACGGCTTGGTGGGCGATCCGGTTTATGGCGGCAAACGCAAACTGGCCGCGCGGGCCTTTACACCTGCCGCCGCCGAGGCCGTGCGCGCCTTTCCCCGACAGGCGCTGCACGCTGCTGTGCTGGGCTTTGAACATCCGGTCTCGGGCGAGATGCTGCGGTTCGAGGCCGCGCTGCCGCAGGACATCGAGGACCTGCTTGCGGCGGTCCGGCAACCGGTGAAATAAACCGCAAAGCCTTGTGAGACGGGCAATTTTAGCTTTTATTTACATCTGGTTAATTCCAGACTGATAGATGATCCTCTTGAATGTGTTGGGTCTGCTCCCCATATCCCATGTTAAGGGCTTAAACATTTGTCCAAGGGACGGAAATAAATGGCAAATTACTCAAATCTTCCGGCACCGACACCCGAGGGTGGTCTGAACCGCTATATGCAGGAGATTCGCAAGTTTCCTCTGCTGGAGCCGGAGGAGGAATATATGCTGGCCAAGCGCTGGGTCGAGGAACAGGATACCGAAGCTGCGCATAAAATGGTCACGTCGCACCTGCGTCTGGCAGCGAAAATCGCCATGGGCTATCGCGGCTATGGCCTGCCGCAGGCCGAGGTGATTTCCGAGGCCAATGTGGGCCTGATGCAGGCCGTCAAGAAGTTCGACCCCGAGAAAGGGTTCCGTCTGGCGACCTACGCCATGTGGTGGATTCGCGCCTCGATCCAGGAATACGTCCTGCGGTCGTGGTCGATGGTGAAACTGGGCACAACCTCGGCGCAGAAAAAGCTGTTCTTCAACCTGCGTAAGGCCAAGGCGCGTATTGGTGCGTTGGAAGAGGGCGATTTGCGCCCGGAAAACGTGGCCAAGATCGCCGAAGACCTTGGCGTGACCGAAGAGGAAGTTATCAGCATGAACCGCCGGATGTCCGGTGGCGATGCCTCGCTGAACGCGACCGTGGGGTCCGAGGGCGAGGGCACCATGCAATGGCAGGACTGGTTGGAGGATGAAGACGCCGACCAGGCGGGCGATTACGAGGCGCGCGACGAGCTTGAGGCCCGGCGCGAGTTGCTGGCTGCTGCGCTGGATGTGCTGAATGATCGTGAAAAGGACATCCTGACCCAGCGCCGCTTGATGGATCAGCCTGTAACGCTTGAGGAGCTCAGCACGCAGTACCATGTCAGCCGCGAACGCATCCGCCAGATCGAAGTGCGCGCGTTTGAGAAGCTGCAGAAAAAGATGCGCGAACTGGCCCGCGAAAAAGGCATGCTGGGCGCGGTCTGATCTGATCGCATTTTAGAAACCAAGACCGGTCTGACGTTGTCAGGCCGGTTTTTTATGCGGATGACAGGTCCGTCGCACGCTGCTACACAGCCGATAGCGCTAACGCCATGAGGGAGGGGCCGTGATGCACAAGCCAGTTCAATGGGGTATTCTGGGAGCATCGAAATTCGCGCGTCAGCAGATGGGGCCCGCGATCCATGCGGCGCATGATGCGCGGCTTGCGGGTTTGGCAACGTCCGATCCGGCCAAGGCCGAGCCGTTTCAGCAGTTCTGCCCTGATTTGAATGTCTATGACAGCTATGACGCGTTGCTGGCGGATCCGGCAATCGAGGCCGTCTATATCCCTCTGCCGAACCATCTGCATGTGGAATGGAGCCTGAAGGCGCTGGACGCGGGCAAGCATGTTTTGTGTGAAAAACCGATGACCATGCGGGCCGCGGAATTTGACCAACTGATCGAGAAACGAGATCAGACCGGTTTGCTGGCGGCCGAGGCTTATATGATCGTCCATCACCCCCAATGGCAGTTGGCGCGCAAGCTGATTGCCGATGGGGCGATCGGCAAACTGGTGCATGTCACTGGGGTGTTCAGCTATGATAACCGCGCGGACGTTGGCAATATTCGCAACCGCCCTGAAACTGGCGGTGGTGGGTTGCGCGATATCGGCGTCTATGTGATCGGTGGCGCGCGGTTTGCGACAGGGCAAGAGCCCGCCTCGGTCTCAGGTGCAATCCGGTGGGAGAATGACGTAGACGTGTTCACCGAAATCCGGGCGCGGTTTCCCGATTTCACCTATTCGGCCTACGTCTCGACCCGGATGCACCCGCATCAAGCGATGGAGTTTCACGGCGAAGGCGGCGTCATCCGTCTGACTGCACCGTTCAACGCCCGGCTTTTTGGCGAGGCACGAGTCGAACTGCATCGCCCGGGGCTGGAACTGCAAGTGACGCGTTTTCCCGGCGACGATCACTATGAGCTGCAGGTCGAGGCCTTTGGTCAGACGGTGCGTGAGGGTGCCGAGTATCCCTGTCCGCTGGAATTCGCGCGTGGCACACAAGCGGTGATTGATCAGGTCTTTGACAATGCCGTGACGCTGTAACTTGCCATGAGCCAGGCGCATCGACTAGTCTGGTCCGAGCGATCAGGAGGGGTGCAATGGCGGGCGGTTGGGCGCGCGACGGCGCGGTAAGCGAACAGATCGAAGCATCAATTTCGGACGAACTGGCGCGCATGCAAGCGCAAAAGCGCCCCGTGGGCGAAAGCCTGACCCATTGTGCCGAATGCGAAGAACCCATCCCCGAAAAACGCCGTCTTGCGCTACCGGGCGTTAAGCTGTGTCTCGATTGCCAGCAAGAGCGGGACGGTGCCTACAAAGCGCGTTCGGGCATCAACCGACGTGGGTCGAAAGATAGTCAGCTGAAGTAACCCGAGGTCCCCTTGCAGCACCGGTCGCAGAAATCGTCATGGCTGCAAAACGGCCTGCTGCTGGGCTTTCTGGCCGCATTTCTGTGGGGCACGCACAGCGTTATCGTCCGCTACCTGACCAACGATCTGGGCGGGTTGCAGATCGCCGTGTCACGGTTGTTCATCGCGGCCTTGGCGATCTATCTCCTGTTGCGGCTGATGGGGGCGCAGGTTTCCGTCCGGTTCAAGGACTGGAACTTCCGGCTGGCGGTCCTGTCGACTGTTGTGAACTACATCCTGTTCCATATCGGATTGGAGCATACGGGGGCCGCCAATGCCATGGTGCTGGAGAACACGGCGCCCTTCTTTGTGTTGATTTTCCTCTATTTCTTCGCGGATACCACCATAAGGCGCAGGGATGTGCTGGCCACCGTGCTGGCGATCCTTGGCGTGTCCCTGACCGTCTATCGCGATTTTCAGGGCGGCGGCGAACCCCTGCTGGGTGACCTGATGGAGATCGGGGCGGGGCTAAGTTGGGCGGTCTTTCTGATCTCAAGCAGCCGGGCGATGCAGGCATCGGAAACCACCGCTGAGCGGCTGAATTTCCTGTTCGGGATATTCCTGTGCTCGGGTGCGCTGCTGGTGCCGCTGGCGGCCCTTACATTGCAAATGCCCACGGCCAACGATCTTGTCTTCCTGATCCTGCTGGGCGTCTTGCCGACCGCGCTGGCCTACTACCTGTGGTACGAGGCCGCGGCCCGTGTATCGACGCTGACCGCGACGCTTTTATTCGCGGCCTCGGTTGTATTCACCTTTGTCAATTCGGCGGTATTCCTCGGGGCGACCATCACGCCGCTTGCAATCGTGGGTGCGATCCTGATCGTCGCGGCGATTTTTATCACATCTGTGAAGCAATCCGGCTGAGCGCTTCAACGGGGACACGCTTGGGCATTCTGCGGGCCGATCCGAGCAGGGATCGCGTATAAATCGGGCATCTGGTCGAAGTTTGGTTCATTTTTAATGCTGGGACCCGCGCATTTGTTTCGGATTGAGAGTGGTGCGCTAAGCCAAAGAATTCGTTTCTGTTTTGCCTATTATTTGGGCGCATAAATTCGAAGAATTGAATAAATGTTTTCTAAACAAATGCTTACGATTTGACATGAATCAAACTGATATAAATTGGCTTCCGCTAGCAGAGTGTTAGACCACAGCCGGATTAAGCCATGTTTGACTTCAGCCAGGATGCTCTGCAGGACAGCTCACTTTTGGATCAGCTGTCGCCCGAAATGCGCAAAACCCTGCTTTCCCGTGCTCAAAAGAGGGTTTTTACCCGCGGGCAGACGATCTGTTTGCAGGATGAACCCTGCAGCAGCCTGAAGATTGTTCTGGACGGTTGGATCAAACTCTACCGGGTTTCGGCCTCGGGTCACGAAGCGCTGCTGGCGATGCTTCAAGGCGGGCAGAGCTTTGATGAAATCTCGGCGTTACGTGGGGTGCCAATCACGGCGAACGCCGAGGCCGTAACGGATTGTGAGGTACTGTTCGTTGACATCTCGGCCGTCTGCGACTGCCTTGATGCGAGAACCGAGATCGCTGTGGCCGTTCTGTCTGCCGCTTCCTCTCATCTGCAGGACATGATGCATGAGGTGGAGTCGCTGAAGGTCCTGACCGGTTATGAGAGGTTGTGCAATTTCCTGGTGCGGCTGTCGGAAAAGCAGGGTGACCGCAACAGGCTTGAGTTGCCGTTCGAGAAGGTTGTTCTTGCGTCCATGCTGGGGATGAAGCCCGAGAGTCTTTCGCGCGCGTTTGGAAAGCTGCGCAAGATTGGTGTTGAAAGCGAACTGAAGTCCGTTGTTATCCGCGACTTCGGGCAGCTGGAAAGCGTGGTTCAATAAAAAACGCGCCCGGGTTTTATGCGGGCGCGTGGCTGTTTGTCTGGAAAGCCTTATGCTTCCATCGCCTCCAATTCGTCAATGAAGCCCGAGATCATCGACAGGCCCTTGTCCCAGAACTCCGGGTCGCTGGCGTCCAGTCCGAACGGGGCCAGCAATTCCTTGTGGTGCTTGGACCCTCCGGCGCGCAGCATCTCGAAATACTTGTCTTCAAACCCTTCCGCACCGCTTTCATAGACCGAATAGAGCGCGTTTACGAGGCCATCGCCGAACGCATAGGCGTAGACGTAGAAGGGCGAGTGGACGAAATGCGGGATGTAGGCCCAGAAGGTCTCATAGCCCTCCATGAACTCGAATGCCGGCCCAAGGCTTTCGGCCTGAACGCTCATCCAAAGGGCGTTGATGTCATCCGGGGTCAGCTCACCCTCGCGGCGCGCGGCGTGGAGTTTGCATTCGAAATCATAAAACGCGATCTGGCGGACGACCGTGTTGATCATATCCTCAACCTTGCCTGCCAGCAGCACCTTGCGCTGTTCCGGGGTTTCGGCCTGATCCAACATTTTGCGGAAGGTCAGCATTTCACCGAAGACCGAGGCGGTTTCGGCCAGCGTCAGCGGGGTTGAAGACAGCATCTCTCCCTGATCGGCGGCCAGTACCTGATGCACGCCATGGCCCAGTTCATGCGCCAGGGTCATCACGTCGCGCGGCTTGCCCAGATAGTTGAGCATCACATAAGGGTGCACCTCGGTGACGGTGGGGTGGGCGAACGCACCCGGCGCTTTGCCGGGCTTCACCGCCGCATCAATCCATCCTTTCGAGAAGAACGGAGACGCAATCTCACCCATACGCGGATCAAAGGCGTTATAGGCGTCCATCACCGTTTGCTCGGCCTCGTCCCAACCGACAATGCGGGTGTCTTCCATCGGCAGCGGCGCGTTGCGGTCCCAGACCTGCATCACGTCCAGACCCAGCCATTTGCGCTTCAGCTCATAGTACCGATGGCTGAGTTTGGGGTAGGCGGCCACGACCGCCTCGCGCAGGGCCTCAACCACCTCGGGTTCGACATCGTTCGACAGGTGGCGACCGGTCTGCGCGGTTGGCATGTTGCGCCAGCGGTCGACGATCTGTTTTTCCTTGGCTTGCGTATTATGAACGCGCGCGAAGGTCTTGATGTTGCTTTGGAAAACGCTTGCCAGTTCGCGCGCGGCAGCCTCGCGTTTGGTGCGGTCCTGCTCGGTCAGCAGGTTCAGGGTGCCTTCGATGTTCAGCTCGTCGCCATCGACGGTGAAAGTCAGGCCTGCGATGGTCTCGTCGAACAGGCGTTCCCACGCATCGCCAACAACGCCGAGGTCATGCAGGAATTTTTCCAACTCGTCGGATAGCTGATAAGGCTTCATTGCGCGGATCCGGCGGAACACTGGTTCGTACCGCGCCAGGTCGGCGTTGGTGTCGAAATGTGCCTTCAGCGCATCATCGTCCAAGCGGTTGATTTCCAGTGTGAAGAACACCAGCGGGGTGGTGAATACGGTGATCTTTTCCTGCATGTCCGACAGAAACTTCGCCCGGTCCGCATCGGTAGTCAGCTGGTAGTAGCGCAGCCCGGCAAAGGACATGATCCGCCCGGCGATGGCGTTGATCTTCTCGTTGCGCAGCACGCAGGTCAGCAGACCAGCGGCATCTAGTTCGGCCAGCTTGCCCTCGTAGTCCGCGGCGAAAGAGGCGCATTCACCCTCAAGCCAGTCCAGATCGCGGGACAGTTCAGGCGCGTCTTCCGAGGTATAGAGATCCGTCAGATCCCATTCCGGCAGGTTGCCCAGATCATCGGTGCCACCGCCTGCATTTGCGTCACGAACGGGGAAGGGAAGGTCGCGCATGGGTCACCTCGAATAAACTGCGTTGGCAAACATTTAGGCCTGACGCGCGCGGATCACAAGCAGCCTGTCCGGGCGGGCCTTACACGCAAGGCTCGGGCTTGGGGTCGGCCTTGGCCGCCGAGAAATGGGTGGCCAGTTGATCAAAGACAGGCCCGCGCACCTCGGGGGCTTCCATCAACACTTCGTGTTCGCCGTCCGGGATTTCGACCAGAGTGCCGCTGGGCCAGTTCGCCATGCGGGCGCGGATGGCCTTGCGGTCCACGATCTGTTCGTGGCTGCCAAGGAAGGTCAGGGCCGGGATGTCGGGCGCGGTCTGCTCCATCAGCCAGGCGCATTCGTCCAGTGCCTCGCGCAGCCAGATTGTTGAAGGCGCGCCGAGCGCCAGATCGGGATGGGCCGCCAACTGATCCCGCATCATCTGGTACATCGCTGGGTCGCGGGTCAGGACATTGCCTTCGAAGGGCTGCGAGACGACATAGCTTTCCAGTGATGTTGTCGGCGGTGTTTTTTCTCCAAGCCCCAGACGCGGCCCCCAATAGGCGGTCAACTGGCTGAGCGGTTTCATGATCGGCGTAAAGAAGATACCCCACATCGGCCCGGTAAACGCGCAGGTGGCAAAGTCCGAGCCTTCCAGCACCGCGCGCAGACCGATGGCTCCGCCCATGGAATGGCCGATCACGTGCCACGGTCTGGGCAATTCCAACTGCCGGGCCAACGCCAGCGTGGCACGCACATCACGTTGAAAATCGGTAAATTTCTCGACGTGGCCAATGCGCGGGTCCGGCAGCAAACGGTCCGCAAGACCCTGTCCGCGCCAGTCGACAGACAGGCTGGCAAAGCCACGGCTGACAAATTCGCCTGCTGCATTGCCATATTTCTCGACATATTCCGTGCGGCCGGGGAACAGCATCACCGTACCGCGTGCATCACCAGCGGGGCGCCAATGCCCAACGCGGATGCGTTTGCCGTCTTCGGTGGTCAGCCAATGTGCCACACCACCGGCAGGGCCGCCGGCCACGTCTTCGAACAAGGGGGCCGGCGAGAACTCCATCAGGCCAGCACCGAGGCAAGTTTCATGGCGACACCCATATCTCCATCCACGCTCAGCTTGCCGGACATGAAAGCCCCGGTGGGGTTCAGGTCGCCGCTGAGGATTTGCTCGAACGTATCGGCATCGGCGCTGAGCGTCACATCGGCGTCTTCATCGCTGACGCGCGCGCCGTTTGCATCCAGAACGATAGCGCCCAGATCGGCGATTGCAAATTTGGCTGACGCGTCGAAATCACCGCCCGACAGTTTCTCATTCAATGCCGCTGCGGCTTTTTCCAATGTGTCGCTCATGGTCTTCCTCATTTTGTTAGTGCGCCGTGAATGGACATCCCCGGTCGCTACGCTACACTGACCATTGTTATGGGCATTGCAATCACCAATCTCAAAGGTACCGTTGCGGCACTTGCTGCGATAGTCATGTTTTCCACCACCGGCACCGCGCAACAGGCGGATTTGCGGGACGAGGCCGCGCTGTTGCAGCAACTGGCGCAGTCCACGCCCGAGCAGGCGGTCAGTTTGGACCGCCAGTTGCAGGCGTTGTGGGCGCAGTCGGGCTCGGCCTCGGCCGACCTGCTGCTGGAACGCGGCCGCGAGGCTTTGGACGATGGCGATGTCGAGGCTGCGATTGATCACCTGACCGCGCTGACCGATCACGCCCCGGGCTTCGCCGAGGGCTGGCACGTGCGCGCCTCTGCGTTCTTCAGCATTGATCGTTTCGGCATGGCGGCGGCGGATCTCGAGCACACTTTGACACTCAACCCCAACCACTACGAGGCGATCTATGGTCTCGGCCTGATCTTCGAGATCGTGGACAAGCCGGAACAGGCGCTTGATGCCTATTCGCGCGCGCTGGCTATACATCCCCATCACGAAGAAGTAACCAATGCCGTGAATCGGCTGAAGCCTCGGGTTGAAGGCAAGGCCCTTTAGGTTCCGGATCAGGGGGCAAAGGTGAGCGGGTCATCCCGGGTAGTGGCCGTACTTGGCCCGACCAACACAGGCAAAACCCATTACGCAATCGAACGTATGCTGGGCTATCGGACCGGCGTCATCGGTCTGCCGCTGCGACTGCTGGCGCGTGAGGTCTATGACAAGATCGTTGCCATTCGCGGACCGTCCGTCGTGGCGCTGGTAACGGGCGAAGAACGCATCGTGCCACCGCGCACGCAATACTGGGTCTGCACGGTCGAGGCGATGCCCGAAGGCATGGGGGCCGATTTCGTCGCCATTGATGAAATCCAGCTGTGCGCCGACCCCGAACGCGGCCATGTCTTTACCGACCGGCTGCTGCGCGCCCGCGGTACGCATGAGACGCTGTTTCTGGGCTCTGACACCATGCGCGGTACTATTGCCGTGCTGGTGCCCGAGGCACAGTTCGTCCGGCGCGAGCGGATGTCGCAACTGGTCTATTCGGGCTCCAAGAAGATCAGCCGGATGCCCGCGCGCAGTGCGATCGTCGGATTCTCGGTCGATAACGTTTACGCCATTGCCGAACTGCTACGCCGCCAAAAGGGTGGGGCAGCCGTGGTCATGGGCGCGCTTAGCCCGCGTACCCGGAACGCACAGGTCGATTTGTACCAAAATGGCGAGGTCGACTATCTGGTCGCCACCGATGCCATCGGAATGGGGCTCAATCTGGATGTGAACCACGTGGCGTTCTCGTCCCTGACCAAGTTCGACGGGCGACGGATGCGTCCTCTGGCCCCCAACGAATTGGCTCAGATCGCCGGGCGCGCCGGGCGCGGTATGTCGGATGGCACTTTTGGCGTCACGGGCGAGGCTCCGCCACTGGACGAGGGCACAGCTCAGGCGATCATGGACAGCCGCTTTACGCCGATGAAAAAGCTGAACTGGCGGAATGCCGCTTTGCGGTTTGGCTCGATCGAGGCGCTGATCACATCGCTTGAGGTCAGCCCCAACAGCGAACATCTGATCAAGGCGCGGCCTGCCGACGACCTGAACGTGTTGAAATCCCTGTCGCAAGCGACCGAAGTGATGGCCCGCGCCAGCGACCCGCAATCGGTCAGGTTGCTGTGGGATGTGTGCCGAATCCCCGATTTCCGGGGCATCAGCCATGCCGAGCACGCAAGCTTGCTTGAGGTGATCTATGGACACCTGCACGAACGCGGGTCCATTCCCGATGACTTCATGGCGCGGCAAATCCGCCGGATCGACAGAACAGACGGGGATATTGATGCGCTGTCCAAACGTCTGGCATATATTCGCACCTGGACATATGTTGCGCAGCGAAATGGCTGGGTGCGTGACGAATCCCATTGGCGCGAGGAAACGCGCACTGTAGAAGACAGGCTGTCGGACGCTCTGCATGACCGTTTGACCAAACGATTTGTGGACCGGCGCACATCCGTCTTGCTGCGCCGGCTCAAACAGAAGGAGGCCCTTTTGGCCGAAGTAAATGACAAGGGTGAAGTGACCGTCGAAGGCGAATTCGTCGGTCGTCTGGAAGGGTTCCGGTTTACCCCGGACAAAGCCGCGCAGGGGACCGAGGCGAAAGCCTTGAAATCCGCGTCTTTGCAAGCACTCGCGCCGCAATTCCATCTGCGTGCCGACCGTTTCTACAACGCGCCCGATACCGAAATTGATTTCACTGATCAGGGCGGCCTGATGTGGGGCGAATATGCTGTTGGCAAACTGGTTGCAGGGGCCGAACCGCTGAAACCGGTTGTCGAGGTCTTTGTAGATGAGGCCGCAGGCCCGGACGTCGAACAGAAGGTTCAGCGCCGCTTGCAGCACTTCGTCGACCGCAAGGTTGCCGCGCTGTTCGAGCCGCTGCTGAACCTGTCGCGAGACGAGGAACTGAGCGGTCTCGCCAAAGGCTTTGCCTTCCGCATGGTCGAGGCGCTGGGCGTGCTGCCCCGCGCGCAGGTCGCGCAAGAGGTCAAGGATCTGGATCAGGACGCCCGCGGCGCGTTGCGCAAGCACGGCATCCGGTTTGGCCAGTTCACCATCTTCATGCCGCTACTGCTGAAACCCGCGCCGACGCGCCTGCGTCTGGTGCTGTGGGCGCTGTCGGGTGGTCTGCAGGAATTCCCCGAAGCGCCGCCTCCGGGTCTGGTCACCGTGCCGGTCGCCAAGGATGCGCCGGCGGGATATGACACCATGTGCGGCTACCGCGATGCCGGTGAGCGTTCGATCCGCATCGACATGCTGGAACGTCTGGCCGACATGCTGCGCGCCGAAGACAGCCGGGGCGGGTTTGAGGCCAAGGCCGACATGCTCTCGATCACCGGTATGACGCTGGAACAGTTCGCCGACCTGATGCAGGGGCTGGGCTACAAAGCCGACCGTGGCGAGCGCGAAAAGGTCAAGGCCGCACCGGTCGAACAGCCTGCCGCAGAAGCGCCCGAGCAACCTGCCGTCGAAGAAACCCCGGCAGACGCGGTTGCGACCGAGGAGGCGAGCGCGACCGCCGATGCGTCAGCCGAGGCCACCGAAAGCACCGAGGCGGCAGCCGAGGCCCCGGCGGTAGAACAGCCGGCGGAATCTGCATCGGACGAACCCGAGGTTGAGGTTTTCTATACCTTCACATGGGGTCGCCAGCGTCAGCCGAACCGTGGTCCGCGTCGTGAACAGGGGCAAGGCAAGGGCAAGCCGCGTGGGAAACCTCAGGGCAGGCCGCAGGGTAAGAAGGGCGGCAAGCCTCAGGGTGCCAAATCCTTCTCGTCGCGGCCTCCGAAGAAGGAAAAGGCCATCGATCCAGACAACCCGTTTGCCGCCGCGCTGATGGGTCTGAAGGACAGCAACTAAAAGCCGATGGCCGAGGCCAAGCTGCGGATCGACAAATGGTTGTGGCAGGCGCGGTTCTTCAAGACCCGCAGCCTGGCCGCCAAACAGGTCAGCGGCGGCCATGTCCGGCTAAACGGAAACCGGGTATTGAAACCGGCGCAAGCCGTGGCCCCCGGGGACGTTCTGACCTTTCCACAGGGCCGGATCGTCCGGGTGGTGCGCATCGAAGCATTGGGCGAGCGGCGCCGGCCGGCCCCCGAGGCCCAGGCTTTGTACTTCGATATGACCGAAAAACAGGACGCGCCGCCCAGGAATCCCGGTTTTGAGGGAAAAGGTCGCCCAACTAAGAAAGAACGGCGTGCGCTTGACCTTTCTCGCACCCCAAAGGGGTGATCTTCTCTTGAAGAGGCGGGCAGACTGAATTAGCTAGTCGCCAAAGCGCAAACGGGAAATCCGACATGACCTACGTTGTCACCGAAAACTGCATTGGCTGCAAATACACCGACTGTGTCGAGGTATGCCCGGTGGACTGTTTCTACGAAGGCGAGAACACCCTGGTCATTCACCCGGACGAATGCATCGATTGCGGTGTCTGCGAACCCGAATGCCCCGCCGATGCGATACGCCCCGATACCGAGCCGGGGATGGAGCAGTGGGTCGAGTTCAACCGGAAGTTCTCGGAAATGTGGCCGGTGATCGTAACCAAGAAAGATCCCCTTCCCGAGGCCGAAGAACGCGACGGCGAAGAAGGGAAGATGGAGAAATATTTCTCGGAAGCGCCGGGCGAAGGCGGTTAAGCGATTCGGCGGTCAAGATCGTCGAAATGACAAGTGATCCACGCGCTAAGGCGCTGAAATAAAAATACTTTACCGGCTTGAATGCAGGTCGGCCTTTTGAGTGTCGCAATTTTGTGATATACTCTACCACGAATGATGACTGTGATTGGGATGTGCTCCGTAAGTATGCTCGCTTTGGAGTTCTGATTTTATGACAAAAAAGCCGCCTGACGGGGCCGTATATGGCCTCGGCTGGGGTGTTTTTGTCGTCTCATGTCCCGGTCTCGTAACGAAGGATGTATCTGAATGTCGAAGTCCAAGAAGCTTGAGTTCCGCCCGAACGATTATGTCGTCTATCCCGCCCATGGCGTGGGGCAGATCATCTCGATCGAGGAACAGGACGTTGCGGGGTTCTCGCTCGAGCTGTTTGTGATCTCCTTTGAGAAGGACAAGATGACCCTGCGCGTGCCGACCAACAAGGTGACCGAATCCGGTCTGCGTTCGCTCAGCTCGCCGGATGTCATCTCTCAGGCGATGAAAACGCTGAAGGGCAAGGCGAAGGTCAAACGTGCCATGTGGTCGCGCCGGGCGCAGGAATATGAACAGAAAATCAACTCGGGCGATCTGATCTCGATTGCCGAAGTTGTCCGTGACCTGCACCGCACCGACGACCAGCGCGAGCAGAGCTATTCCGAGCGTCAGCTTTATGAGGCCGCGCTTGAGCGCCTGACCCGCGAAGTTGCCGCCGTATCCGGCGCGGATGAGATTTCCGCCGCAAAGCAGGTGGACGAAGTCCTGACCTCGCGCGCCGCCTGATCGCGATTGCGCAATGGTATGGGTCGTTCCGGTATCCGGAGCGGCCCTTTTTCATGGCTGAACGCTTGGTCCGCTGATGCTTGTCGGGTATTTTCCTGTTACCGCAGGAGGATACGGGGCCACGATGAAGCAAACTGTAAAGTTCCTCTATATCAGCCACGAGCCGGTATCGGTCTGGTTCCGCTATGGCCTGATCCTGTTCGACATCGCCTCGATCATCTTCTTTGTCGCCACCGCAAACATCCCGCATGGGCCCGGGCTGACGGTGGCGAGTATCGGGGTGGGGCTGATCATCCTGCTGGATTTCTCGGCCCGGATGTGGATTTCCAAGGACCGCTGGAAGCTGCTGCGGCAGATTTATACGCTGGCCGATATCGTGGTGATTGTCTCGTTGATCCTCGATCCGTTTCTGACCGGAAATCTGGCCTTTCTGCGGATCTTGCGGGCGCTGCGTCTGATCCATTCCTATCACCTGCTGCGCGATCTACGCCGCGACAGCCCGTTCTTTCGCACACATGAGGATGCGGTGATTGCGGCGATCAACCTGATGGTTTTTGTCTTCGCGACCTCAACCGCCGTGCTGGTGTTCTTTGTCCCCGAGGATGCGCAGACCCCCTATATCGACGCGCTGTACTTCACCATGGCGACGCTGACGACGACGGGGTTCGGGGACATCACGCTGACCACGCCTGCGGGCAAGCTGTTTTCCGTCTTTATCATGGTGGTCGGCGTGGCGCTGTTCGTACGGCTGGCGCAGGCGATCTTCATGCCGCAGAAGGTGCGTTACAAATGCCCCAGCTGTGGCTTGTTCCGCCACGATCCCGACGCGGTGCATTGCAAGCATTGCGGAGAAACGCTTCGGATCGAGACCGGCGGCGCGGCCTAGAGCGATGCGGTCAGCGCCAGAAGGAAGGCAATTTCCGAGACCTGTTGTGTGGCCCCCAGAATATCGCCGGTCTGACCTCCGATCTTGACCTTGGCAAGCCGGGCGATAATCACAGCCCCCAGCAGGGCGCACAGCATTGGGGCGATGGCCGATCCGCCCAACAGCAGCAGAGACAGCAGGGCGGCCAGTCCAAGACCTGCCAACACCGAAGGCAACGGAGGTGCGCCGACCGAATGGCTGAGCCCCGCGCGCCGCGCATTCGGCAGGGCGCGCATCAGCACGGGCATCAGGGCGCGGGAAAACAGGCAGGCGGCCAGAACTCCGGTCAGCAGGCCTGCACCGATTAGGGTCATGATCGCCGCGACGCGCAGCATTTGGGATAGCAGCAAGGCCAGCACGCCGTAGGTGCCGATATGGCTGTCTTTCATGATCTCCAGGCGGCGTTCGGTCGTGAACCCGCCCCAGAGCCCGTCGGCTGTATCGGCCAGCCCGTCCTCATGCATCGCTCCGGTCGCGAGGATCAGGACGGCGACCAGCAAGGTGGCAGCGGCAAGGGTCGGCAACTGCGCCCAGACCGCAATCCACGCGACCCCGCAGGCCAGCGCCCCGACAACCAGCCCGGCCAGCGGATATGCCCATGCCGCACGCGACTGGCGGGCAAAGGCGTCCTCAGGCAGGTGTGGCAAGGGCAGGCGAGTCAACAGGACCAGAGCCAGCGGGATATCCCACAGGGAAAACGGGGTGGTGTCGTTTTTGGTCACTCCCAGGCCTTTCAGGGTCTTGTTGCTGTGCCAGCATTGGTTAAACACACAGGACCACTCTGATGCAACGAGGCTTTCCATGCTGCCCGAACTCACTGACCTCAATAGTTTCCGCGATGCGCTGACCGGCGCACCTGGCCCGGATACATCCGCCATACAGGGTGCCGAGGAGCGGAATGGCCAACTGACCAAACCTCCGGGCGCGTTGGGGCGGCTTGAGGATTTGGCGATCTGGTATGCGGGCTGGCGCGGAGATGCGCGGCCTCAGATCAATGCGCCTCAGGTCATTGTGTTTGCGGGCAATCATGGGGTGACGGCGCAGGGCGTGTCAGCCTTTCCGCCCGAGGTGACGGTGCAGATGGTCATGAATTTCGAACATGGCGGGGCGGCAATCAACCAACTGGCCAAGGCCGCGGGTGCGAAGATGGATGTGCACGCGCTGGAGCTTGATCGACCCACCGCAGATTTCACCCAAGGCCCAGCGATGAGCGAAGAGGAGCTGTTGAGCGCCCTTCGCACCGGCTGGCAGTCGGTTGACCGCCAAGCTGATCTGCTGGTGGTCGGCGAGATGGGGATCGGCAACACCACCCCCGCCGCCGCCATCGCCTGCGCTCTGTTTGGCGGGGATGCCGCTGATTGGACCGGGCGCGGCACCGGGGTGGACGAGGCAGGGCTGGTCAACAAGACCCTTGTCGTGGCCGAAGGTGTTGCCCTGCACGGGCATGACGACGGTCTGGAGGTCCTGCGCTGTTTGGGCGGGCGCGAGATTGCGGCTATGGCGGGGGCGATTGCCGCCGCGCGTCTGTTGCGCATTCCGGTCATTCTGGACGGGTTTATCTGTACGGCTGCAGCGGCCTGTCTGGCGCAACTTTCGGACACGGCGCTGGATCATGCGGTTGCCGGCCATCAGAGCGCCGAAGGGGCCCATGCGGCCATGCTGAGCCGGTTGGGCAAGGCACCGTTGCTGAGCCTTGGCCTGCGTTTGGGAGAGGGGTCCGGCGGTGCGCTGGCGATCGGTATTCTGAAAAGCGCGGTGGCGTGTCATTCCGGCATGGCCACCTTTGCCGAGGCCGGGGTTTCGGACGGCTGACGTCGGGGGGGCTCTGCCCCCGTCGCCCGTGGCGACTCCCCCGGGATATTTTTGGCCAGATGAAGCTGACGGGACCCGCTTTGTAGGGTCAGGCCGATTTTTTGGCGTGTTCTTCGGCAAGTTCCAGAAGGGCTGTTTCCAGGTCCTTTTCCAGTTGCTGCGCGCGTTCGATGTATTTCTTGTTTTCGGCGGTCGGCATTCCGGGGATCCAGAGCTCGGCCAGTTCCCGGACCGAGGTGCGGTCATGGTGGTAAAAGGTTTGTTCCGCCTGGGCGGCCTCGTATTCGCTGAGCCCGATGTTTTCCAGAACGTAGCGCCCGGCGCGCAGCGAGCCGTCGAACATCTCGCGGACGATGTCATTTGCGCCCGCCTGATACAGTTCGTAGACGTGGTTGCGATCCTTGGCCCGGGCGATGATATGAAGGTCGGGCCTTTGACGGCGGGCATAGCCGACCAGGCGGGTGACCTGTTTGCGGTCGTCCATGGCGGCCACCAGAACGGCTGCTTTTTCGATTCCGGCGGCGCGCAGCAATTCGGGGCGCGTCGGGTCGCCCAGAAAGCCTTTGACGCCAAACCGGCGCATCAGTTGGATGGTTTCGATATCATGGTCCAGAACCACGGTCTTGAATCCGCTGGCCTGTACCAGCCGGTTGACGATCTGGCCGAACCGTCCGATCCCCGCGATGATGACAGGGCCTTTTTCGTCGATCATATCGGGTTCGACCTGCGGTTTGTGTTCGCTGATGTAGCGCGAGAGCATCTCGTACACGATGAACAGCAGCGGCGTGATCAGCATGGTCAGCGCGATGATCATCAGCAGCTTCTGTGACAGGCCGGGAGGGATCACGTTCTGCTGGGTCGAGAAGGCCAGCAGGACAAAGCCGAACTCGCCCGCCTGCGCCAGCCCCAACGTGAACAGCCAGTGATCGCGCCCCCGCAGTTTGAAGGCGCGCCCGACGATGAACAGGATGATCCCCTTGGCCAGAATGACCAGCAGCGCCAGACCGATCAGGTCGAACGGATCGGCGAAGAAATAGCCGACGTCGATCCCGGCCCCGACGGTGATGAAGAAGAGGCCCAGCAGCAGGCCCTTGAAGGGTTCAAGGTCGCTTTCCATCTCGTGCCGGAACTCGGAGCTGGCCAGCACGACGCCCGCCAGAAACGCGCCCAGTGCGGGGGAGAGGCCGACCAGCGTCATCAGGAAGGAAATCCCGACCACGATCATGAGCGCCAGCGCCGTATACATCTCGCGCAGGCGGGTGGCGTGGATGAAGCGGAACAGCGGGCGGGTCAGGTAGATTCCGGCCAGCACGACAAAGGCAACTGCCCCGATGGTGACAAGCGTGACGGCCCATCCCGGCAAGCCTTCGACCAGCGACAGGGTGGCGTGGTGATCGGCGCCATGAGCCGCGTCGATGCCGCGGTCGATCGAGCCGTCATCCTCGATATGAATACTGGCAGGCAGCGCCAGCAGCGGCAGGAAAGCGAGGATCGGGATCACCGCGATGTCCTGTGTCAGCAAAACCGAAAAGGTGGCGCGTCCGCCGTTGGTTTGCATCAGGCCCTTTTCGGACAGGGTCTGCAACACAATCGCCGTTGAGGATAGTGACAGAGTCAGCCCGACCGCCAGCGCCACGGACCATGGATGGTTGGCGTAAAACGCCACCGCAGCAATCACGACCGTCGACAATGCGACCTGCAGGCCGCCCAGACCCAGTAGCTTGTCGCGCATGTCCCACAGGGCGCGGGGTTCCAGCTCCAACCCGATCAGGAACAGCATCATCACGACGCCGAATTCTGCCACATGCTGCAGGCTTTCGGTTTCGGCCCCCACCAGCCCCAGAACCGGACCGATTGCGATACCGGCGGCCAGATAGCCCAGGACCGATCCCAGCCCCAGTCGCGCCGACAGCGGAACCGCGATCACCGCCGCTGCCAGATAGATGGATGCCTGATACAGGAACTCGTTCATGATCGTCCTCGTTAGTGCGCTCAGGTCGGGAGCGGCGCGTCGCGTTTGAGTTGGTCCATCACGATCTGGCTTTGGACCCGTGCAACCGCAGGATGCGGCAGGATGACCTCGTGAAGCAAGCTGTTGAGCGCTGACAGGTCGTCACAGTAGACATGCAGCAGGTAGTCGGCCTCGCCGGTCATGGTCCATGCGCTGCTGATCTCGGGGCGGGCGTTGACCATGCGGGCAAAACTGGCGGACTGGTCGGGGCCGTGGGTGCCCAGATGTACCTGGATGAACCCCTGCACCTGCAGTCCGAGTTTCAGCGGGTCGAGCCGGGCGGTGTATCCGGTGATGTAGCCCTCGGCCTCCAGCCGTTGGCGGCGGCGGCCCGCCTGGCTGGCCGACAGGTTCAGCATCTCGCCCAATTGATGCGCGGTCAGATGCGCATCTTTCTGCAACGCTGAGAGCAGTCGTGTGTCGGTGGCGTCCAGCATATGCGGGAATTCCTCACATTATGATAGTTTCGCGCGGGATTTGCGCGTCTTGATGTAGTTTAGCTGAAAACAACGCGCAGAAACAGCGCCGATTAAAGCGTATTTTTGAATCAGCAAAGAAATTCCTCTTTTTCAGGAGACGCGCCATGGGTCCTTTCCCGCACAACGCCCCGAAATCTGTCATCAGTGACGAAAACCCCGCCGGCACCGACGGGTTTGAGTTCGTCGAATTCGCCCACCCCGAGCCGCAGGAGCTGCGCGATCTGTTTGCCCGGATGGGGTTCGAATATGTCGGCTATCGCCGCGATACGCCCAAGGTGGAACTGTGGCAGCAGGGCGATGTCACCTATATCCTGAATTCCGACCCCGACAGCTTTGCCGCCAAATTCGTGGCCGAGCATGGCCCCTGCGCCCCGTCGATGGGCTGGCGCGTGGTGGATGCGCAAAAGGCCTATGAGCACGCGATTGCCAAAGGGGCCGAGCCTTATGACGCTGCCGACAAGACCATGAATGTTCCGGCCATCAAGGGCATCGGTGGGTCGCTGATCTATTTCATCGACCAGTATTACGACACCTCGCCCTATAACGAAGAGTTCGAGTGGCTCAAGCAATCCAAGCCGGGCGGTGACGGGTTCTATTACCTCGACCACCTGACCCATAACGTGTTCAAGGGCAACATGGACAAGTGGTTCAAGTTCTACGGCGACCTGTTCAACTTCCGTGAAATCCGCTTCTTTGACATTCAGGGCAAATTCACCGGTCTTTACAGCCGCGCGTTGACCTCGCCCTGTGGTCGCATCCGTATCCCGATCAACGAAGACCGGGGCGAGACCGGGCAGATCGTGTCTTACCTGAAGAAATACAACGGTGAGGGCATTCAGCACATCGCCGTGGGCAGCGACGATATCTACGGCTCGACCGATGCGATTGCCGAAAAGGGGCTGAAATTCATGCCCGGCCCGAACGAGGCTTACTATGATATGTCCTATGACCGCGTCTCGGGCCATGACGAGCCCAAGGACCGGATGATGAAACACGGTATCCTGATCGACGGCGAAGGCGTCGTGGACGGCGGAGAGACCAAGATTCTGCTGCAGATCTTCTCTAAAACCGTGATCGGGCCGATCTTCTTCGAGTTCATCCAGCGCAAAGGCGATGATGGGTTTGGCGAGGGCAACTTCAAGGCCCTGTTCGAATCCATCGAACGCGAGCAGATCGAAACCGGCGAGATTTCCGCCGCCTGATCGCAGATCCATGAAAACACCAAAGCGCCGCGTCTGCCCGACGCGGCGCATTTCTTTTATCCGCGCGGCATTTTCAGCGTCACGTTCTGTCCGCGCTTCTGATAGCGCAGCTCGCTGTCACCGATGGCAACCACATTGCCACCGTCGATCCGGTCGCCGACTTTCAGCTTTTTGTAGCGCCCGCTGGGCAGGCGCACCAACGCGCGGCGGTTGGCCGGGGTGCCATAGACGCCGATCAGGTTGAGCTTACGCAGGTTGAGCGCATTGTCGATGGTCGCCTGACGCGCGACCGACGCTGTGGTGGGGATTTTGGGCTGCACCGCCTTGGGCTGGAATGATCCGGCCTCGTCGGTGCTGGCTGTCACGTTGGCGGTTGAGCCAAGCGGCGCGCTGCCTGTCTTTGGCTTTTGGGTCGCCCGGGCGGTGACGCTTGCGGGGCGCGTCTTGGGGCGCGGGACGCGGACCACCGCCAGCGCAGTCGGCGTGTGATCGACCTGCGGTTTGACCTGCAGCGTCTCAGGGCGCAGGCGGGGCCGGACCGAGGCCAGCTCCTCGCGCGAGCGTCCGCCAAGCTGCTGGCGTTCGAACTGGTCCACAAGGTTTTCGGGGCGCGGGCGGGGGCGCAGACCGGCCAACCGCTCGTCAACGGCATCAACGACCGGTTCGGCCTCGAACCGCGTGGGCGGCTCGGGCGGCACCGAGGAGGGGCGCCCGAGATAGACCATGACCCCATCGGGGTTCAGTGTGCCGTCGGTGCTGGGGGTCACCAGCCCCTGTTCATCGACGACAACCACCGGTTCCTCGGCCCCCGGCAATCTGATCGGCGGGAGTGGCTGGTCGGTGTTCAGGCTGGCCGCAGGGGGCAGGGCGACCGTATCCGTGGACAGATCGGCGCGATCGACCGATGTCAGATAGATATCGGCGGTCTGCGCGGGGGGCGGTCCCGGCAGTTCGGCGGGCTCGACCGGGGCGCTGCCGGTGAAGTCCTGAAACAGCGTCCGCGTTTCCGGCAGTTCGGCGATGTCCTCGACCGGCTCGGGCGCGACGTTCAGCGCCTCGAGGATGGCCTCATCGGTTGCCGACAGCGCGGTTTCATCCTCGGCTTCAGCTTCGGGCAGAGGTACGTCCTCCGGGGGGCTCTCGTCCTGCGCAACTTGTGTCTCGGCCGGTGTGGTGTCGGGCGTCGCTTCGACCGCGGGGATGGGACGTTCGGCAACCTGCGGGTCGTCGGCGGGCTCGGATCGGTTCAGGGACCATACCCCAAGCACCATCCCCAGCAGGACCGAGGCTGCCACCACGGGGATCGCAAACCGTCTGACGTCGGGTGTCGACAATCCGGTCTGCGCGCCCGTGGCCGACTGAAATGTAGCGGGTGTCGCGTCGCCTGCGATGGCATGAATCGGAACCTCGGGCTCTGGGTCGGCTTCGGGGGCGGACGGCGCTGCGGTCTCGGCTTTGTCGCTTTGCTGCGTCACCGGCAATTCAAAGACGGCATCGGTCAGGGCGTCCCCACCCATTGCGCTGGCCCAGAAGACCAGAGGTCTGAACCCGTGATCCACGGCGAAGGCACTGGCTTCGTCCAATGTTTGCCGGGCAACGGCGGCGACGCGGGTTTCGGCACCTTCGGAAGCCGTGACATAGACCAGCTCAGACAGATCGTAGGGGGTGGCCGAGGCCAGCGTGGCTTCGATCTGCTCCTCGGATACCTCTGCGTCCGTCCCCTCGACCTCGACGGTTATCAGTCGCACCTGATCAGGCGGAAGGATCAGCGCGCAGCCCAGATCGTTCTCCAGCGCGAACCCCTGATCGCGCAGCGCCTGCATCTGGTCGGGCAGATTCGGTGCATCCAGCGGCACGGTTCCGATGCAGTACCAGTCATCGTCTGACTGGTGATGCAGCGAAATGCCGGTATCAGAAAATGACAGCGCAAAGGCGGGTTTCATAATCCGGATGAACCATAATTATCAGCTTCAACGCAAACGCTTGGATGCCTGCCGTCCGAGATTAGGGCAGGAACCCGCCGAGGGAAAGAAAAAGGCGCGTTACCCTCTTGCCGTGTGCGGTGCGAGGTACCCATCTTAGGGCCAAGTCAATAGGAGGGATCACCTTGAAGACACTTGCTTTTCTGGCTGCGATGACCGCAGCCGTCGCCGCCATGCCGGCCCATGCGGAAGAACGTCGCATCTCGGTCAGCGGCACCGGAACCACCCTTGTCGCGCCCGATATGGCCACGATCACGCTGGGGGTGACGAACCAGGACAAACAGGCATCCGTGGCGATGCAAGCGACGTCAGATGCGGTGGCGCAAATCCTCAAGCGGCTGGATGAGATGGGGCTCGAGACACGCGACGTGCAAACCCGCGATCTGTCGCTGTCGCCGGTCTGGTCGGGGCGCAACAGTTCCGGCAACCAGCCGCCCGAGATCACTGGCTTTGCCGCCTCCAACCGGGTGTCGGTCCGGGTGCGTGATTTGGACAAGCTAGGTCAGATCATGGACGCGGTGATCAAGGACGGGGCCAACGATTTCGGCGGCTTGAGCTTTGGTGTGCAGGACCCCAAACCGCTTGAGGCCGAGGCGCGCGCCAAGGCCGTTGCGGATGCCACCGCCAAGGCGGAACAACTGGCGCAGGCGGCTGGGATCACGCTGGGGCCGGTGATATCGATCAACGATCACGGCGGCGGCGTGCGCCCGGTGGCTCAGATGCGCGAGCTGGCGATGTCAGATGCCGGTGGCGTCCCGGTTGCCGGTGGTGAGGTCTCGGTGTCGGTCAATATCGCGATGGAGTTCGCGATCGCCGAGTAACCTCAGGCGCGGGCTTGCAGCGGCTGACGCTGCTGGCCCGTTTCATCGAAGTTGTCGGGCGACAGCCATGCCTGAAAGGCATCCCGAATACGCGGCCATTCACTGTCGATGATCGAATACCAGGCCGTGTCGCGGTTGCGTCCCTTGTAGTGGGTCGCCTGCCGGAAAACGCCCTCGAAGGTGAACCCCAGCCGCTCGGCGGCCCGACGCGACGGAGCGTTCAACGCATCGCATTTCCATTCATAGCGGCGATAGCCCAATTCATCGAAGACGCGCTGCATCATAAGGAACATCACCTCGGTTGATTGCGGCTTGCGCTGCAAAAGCGGTGAAAAGTGGATGTGGCCGACCTCGACTGCGCCAGCCGCAGGCTCGACGCGCAAATAGGAGGCCATGCCGACAGGCGTCTCGTCCGCATCCAGAACGGTGTGAAACATCGGATCGGCATCCATGCAATTGGCCTGTGCCCAAGCGATGAATTCGGCCTCGGTCTCGAACGGACCGTAGGGCAGGTAAGTCCAGTTGCGACCGTCCACGTCATTGGCAAACGCCCGGTACAGGCCGGGCGCATGTCTGTTCACATCCAGGGGTGCGACTGAACAGAACCGGCCAACCATCGGCGTATAAGGCGGTGTGGGGCGCGGGAACGCGCCCGTGACCGGCAAGCCGATCGGTTGGCCCAGATCGTTGCTGTCGTGCCCGGCCATCGGATCAGGCGCTGGCTTTGGCGAGGGCCTGATCGAGATCGGCGATCAGATCGTCTGCATCTTCGATCCCGATGGAGACGCGCACCACGCCGGGGCCAGCACCCGCCGCTTCCTGCTGCTCGGGCGTCAACTGGCGGTGTGTGGTCGAGGCCGAGTGGATGATCAGCGACCGCGCATCGCCAAGGTTGGCCACATGGCTGAAAATCTCCAGCGCGTTGACCAGCTTGACGCAGGCGTCATAGCCGCCCTTGACCGCAAAGGTGAACAGCGCACCAGCCCCGCGCGGGTAATGCGCCTTGACCCGGTCGTGATAAGGCGATGAGGGCAGACCCGCGTAGGTCACGTAGTCCACGCGGTCATCCGCCTCGAGCCACGCCGCGATCTTCTGGGCGTTTTCGACATGGCGCTCCATCCGCAGCGACAGGGTCTCGATCCCCATCAGCGTGTAATGCGCCGCTTGTGGGTTCATGGTCATGCCCAGATCGCGCAGACCGATGGCGATGCCGTGGAAGGTGAAGGCCAGCGGGCCGAAGGTCTCGTGGAATTTCAGGCCGTGATAGGCTGGTTCCGGTTCACTGAGCGAGGGGAATTTGTCATTCGCAGACCAGTCGAACTTGCCCGAATCCACAATGCAGCCGCCGGTGACGGTGCCGTTGCCGGTCAGGTATTTGGTGGTCGAGTGCACAACCAGAGTGGCACCGTGTTCGATCGGGCGGCACAGGTAGGGCGTGGCCGAGGTGTTGTCGACGATCAGCGGAATGCCTGCTGCGTCGGCCACATCCGCCAGCGAACGGATGTCGGTGACATAGCCGCCGGGGTTGGCGATGGATTCGCAGAACACGGCGCGGGTGTTTTCGTCAATGGCGTCCTTGACGGCGTCCAGATCATCGGTGTCGACAAACTTGGCCGACCAGCCAAAGCGCTTGATGGTCTGGCTGAACTGCGTGACCGTGCCGCCATACAGACGGGTCGAGGCCACCACGTTGCAGCCCGGTCCCATCAGCGGGAACAGCGCCATGATCTGCGCCGCGTGACCCGAGGAACAGCACACCGCGCCGACGCCGCCTTCAAGCGTCGCGACACGTTCCTGCAGCACGGCAACGGTCGGGTTGGTCAGGCGCGAATAGATGAAACCCACTTCCTGAAGGTTGAACAGCGCGGCGGCGTGTTCGGCATCGCGGAACACATAAGCGGTGGTTTGATAGATCGGCGTCTGGCGCGCGCCCGTCGCAGGGTCGGGGCGGGCCCCGGCGTGAATTTGCAGCGTGTCGAAACCGTAGGTGGGGCCGTCAGACATCTTTGAAATCTCCTGTTGGAATGTGTGTTGCAGAATCTCTAGGACATTGCCCCGCTGCGCACAACGCCCGCGTCACCGTAGCCAAAGCCCCTTGGATTTGATCGTCTTGCGAATGACCTGTTCCCGCGCGGGCAGGTTGTCCCGGTCAAACAGCGCCCGGATCTTTGCGCCTTTGCGCTGGATCACCAGCTTTTTCAGCGGGTCATAGCCTTTGAGCACCTTCTTGATCTTGTTCGGGGCCACAACGGTTTCCAGTACCTCGACCACATGATCGCTTTCGCGGGCGTAGAGCAGGGGAAACAGGCGATAGTGGCAACTGACCGCGCCGTCCAGCAGCCCCTCGGGCAGCGCATCGCGACCGCCGCCGAATGAGTGGATGACCAGCGGCAGGGCGACCTGATCCAGCCAAGGGTCCAGGCTCTGCCCGGTCAGTTCGGGGATCTCTTCGTTCTGGATGGTGCGGGCATACTCCAGAAACCGCGCGCCAAACTGACGGGGGCATTTGTAGAAGAAATACCCCGCGTTGAAATACAGATACCGCCGCCAATGGCCCGCAGGTTGGCTGAGGTCGAGGGAACTTTCGAAATCCAGCCCGAACCGGTCGTAAAGCGCGCGCCAGATGCCTTCATGGCCGGGACCGTAAAGCGTGGGTTTCGGCCACGTCCCGTCGACGCGAAGCGAAGCGCCGGGCCGGTCGAAATCAAATGGGACATCCGTCAGCTCTCCGGTGATCAGCGTATCGCTGTCGAAGAAGATAAACGGCTCGCCTTCGGGCATCGCCAACAGGGCTTCGATTTTGTTGCCATGGGGATAGCTCGCGCCAAAGGTGTGCGACTCGAAGGGCAGAATCTCTGCCCCAAGATGCTGCAGCGCTTGCAAGACCTCGGCGTCCTGAATGGCCGGGTTCTGTGGCCAAAGCGGGCCGGTCTGCGGAACGCCCACGAATAGCCGACCTTGAAATCCGGGGGCGCTGTGACGCAGGGAAGCCGCGAACAAAAGCGCTTCGTATTGCAGACGGTTGTTTTGCCCGATGATGAGGATGTTGAATGTCGCCGGGCTTGCCTGCATCGTCTTGCGCTTTCTGATCGGGCCGATGATCGGCGTCTTGCTGGTCCCGACTACAACAAGCTGTGAGGGGCGTCAAAACCCCAAAACGGCCCCGTTTGAAAAATGGAACCTGGGGCCCATCTATTATGCCAGCAACGCAGGAGGATTGCAGATGCGGGTCAATGCGGATTTCAGTCAGCGGGTCGCGGTTCACTTTGATCAGACCGAATGGGTCGCCTCACCCGCCGCCGGGGTCGAGCGCAAGATGCTGGACCGGATCGGGGCCGAGGTAGCGCGCGCCACGACGATCGTGCGCTTTGCCCCCGGCAGCGCATTCTCGGCCCACACCCATGACGGGGGCGAAGAATATCTGGTGCTGGACGGCGTCTTTCAGGACGAAACCGGAGATTTTCCGGTGGGCAGCTATGTGCGCAACCCTCCGACTTCGTCCCATACGCCCTCGGCCAGCGAAGGGGCGACTATTCTGGTCAAGTTGCATCAGTTCGACCCAGACGACCGGACCGAGCTGCGCCGGTCGATCAATGGGGTCGGCAGCATCCGGCTGTATAACGATGCGCATGAGGATGTTCAGGTCCAACGCTGGGCCGCCGGAGAGCGCGTTGAACTGGATGCAAGCAAGGGGCTCGAGGCCTTCGTGATCGAGGGCGGCTTTGTCGAGGCGGGCGAGGAATTCGGCACCTGGGACTGGCTGCGCCTGCCGCCCGGATCACGCTCGACCGCCGTTGCTGGCGAGGGCGGGGCGCGGGTTTGGATCAAATCCGGGCACCTCGGCGGGATGGTGTAAGGCGGCGTGTGCTGCGAAATTGTGCAATTTACCTTGAAATCCGGGCGGATCCGCCCGGATTTCGTATTTTTTGACTCCTTGATAAATTTTACCAATTGATAAAAAATCAGATTGTGGCAAGCTTGAGCCCATAACAAACATATCAACCACAGGGAGTTGAGTGATGGCACAGGGCCAGATGGCACCCGGGATCGTCCCAGGGCGGCTTTCCAGCGATGAGCTGACCTCGAATTTCACCGATCTGCACCCGCCACTGGCCCCGCATGAGGCCGCCGTGGCTGCAGATCGCTGCTATTTCTGCTATGACGCGCCATGTGTGACGGCCTGTCCGACGGATATCGATATTCCGCTGTTCATCCGTCAGATACAGGCGGGCCAGCCCAAGGCGGCCGGGCAGACCATTCTGGAACAGAATATCCTTGGTGGCATGTGTGCGCGGGTCTGTCCGACCGAGACATTGTGCGAAGAGGCCTGCGTGCGCGAGGCCGCCGAAGGTAAACCGGTCGAGATCGGACGGCTGCAGCGTTTCGCGACGGACGATGTGATGGCCTCGGGCGCGCATCCGTTTGAACGTGCTGCCGCGACTGGCAAGACGGTTGCGGTTGTTGGGGCCGGGCCCGCGGGTCTGGCTTGTGCGCATCGTCTCGCGATGCTGGGACATGACGTAGTTATCCACGAAAGCAAGCCCAAGCCGGGGGGCCTGAACGAGTACGGAATCGCCGCCTATAAATCGACCAACGATTTCGCGCAGGCCGAGGTCGACTGGCTGTTGAAGATCGGTGGGATTGCCATCGAGACCGGCTCGGTTCTGGGTGAGGCAATCTCGCTGGACGGTCTGCTGCAGAACTATGATGCGGTGTTTCTGTCGATCGGTTTGGCGGGTGTGAACGCGCTGCGTGCCGACGGCGTTGATAAGGATGGCGTCCGGGCTGCGGTCGATTTCATCTCGGATGTGCGTCAGGCCAGCGATCTGGTGGATCTTCCGGTGGGCCGGAACGTCGTCGTGATCGGCGGCGGGATGACGGCGGTGGACGCGGCGGTGAAGTCAAAGCTGCTGGGTGCCGAGCATGTGACCATCGCCTATCGCCGGGGCCGCGACGCTATGGGGGCCAGCCGGTATGAACAGGATCTGGCGGCGTCGCACGGGGTGCGCATTCTTTGCAACGTGCAGCCGGTTGCCGTGCATGGAAATGGAGCGGCAGCTGAGATCGAGCTGGAATACACCGCCAGCCATGATGGCAACCTGACCGGAACCGGTGAGACGGTGCGTGTGCCGGCGGATCAAGTTCTGAAGGCCATTGGTCAGACGCTGGATGGTGCCCCCGAAGGCTTGGCGCTGGACGGCAACAAAATCGCTGTGACCGGGGCCGGACGCACGTCGATGGACGGTGTCTGGGCTGGTGGTGATTGCGTCGCCGGGGGCGAAGACCTGACGGTGACCGCCGTGGCCGAAGGGCGCGACGCCGCGATGGACATCAATGCGAGCCTGAGCACCTGAAACTCGAAGACAAAGATGCTAAACTGCATCAGGGAGGCCGGATAAATGGCTGATTTGACGACAAACTTTCTGGGAATCTCAAGCCCGAACCCGTACTGGCTGGCGTCTGCGCCGCCGACGGATAAGGAATACAACGTGCGCCGCGCTTTTGAGGCCGGATGGGGCGGTGTTGTGTGGAAGACGCTGGGGGCCGAGGGACCTCCGGTCGTGAACGTGAACGGGCCGCGCTATGGGGCGATCTATGGGGCCGACCGGCGGTTGCTGGGCCTCAACAACATCGAGTTGATCACCGACCGTCCGCTTGAGGTGAACCTTGAAGAAATGGCGCGCGTCAAGGCGGATTACCCGGACCGTGCGCTGATTGCCTCTCTGATGGTGCCGTGTGAGGAAGAGGCTTGGAAAGCCATCCTCCCGCGTGTGGCCGAGACCGGCGCCGATGGGATCGAGCTGAATTTTGGCTGTCCGCATGGGATGAGCGAGCGGGGTATGGGGTCTGCCGTTGGGCAGGTGCCGGAATATATCGAGATGGTGACCCGCTGGTGCAAACAGTATTATGACCGCCCGGTGATCGTGAAGCTGACGCCAAATATCACCGATATCCGCAAACCGGCGGCGGCCGCGCGGAACGGTGGCGCGGATGCCGTGTCGTTGATCAACACGATCAACTCGATCACCAGCGTCAATCTGGACACGTTCAGCCCCGAGCCCTCGATTGATGGCAAGGGAAGCCACGGCGGTTATTGTGGTCCGGCGGTGAAGCCGATTGCGCTGTCGATGGTGTCCGAGATTGCGCGGGCTGAAGCGACGCATGGTATGCCGATCTCTGGCATCGGAGGGGTCACGACATGGCGAGATGCGGCTGAGTTTATCTCGTTGGGCTGCGGCACCGTTCAGGTCTGTACCGCCGCTATGACCTATGGGTTCAAGATTATCGATGAACTGACCGCTGGCCTGTCAGAATGGATGGATGAGAAGGGCTATGCCAGCGTTGACGAAGTGATCGGGCGCGCGGTGCCCAACGTGACGGACTGGCAGTATCTGAACCTGAACTACATTGCCAAGGCGAAGATCGATCAGGACCAGTGTATCAAGTGCGGACGGTGTTATGCGGCCTGTGAAGACACCAGCCATCAGGCGATTTCGATGTCGGCGGATCGGGTGTTTGAGGTGATCGACGAGGAATGCGTGGCCTGTAATCTCTGCGTAGATGTGTGCCCGGTCGAAGGCTGTATCTCGATGGTGCCGATGGCTGCTGGAGAGGTTGATCCGCGCACAGGAAAAGTCGTTGATCCTGAGTATGCGAACTGGACAACACACCCCAACAATCCGATGGCCAAGGCGGCGGAATAGGTCGAGATTTTTCGTCGAAAAATCTTGGCTGAGAAAATTCGCCGAATTTTCTCAGAACAGGATGTCGATGGGGCCGTTGTGGCAGATGACGATGTATTGGTTGGCGGTGCGGATCAGATGGTATCCGCGCCGTTTGACTTCGCTCTGAAAGGCCGAGTGTCCCACTTCGCGCTCGACCCACGCGACCGAGCGACGCACGACTGCGCCCGAACGCGCAGAGCGCGATGAAAAGAGTTGTGCGATCCAGGGATCGGGGTTTGGCCTGCGGGTTATCATGTCGGGAGCTTTGCCCAGTAGGGTTAATCATCCCTTAAGGCGTCAGCAGTTTTCTGTAGAGGGTTTCGACAAAGGAGCCGGCACCGTCGAAGGGGTCTTCCTCTCCGAGAATGGCGCGGACCTGGACGTCGAAATCGGCATAGTGCTGGGTCAGCGCCCAGATCGAGAAGATCAGATGATAGGGATGGACGCGCGTAATTTTTCCCTGATCCATCCATCGGGTCAGAATCGCGGTTTTTGCGTCGACCAGTTTCTTCAGATCCGTCGAGAGCGACTCGTGAATGCGCGGAGCGCCCTGAACCAGTTCATTGGCGAACAGGCGGCTCTCGCGGGGCAGATCGCGGCTCATCTCAAGCTTGCGGCGAATATAGGACAGGATTTCTTCGAGCGGGTCGCCGGTTTCATCAAGCGTGTGCAACGGGGCCAGCCAGACCTCGAGCAGGCCGGACAAAAGGGCGGCGTGAATCGCCTCTTTCGAGGGGAAGTAATACAGCAAGTTGGGTTTGCTGAGGCCCGCCTCGGCCGCGATCTGGTCGACGGTTGCGCCGCGAAACCCATGGGCTGAGAACACGTTCAGGGCGGCGTCCAGAATGGCGGCGCGGTTTTTCTGCTGGATCCGGGTTGGGGCGCGGTCTTTGGGCATTTTCACCTGATGTCTCTTTTTCGGCCAGTCGGGTGCTGAATATGTCGAAAATTCCGGCAGGGCACTGCAATTTCTTGACTGATATCGAACCCGTGATAGCGTGAGTTTGACCAGATGGTCAAATCAAGACATCAAAAGCGAGCCAAATCGCAAGCGACAGGGAAGACAATGATGGCAGCTCCGGCGCAGAACCTCAGGATCAATGGCGACAGGTTGTGGGACAGCTTGATGGAGATGGCGAAGATCGGCCCCGGTGTTGCGGGCGGCAACAACCGTCAGACCCTGACGGATGAGGACGCCGAGGGGCGCGCGTTGTTTCAGAGATGGTGCGAAGAGGCCGGGTGTTCGATGGGTCTTGATCAGATGGGCAATATGTTTGCGCATCGTCCGGGAACAGACCCCGAGGCTTTGCCCGTTTACGTCGGATCGCACCTGGATACGCAGCCCACGGGCGGCAAATATGATGGCGTCTTGGGCGTACTTGGCGGGCTCGAGATCATTCGTACGCTGAACGATCTTGGTATCAAGACCAAACATCCGATTGTCGCAACCAACTGGACCAACGAGGAAGGGACACGCTATGCGCCCGCAATGTTGTCTTCGGGTGTTTTCGCCGGAATGCACGCGCAGGATTGGGCCTATGCCCGTGAGGATGCCGAGGGTAAGACGTTCGGGGATGAGTTGAGCCGGATCGGCTGGTGTGGCGACGAGGAGGTGGGCGCGCGTAAGATGCACGCTTTCTTTGAGTTGCACATCGAACAAGGGCCAATTCTTGAGGCTGAAGGCAAGGATATCGGTGTCGTCACCCATGGTCAGGGGTTGAGCTGGACCCAGATCACCGTGACCGGCAAGGATGCGCATACAGGTTCCACTCCGATGCCGATGCGCAAGAATGCGGGGCTGGCGATGGCGCGTATTCTTGAGAAAGTGGATGAGATTGCGTGGTCGCATGCGCCTCATGCGGTTGGGGCCGCGGGACATATCGATGTGTATCCGAATTCGCGCAACGTGATCCCGGGGAAGGTGGTGTTTACGGTCGATTTCCGCTCGCCCGAGTTGGAGGTGATCACCGATATGGAGAACCGGTTGCGGGTCGCGGCCGAGGGTATTGTCGATGAGATGGGTCTGCAGATCGAATTTGAGAAGGTCGGCGGCTTTGACCCGGTGAAATTCGATGAGGGCTGCGTGGCCGCCGTGCGCGATGCGGCCGAGCGGTTGGGGTATTCGCATACGGATATCATCTCGGGCGCAGGGCATGATGCCTGCTGGATCAACCGGGTGGCGCCGACGGCGATGGTCATGTGTCCCTGTGTGGATGGGTTGAGCCATAACGAGGCCGAAGAGATCAGCAAGGAATGGGCCGCGGCTGGGGCGGATGTTCTGTTCCATGCGGTTGTCGATACTGCGGAGATCGTGGAGTAGGGGGCTCTGCCCCCGTCGCCCGAGGGCGACTCCCCCGGGATATTTTTGGCCAGATGAAGCAAGTGGCGCAGGCCGCATCAGGGAGTTTGAAATGAGTAAAGTGATCAAGAACGGAACCATTGTTACCGCTGATCTGACCTATAAGGCGGATGTGAGGGTCGAGGGTGGGGTGATTACCGAGATCGGGCCCGATCTGCGTGGGGATAAGGAACTGGATGCGACGGGCTGTTATGTCATGCCGGGCGGGATTGATCCGCATACGCATCTGGAGATGCCATTCATGGGCACCTATTCGAGCGATGATTTCGAAAGCGGGACGCGCGCGGCGCTGGCGGGGGGGACGACGATGGTGGTCGATTTTGCTCTGCCCAATCCGGGTGAGGGGCTGCTGGATGCGTTGAAGCGCTGGGACAACAAGTCGACGCGGGCGAATTGCGATTATTCCTTCCACATGGCGGTGACATGGTGGGGCGAGCAGGTGTTCGATGACATCAAGACCGTCATCGAGACGCGCGGGATCAACACGTTCAAGCATTTCATGGCCTATAAGGGCGCGCTGATGGTGAATGACGATGAGTTGTTTGCCTCGTTCAAGCGGCTGGCCGAGCTGGGCGGAATCGCGATGGTTCATGCCGAGAATGGCGATGTGGTGGCCGAGCTGAGCGCCAAGCTGCTGGCCGAGGGCAATACCGGCCCCGAGGCGCATGCCTATTCCCGCCCGCCACAGGTGGAGGGGGAGGCGACCAACCGGGCGATCATGATTGCGGATATGGCGGGCGTTCCGCTGTATGTGGTGCATACGTCCTGCGAAGAGGCGCATGAGGCCATTCGGCGGGCCAAGATGCAGGGTAAGCGGGTGTGGGGGGAACCTCTGATCCAGCACCTGACGCTGGATGAGAGCGAGTATTTCCATCAGGATTGGGACCATGCTGCGCGGCGGGTGATGAGCCCACCGTTCCGGAACAAGCAGCATCAGGATAGTCTGTGGAACGGGCTGCATTCGGGGACGTTGAGCGTGGTGGCAACTGACCATTGTGCCTTTACCACGGAACAGAAGCGGTTCGGTGTGGGCGATTTTACCAAGATCCCCAATGGGACCGGAGGGTTGGAAGACCGGATGCCGATGTTGTGGACGCATGGGGTGAATACCGGGCGCCTGACGCCGAACGAGTTCGTGGCGGTGACGTCAACGAACATCGCCAAGATATTGAATTGCTATCCGAAAAAGGGTGCGGTTCTGGTTGGGGCCGATGCGGATCTGGTGGTTTGGGACCCCGAAAAGACCAAGGTCATCAGCGCGGATACGCAGCAGTCGTCAATCGACTACAACGTATTCGAGGGCAAAGAAGTCAAAGGGTTGCCGCGCTTTACGCTCACGCGGGGGCAGGTTGCCGTGCATGACGGCGAGATTCGGACGCAGGAAGGCCATGGTGCGTTCGTGGCGCGCGAGGCCAATACCCATGTGAACAAGGCGCTGAGTACGTGGAAGGAGCTGACGGCCCCGAGGCCGGTAGAGCGGACGGGGATACCGGCGACGGGGGTTTGAGCGCGGAAAGATGGGCTTGGAGTTTTGGCTGGATATCTCGGCGGATGTCGCAGCGATCCTTGCTGCGCTGGCTGTGATCGCGACCACCGCGTTTGTCTGGCGTCAGATGCGCCTGCAGGCGCGGGGGCAGGATAAGGACGAGCGCCGGTTTCTGCGCGAGTCGATCCATGTGATCCATGAAACGCTACAGGCCAGTCAGTTCCGGGACGCACGGCAGCGTTTCTTTGCTGGCCCACATCAGCACGACTACGGCGACCTGGAAAGCGAGGAGCGTGGGTTGGCGCGTTACATACTCAGTATCTACGGGCTTATGGCCCGGATGATCAAACATGGCGCGATTGATGAGGATATCCTGCGTGACTATTGGCGCACGGCGCTCTATCGCGATTGGGACAGGCTTGAGAATTTTGTCAGCGGCGAGCGGCTGAGGGCAAAGAATGGCAACCTTTTTGCCGCCACCGAGCACATGGTTGCCCGCTGGAAGACAACGGATAAAGAAACATGAACGAAGCGGGCGCAGCTGTTATCGAGGCCAAGAATCTCGACCTCACCTTCCAAACCAACGATGGCCCCGTTCACGCCCTGAAGGATGTGAACCTGACCATCGACAAGGGTGATTTCGTCAGTTTCATTGGCCCCTCGGGTTGCGGCAAAACCACGTTTCTGCGCTGTATCGCGGCGCTTGAGCATCCGACCGGAGGGTCTTTGACCGTCAACGGCATGACCCCCGATGAAGCGCGGCGCAAGCGGGCCTATGGGTATGTCTTCCAAGCAGCGGGGTTGTACCCGTGGCGGACGATTGCGAAGAACATCAAGCTGCCGCTTGAGATCATGGGTTATTCTGCCGCGAAACAGGATGAGCGGGTAAAGAACGTTCTGGAACTTGTTGATTTGGAAGGGTTTGGTGGCAAATTCCCATGGCAGCTTTCTGGCGGGATGCAGCAGCGGGCCAGCATTGCGCGGGCGCTGGCATTTGACGCCGACATCCTGCTTATGGACGAGCCGTTTGGCGCGCTGGACGAGATCGTGCGCGACCATCTGAACGAACAGCTTCTGGCACTTTGGGCGCGCACGGAAAAGACCATCGGGTTCGTGACGCACTCGATCCCCGAAGCCGTGTATCTCAGCACCAAGATTGTCGTCATGAGCCCTCGGCCCGGGCGGATCACGGATGTGATCGACAGCCCTCTGCCGAAAGAGCGGCCTCTGGATATCAGGGATGCGCCGGAATTCATCGAGGTGGCGCATCGGGTGCGCGAAGGGCTGCGGGCCGGGCACGGGGACGAGGTCTGATGGTGGGGGGCGAGATCAGACGCGCAGCTCCCGATGATGTGGCAGCCTGCGCGCGGGTGGTGAGGACGTGGCTCGAAGAAACGGACTGGATGCCCGAGGACCTGCCGCAAGAGAAACTGGCAGATCTGATCCGCGAGGCGTTTCCACACCGCGAGATTTGGGTCTCTGGTGATCCGGTGGATTGCTATATGTCCGTCGATCCCGCTGAGAATAAGGTCGGTGCGCTGTATTGCCTCCGCACCGGCGAGGGGATCGGCAAGCGGTTGCTGGATCAGGCCAAGGAGGGGCGCGATTTTCTGTGGCTGACAACCCATGTGCCCAATCGGGATGCGCAGCGGTTTTACCGGCGTGAAGGGTTTGTCGAGAAGGGAACTGAACCTCCGACACCGCCGGATACGGTGCCGGTCATTCGGATGGAGTGGCGGGCATGAAGCAGTTTACCGCAGTCATGGTGGTGATCGCGGCGATTGTGGCCGTATGGTACATCGCCTGTATCCCGATGAATATCGACAGCGCGCTGAACGCGGCCGAGCGCGCGGGTGAGGAAGTGGACCCGCCAACCGCCAAGGAACGCGTTCTGGAATACGACATCGTTCTGGTCTGGGACAACAGCTTTGCCATCCCCGACACGTGGGAGCAGAACCGCCCGCGCCTGCCCACGCCGCATGATGTGGTGTTGGAGCTGTGGGATTCGACGGTCAACAAGAAGATCACGTCCAAACGGTCTCTGGTCTATCACGGCTGGGTCACGCTGAGCGCGACGATGCTGGGGTTTGCGATTGGAACCGGGCTGGGCATTCTGCTGGCGGTCGGGATTGTGCACAGCAAGGTCATGGACCTGTCGGTGATGCCGTGGGCGATTGTCAGCCAGACCATTCCGATCATCGCTCTGGCACCGATGATCATCGTGGTGCTGTATTCGATCGGGGTGCAGGGGCTTATTCCCAAGGCGATCATCTCGGCCTATCTGAGTTTCTTCCCCGTGGTCGTGGGCATGGTGAAAGGGCTGCGCAGCCCGGATGCGATGCAACTGGATCTGCTGCGCACCTATAGCGCCAGCCGGTCGCAGAGTTTCTGGAAGCTGCGGCTGCCTGCGTCGATGCCCTACCTGTTTACCTCGCTCAAGATCGGGATCGCGGCGTCTCTGGTCGGGGCCATTGTGGGTGAATTGCCCACCGGCGCGGTTGCCGGGCTGGGCGCGCGGCTGCTGGCGGGCAGTTACTATGGGCAGACAGTGCAGATCTGGTCGGCGCTGTTTGGCGCGGCCATTCTGGCGGCTGCGCTGGTGGGGCTGCTGGGGCTGTTGGAACGAACGGTTCTGAAACGGATGGGGATGGCGCAATGATGCTGGTCCTGGGTGCGATCTTGCTGTGGGGTCTGGGCTGGTGGCTCAACAGCCGTCTTGCCAGCGGGCCGCAGGCCGACAGCCAGATGGTGCGGTTTCTGGCCCCGCTGATCTTTGGCCTGACCATCGTAGCGATCTGGGAACTGCTGGTGCGCGGGCTCGACGTGCCGCTGGTCATTCTGCCAGCGCCCTCGGTCATCGCCGTGCGGTTTGGCGACAGCCTGCCGATCCTGTGGGCCGACTTCGTGCAGACCATCCTCAAGGGCGCGCTGAGCGGTTACATCATCGGCTGCACCGCCGCGTTCCTGACGGCCATCGCGGTCGACCGGTGGGAGTTCCTGCGCCTCGGGCTGCTGCCCGTGGGCAATTTCGTGGCGGCCCTGCCCATTGTCGGAACCGCTCCGGTTCTGGTGATGTGGTTCGGGTTCGACTGGCATTCCAAGGCGGCGGTTGTGGTGGTGATGGTGTTCTTTCCGATGCTGGTGAACACCGTGGCCGGGCTGCGCGAGGCGACTGTGATGCAGCGTGACCTGATGGAGACCTATGCCGCAACCTATTGGCAAAGCTTCCTGAAACTGCGTCTTCCCGCCGCAATGCCCTTTGTGTTCAATGGCCTGAAGATTTCTACCACTCTGGCGCTGATCGGCGCTATCGTGGCCGAGTTCTTTGGCTCGCCCGTTGTCGGCATGGGCTTTCGGATTTCGACCAGCGTCGGGCAGCTTGCGCTGGATATGGTCTGGGCCGAGATCGTGGTGGCCGCGCTGGCCGGAACCCTGTTCTATGGGCTGGTCGCTATGATCGAGAAAACGGTGACCTTCTGGCACCCGTCGCAAAGAGGATAAGAATTCAACAGACCCCGAAAACGGGGCACCAACAGCAACTAGGAGACATGAAGATGAAGAAGCTACTCAGCGGGGCGGTCGCCGCCTTTAGCCTTGCCGCTACGGCGGCCTGGTCGGCGGATGAGGTGACATTGCAGCTGAAATGGGTCACGCAGGCTCAGTTCGCGGGCTATTACGTGGCCAAGGACAAGGGGTTCTACGAGGAAGAGGGGCTGGACGTCACCATCCTGCCTGGCGGCCCCGATATCGCGCCCACTCAGGTGATTGCGGGCGGTGGCGCGGACGTAACCGTGGAATGGATGCCTGCCGCGCTGGCCGCGCGGGAAAAGGGCCTGCCGTTGGTCAATATCGCGCAGCCGTTCAAAAGCTCGGGCATGATGCTGACCTGCTGGAAAGATGCGGGGATTGCCTCGCCCGATGATCTGAAAAACCGCACGCTGGGCGTCTGGTTCTTCGGCAACGAGTTTCCTTTCATGAGCTGGATGAGCCAGCTGGGCATCAGCACGGATGGCAAAAGTGACAGCGGTGTAGAGGTTCTAAAGCAGGGCTTTAACGTTGATCCTTTGCTGCAGCGTCAGGCCGATTGCATCAGTACCATGACCTACAATGAATACTGGCAGGTCATCGATGCAGGTGTCACGCCCGAAGAGCTGGTGACCTTCAAATACGAAGATCAGGGCGTCGCGACGCTAGAGGATGGTCTGTATGTGCTGGAAGAAAACCTGAGCGATGCCGCCTTTGTCGACAAGATGGAGCGTTTCGTGCGCGCCTCGATGAAGGGCTGGAAATACGCCGAGGAGCACCCGGATGAGGCGGCTGACATCGTATTGGAAAACGACGAGACCGGTGCGCAGACGGAAGAGCACCAGAAGCGCATGATGGGTGAGATCGCCAAGTTGACCGCCGGATCGAACGGTGCGCTGGACCCGGCGGATTTCGACCGCACGGTGGCGACGCTACTGGCGGGTGGTTCTGATCCGGTGATTACGGCTCAGCCCGAAGGGGCCTGGACGCATCAGATCACGGATGCGGCGCTGAACTAGCGCGACGCATCATAGATGCCTGAGGCGCGGTCCCTTCGGGGGCCGCGTTTTTTGTTGCAGATGTCGGATTTGTGTCTGTACTCAAGCGGCCGATGGGCTAGTATTTCACTGTAATATAGCGCATTTCATGACGAAATGCTGTCAACGCGGAATAAAATGCAGGGATTTGCATCAGAATTCAATCACGCCGTGACTCTGATCCTGAACGGCGATGCCGAGCTTTGGGCGATTGTGCTGCTGTCGCTGCGGGTATCGGTCTTTGCGGTCCTGATTTCTGCGGTGATCGGGATGCCGGTCGGGGCCGCTCTGGCGGTTGCGCGGTTTCCGGGGCGGCGGGTTTTGATCATTCTGATGAATGCGCTGATGGGCTTCCCGCCGGTCGTCGTTGGCCTGCTGGTCTATCTGATGCTGTCACGCTCGGGCCCGCTGGGCGTGTTGGAATTGCTCTACACCCCGACGGCGATGATCATTGCGCAGGTGGTTCTGGTCACGCCCATCGTCGCGGCTCTGACCCGGCAGGTGGTCGAGATGCTGGCCGAGGAATACTCTGAACAGCTGCGATCCTTGGGCGTCTCCCGTCTGGCTTCGGTTCCGGTACTGCTGTGGGATGCGCGGCTGGCGCTGGTGACGGCGCTGTTGGCGGGGTTTGGACGCGCCATTGCCGAGGTGGGTGCGGTGATCATTGTCGGCGGCAACATCAACCATGTGACGCGCGTGATGACCACGACGATTGCGCTTGAAACCTCGAAGGGCAATCTGGCGTTGGCGTTGGCACTGGGCGCGATCCTGATCGGGATTGCTGTTGCGGTGAACGCAATGGTCAGCGCTCTGACCCTGCGGGCCGAGCAGGAGGGGTTGCGTCATGCGTGATGTGGTGGCCGGGATGCCGGGCGTGATCGAGGTGCGTGATCTGCAGATCAGCCGCAGCGGCAAGGCGCTGCTTGAGGTGCCGCGCCTGAGCCTCGACGGCCCGGGGCCGACGCTGATATTGGGGCCGAACGGTGCGGGCAAAAGCCTTCTGCTGCGCTGTCTGCATGGGTTGATTGTGCCGGATCGTGGACGGGTGTGTCAGGACGGGCAACCGCTGAACGCCGGTCACAAGGCGCGGCAGGCGATGGTGTTTCAAAGCCCGGTGCTGCTGCGACGCTCGGTGTCAGCCAATCTGGATTTTGTGCTGAAGCGGCAGGCTGTTCCGCGCCGGCTTCGCAAGCAGCGCATTGCCGAGTTGCTGACCGAAGGTGGGTTGGAAGGCAAGGCGCGCCAGTCCGCCCGCTCGCTGTCTGGCGGCGAGGCGCAGCGGCTGGCCATCCTGCGCGCGTTGGCACTGGAGCCTGAGACGCTGTTTCTGGACGAACCCACCAGTGCGCTGGATCCCGGTGCGACGCAGGTGATCGAACGGATGGTGCTGCGCGCCTCGGCCCGCGGGGTGCGCATCGTGATGGTAACGCACGATATCGGGCAGGCGCGGCGGTTGGCCGAGGATATCGTCATGATGCAGGCCGGTCACGTGGTTGAACATGGCGCAGCACGGCAGGTGCTGGATGCGCCGCAAAGCGATGCCGCGCGCCGGTATCTGGCGGGCGGTTTGGTGACGTAATTTCGAATGACGGAGAAATTCAATGATGGGGTATTTCGCTCGGGCCCTGACGGTTGTGGTCGGGTTGGCCGCGGGGGCCTCGGCCGAAGAGGCCTTTATCGTCGTGCAATCCACCACGTCGACGCAGAATTCCGGCCTGCTGGATTACATCCTGCCGGGGTTTGAAGCGGAAACCGGCATCGACGTGCGCGTGGTGGCGGTCGGCACCGGGCAGGCCATCCGTAACGCAACCAATGGTGACGGAGACGTTCTGCTGGTTCATTCCAAACCCGCCGAAGAGGCCTTTGTGGCCGACGGCTGGGGCGTCGAGCGGCTGGATGTGATGTATAACGACTTTGTTCTGGTCGGGCCGGAATCTGACCCGGCGGGGGTGGCCGGGGGCAAGGATATTGTTGCCGCCTTGACTGCTGTGGCCGAGGCCGAGGTGCCGTTTGCCTCGCGTGGGGATGACAGTGGCACCCACAAGGCTGAGATGCGCCATTGGGCTGATGCGGGCATTGATCCGACCGGGGCGTCGGGGCGATGGTATCGCGAGACAGGCTCGGGCATGGGCGCGACGCTGAACGTAGCCAGCGGGATGGGGGCCTATGTGCTGACCGACCGGGCGACGTGGCTGTCCTTTGGCAATAGGGGCAATCTGACGGTGTTGGTCGAGGGCGATCCGCGTTTGTTCAACCAATACGGGGTGATCCTTGTGAACCCCGAAAAACACCCGGGCGTGAGGGCTGCCGCGGGGCAGCGGTTCATTGACTGGCTGATCGGGCCGCACGGGCAGGCGGCGATTGGGTCCTATATGGTGGACGGGCAGCAGTTGTTCTTTCCCAATGCGCGGTGAATTGGCCTGCGGTCAATGCCTTCGGCGAGAGTATTTGGGAAAAGATGAAGTGCGTCAGCCGCTTGCGCCGTTGTGGTGGATGCGGCCCAGATGGGTCAGGTCATAGCTGCCGAATTCTGCCGCGCGGGTGGCGAAGCGATCGCTGTGCAGGAAGTTCAGGAGTTTTTGCAGCGGAGCGTCGAAATAGGCACGTCGCCAGATGGCAAGGTCGAGACGTTCGGAATGGGTGGGGGCGAAGCCCAGATCGTAGAGACCGGCAAGCGCGCCCAGTCCGAAACCGGCCTCGGCCTTGCTGTCGTGCAGGGCGATGGCCAGCTCTTCCTCGGTGCGGGCGCAGGTGGGCAGGGTGTCGAGATCGGCGCGTGTCAGCCCGCAGGCTTTGAGCTGGGCGTCGAACAGATGCTGGCTGGCGGCGCTGTCTTGGCGCAGGATGACGCGCCGCCCCTTGAGGTCCATGAAGCCTGAGATGTCCGAGACACCCGGGGCCAGCAACAGCCCGCGCTGACGGTGGGCGATTTCCAGTAGGATCACCGGGGCCTCGCCAAAACCGTCGCGCAGGGTCTGGGTGTTGAAGCCGTCTTCCTCATGGATATGCAGGGCGGCGGCTTGGACGCTGCGGTCGCGCAGGCGGTGCAGCCCGTCGAAGGAGCCGTCGTAATAGGTGGCGAGGCCCGAGCCGCTTTCTCGTAACGCCCAGTCCAGCAGCGGGTCATGGCTGCCCGCGACAATCGGGGGCAGGGGTGGCTCTGCAACCTGCGGGCCCGAGCGTGAGGCGTTCAGCCAGGCGATGATTTCGGCCCGGGGGAACAGCAGTTTACCCATGGCACGGACGCAGGGGATTTCGCCCGAGGACGCCAGATCATAGGCCTTGCGCTCGCCGATGCGCAGCAGATCGGCCAGTTCGCGCGTCGTCAGATAATCCTGCATTCAGTCGAGGCGCACAGCCGGGCCAGTCCCCGCATCCGCCGCGCTGAACCCGATCTGGTCGAGCGTGTAAGGCGCTGCGGCGGTGATGACGGCCATCGCGGCGACGGCGGCTAGAAAGGCTTTCATAGTCTCCTCCGGCTCAGTTTTCCGGCACCGTGGCGCGGCGCAGAAAGGCGATCAGGTCGGCCCGGTCCTGCGGGGCCGTGATGCGCTGCATCGGCATCTTTGACCCCGGAATGTAGTGGTCCGGCCCCAGATCGAAAAGAGCGTTTATCGTCTGATCATCCCAAATGATATCAGAGTCTTGCAGGATGTCCGAGTACAAATATCCCGGTAGCGTTCCCGCCTGCCGCCCGAATATGCCGTGCAGCGTCGGGCCGGCCCGTCTTTGGCTGTCGGGGGTCAGGCTGTGGCAGATCGAACATTTGCGGGCGAATTGGCGCTCGCCATTGCTCATCTCATCGGGATCGCGCAGGAAGGAGGGCTCTTGTCCGCCCAGTTGTTCGTGATCCCCAAGTGCGGAAACCGGCCAGCTATACATTGCCTCGTCGATGCCGCCCGCATGGATGTTTTCCCCATCCGCCGAGAAGGCCAGTGCCCAGACCGGCCCGCGCAGCGTGGCGCGGAAGTCGTGTGCAATGCGCCAGTCGACCGTGTCGATGAACATGATGTAGCCCTCGCCATCCCCCACCGCCAGCAGCTGCCGGTCGGGGCTAAGCGCAAGGGCAAGGATCGGTCGACGGTCGAGGGTGAAGTCTCGTTCCTCGCCCGTGGTCAGGTCGTGTATGCGGGTGACGCCGTCGACGGCACCATAGGCGATCCAGTTGTCGGTGGCGTTCAGAACAAGTTCGTTGATGCCGAACCCATGCTCGACTAGACGTTGGGTTTCCTGACCAGTTGGTACATCCCAGCGGCGTATGGTGCCGTTCATTCCGGCGGAATAGAGCGTCTGGCCGTCAGGCGAGAACACCACCGCGTTGACGCCAGCCCCCGTGGGGCCCAGCATGCGCGGGGCCGAACCATCAACGGGCCACAGGCCGATGGTCCCGTCCCAACTGGCGGTGGCGACATGGGTTTTCGAGGCCGCAATGCCGACGATCTTGCCCTTATGCTGTCCGACGATCTGACCGCCCGGCCAGCGGCGCAGGGTGAAATCATCGCCCGCCGAATAGATCGCCGTGCCGTTGAAGGCGACGCTGTTGACCGCGGCGTCGTGCCCTTCAAGCCAAGTGGGCGCGCGCTCTGACCAGATACCCACCGAATTGTCGAAACTGGCCGTCGCGATCCGCCCGTCGGGGGCGGTTGCGATGCCCATGATGGGGCCACCGTGACCCTTTAGGGTAAAGAACTCGGCTGCGGCGGGCAGGGGCAGCAGCGCCAGAACCAAGGCCAGTGCGCGCATCTATTCCGCCGGAGAGGCCACGGCTTTGTCGGCCTCTTTTTCCTGCACCTCCTGCAGCCACAGCGAGTGATGCTCGCGCGCCCATTGTTCCTCGACCTCGCCGGTGCCCATCGCCTCGAACGCGCCCTCCATCCCGACAGAGCCGAGGTAGATATGGGCGATGATGATGGCGAGAAACACATAGGCGATCATCACGTGCCAGACCTGAGCGTATTGCATTTCCTCCTGCGGCGACATCTGGACGGGCAGGTTCAAGCCCATCATCTGCGGCAGGCCGGTTGCATTGGCGACCGAGAAGGTTTTGGCAAACAGCGGCAGTTCGAACGGGAACAGCAGCGACAGGCCGGACAGGCTGATCGAGACGCCGAGGACGATGCAGGACCAGAAGATGATCTTTTGCCCCGCATTGAACTTTTTGGCGGGCGGGTGGCTGTTCTTGGTGAACAGACCGCCGCCAGCGGCCAGCCAGCGCAGGTCGGTCCGGTTGGGGATGTTGTGGGAGATCCACTTCACGGTGATGATGACAAGACCCAGCATGAACGCCCAGGCCATGTTGTTGTGCAGCCACTTGCAGCCCTGCGCGATGGTGGCAAAGCCCTCTTTCCCGACGACCGGGATCAGGAAATCACGGCCATAGAGCGTCAGCAGGCCGGTGAAACCCAGCACAAGGAACGAGCCGCCGAACAGCCAGTGGCCAAAGCGTTCGACACCGGTGAAACGGGTGACGGTGCGGCCGGTTTTTTCTCCGTCAATTCTGATCTTGCCGCGGAGCAGGGCGAACAGGATCAGGATCACGAACATGCCGCCCAGAATATAGGTGCCGTATTCGCGCAGCGGGCCGGTGCGGAAATTCAGCCACCACATGCCGCCATCCTGGATCAGAACGCCGTCTGCCGGTCCCCGCGACGATACCGTGACATCGGCAGACCCGTAGCGCAGCGCGCGATATACTTCGCTGTCCGAGGCCACGCCGCGCGTCCCCAACTGCCCCAGCAGGCCCTCGACATTGCCCGCGCCGGTGTTTTCCGCACGAAAGCTGTTATCGACCTTTTCGCCGCGTTGCCGGGCGAGGATATCCTCAAGCGTCGTGGCACCGCCGGTTGATGCACGGTCCGGAGCGTCCTGTGCCAATGCAGGGACGGTCAGAACGAACAAACAAAAGAGAAGTCGCAGAAACGCCATGTCACCCTCGTCGACGGTTGCGGCCGAGATTTTTCGTCGAAAAATCTTTTGCTGCACCGGCGCATATCGCGCGCGCCGGTGCGTTTTGCGGACGGATCAGCCGTCTTTCTGGTCGTAGGCCGTGCCCCAGCCCCAGGCGCCCGAGCCGAACCCGCGCGCCACAACGCGTTCGCGGTAAACGGCGGACACCACGTCGCCGTCACCGGCGAGCAGGGCCTTGGTGGAACACATCTCGGCGCAGATGGGCAGTTTACCCTCGGCAATCCGGTTGCGACCGTATTTGGCGAACTCTGCGGTCGAGTGCGTTTCTTCGGGGCCGCCAGCGCAGAAGGTACATTTGTCCATCTTGCCGCGTGATCCGAAGTTGCCTGCCTGCGGGTATTGCGGCGCGCCAAAGGGGCACGCGTAGAAGCAATAGCCGCAACCAATGCACAGGTCCTTGGAGTGCAGGACGACGCCTTCTTCGTTCTGATAGAAGCAGTCGACCGGGCACACCGCCATGCAAGGCGCATCTGAGCAATGCATACAGGCCACCGAGATCGAGCGTTCGCCCGGGTTGCCGTCATTGATCGTCACCACCCTGCGGCGGTTGATGCCCCACGGGACCTCGTGTTCATTCTTACACGCGGTCACGCAGGCGTTGCACTCGATGCAGCGTTCAGCGTCGCAGAGAAACTTTGCTCTAGCCATTATCGTCCTCCTTACGCTGACCAGATTTTGCAGAGCGTCACCTTGGACTCCTGCATCTGTGTCACTGAATCGTAGCCATAGGTCTGGGCGGTGTTGGAGCTTTCACCCAAGACATAGGGATCTGCGCCAGCTGGATATTTCGACCGCAGATCGTCGCCCTGGTAATGGCCGCCAAAGTGGAAGGGCATGAAGGCCACACCGGCACCGACCCTGTTGGTCAGCATCGCCATCACCTTGACCTTTCCGCCCTCGGGCCCTTCGACCCAGACCTGTTGCCCGTCACGGATACCAAGGTTGTTGGCATCGCGCGGGTTGATCTCGACGAACATATCCTGCTGCAACTCGGCCAGCCACGGGTTCGACCGGGTTTCCTCGCCGCCGCCTTCATATTCGACCAGACGACCTGACGTGAGGATTATCGGGTAATCCTTTGAAAAGTCGTTCTTCTGGATCGAAGCGTAAAGGGTGGGCAGGCGATAAGCGTGCCGGTCCTCGTAGGTCGGATAGTCCGCCACCAGATCGCGACGCGGTGTATACAGCGGCTCGCGATGCAGCGGGATCGGATCCGGGAAGGTCCAGACGACCGCGCGGGCCTTTGCGTTCCCGAAGGGCGCACAGCCATGCTTGATCGCAACCCGCTGGATACCGCCGGACAGGTCGGTTTTCCAGTTGGTCTCTGGTCCCGCAACGGCGTCGATTGCCGCGCGTTCCTCAGCCGTCAGATCGCCGTCCCAGCCAAGATCCATCAGCATCTGCATCGTGAATTCGGGATAGCCATCCTGAATTTCCGATCCAACACTATAGACCCCTTCAGCCAGAAGGTTCTCACCATCCCGTTCAACGCCGAAGCGCGCGCGGAAGGTCAGGCCGCCTTCGGCCACCGGTTTGGACATGTCATAGAGGTTTGGTGTCCCTGTATGACCCATTTCCGGCGTTCCCCAGCAGGGCCACGGCAGGCCGTAGTATTCACCGTCGTTCGGTCCACCAATGGCTTGAAGCGTGGTTCTGTCGAACGTGTGCTGGTTGGCCATATGGCTTTTCAGACGCTCAGGCGACTGACCGGTATAGCCGATGGTCCAGAGGCCCGAGTTGAACTCACGCGTGATGCTTTCAACATTCGGGGTTTCCGGGTCGTCCATCTCGATATTGCGGAAGAACCGATCCGCCCAGCCGAACTTGTTGGCGAACTTGGCCATGATGACCTCGTCCGGCAGACTTTCGAACAGGGGCTCAACGATCTTGTCCCGCCACTGCAGCGACCGGTTCGAAGCCGTGACAGAACCACGGGTTTCGAACTGCGTACAGGCAGGCAGCAGGTAGACACCATCGGTGCGGTCATGCAGAACAGCCGAGACGGTGGGATACGGGTCGATCACGACCAGCATGTCCAGCTTCTCCATCGCGGTCTTCATTTCCGTCATCCGGGTCTGCGAGTTGGGCGCGTGGCCCCACAGAACCATGGCGCGGACGTTGTTGTCCTGATCCATGTTGGCCGGGTCTTCCAGAACACCGTCGATCCAACGAGAGACCGGGATGCCGCGCTCATTCATCAGCGGCTTGTCCTTGCCTTCCTTGTCCTTGATCGTAGCGAACTGACCTTTCAGCCAATCCAGATCTTCGCCCCAGACACGGCTCCAGTGACCCCATGCACCTGCGGACAGGCCATAGTAACCGGGCAGGGTGTGTGACAGAACACCAAGGTCCGTCGCGCCCTGTACGTTGTCATGGCCGCGGAAGATGTTGGTGCCACCGCCCGATGTGCCCATGTTGCCCAGCGCAAGCTGAAGCACGCAGTAGGCGCGGGTGTTGTTGTTGCCGTTGGTGTGCTGAGTGCCACCCATGCACCATACAACGGTGCCGGGGCGGTTGTTCACCATGGTACGGGCGACGCGGCGCAGCTGCGAGCCGGGCGTGCCGGTGACGCGCTCAACCTCGTCGGGGTTCCACTTGGCGACCTCTTCGCGGATCTGGTCCATACCCCAGACACGAGTGCGGATGAACTCTTTGTCCTCCCAGCCGTTGTCGAAGATATGCCACAGGATACCCCAGATCAGCGCAACGTCTGTGCCGGGGCGGAAACGGACATATTCATCCGCATGGGCCGCGGTGCGCGTAAAGCGCGGGTCGCAGACGATCAGGGGCGCGTTGTTCTGCTCTTTCGCCCGCAGGATATGCAGCAACGAGACGGGGTGCGCCTCGGCCGGGTTGCCTCCGATGATAAAGATGGCCCGGCTGTTGTGCATGTCGTTGTACGAGTTGGTCATGGCGCCGTAGCCCCATGTGTTCGCAACGCCCGCAACAGTGGTCGAGTGGCAGATACGGGCCTGATGGTCCACGTTGTTCGTGCCCCAGTAAGCGGCGAACTTGCGGAACAGATAGGCCTGTTCGTTATTGTGTTTCGCAGAACCCAGCCAGTACACGCTGTCCGGCCCGGATTCTTCGCGGATGTTCATCATGCCGTCGCCGATCTCGTCGATCGCCTGTTCCCAGCTGATGCGCTTCCACTCTCCGCCTTCCTTTTTCATCGGGTATTTCAGGCGGCGTTCGCCATGGGCGTGCTCGCGGACCGAGGCCCCCTTGGCGCAGTGTGCACCCAGGTTGAACGGGCTGTCCCAGCCAGGTTCCTGCCCGACCCAGACACCGTTCTGCACTTCGGCAACGACGGTACAGCCGACCGAGCAGTGGGTGCATACGGATTTGATATTTTCGACGGCCTGATTGGCCGCTGTCTGGGCGCTGGCTTGCGTCACGGTTCCACCCGTGGCGCTGATCGCGGCAAGGCCGCCGATCGTCAGGCCCGAGCCACGCAGGAATGCGCGGCGATCGACGGTTTTCTCGCCGACCTGGGACAGGATACTTGTCCGCTGGGGGCGTCTCGCAACCCCGTTGGTCTTTTTCCTAAGCATTACTTTCCTCCCTTGCGCGCCGTGTCAGCCACGGCTGGCTTGGTACTTCGAAAAACCGACGTCAGGGCCAATCGCAACCGTCAGTCGGGTGGTGAAAACGTCCGATTAGAACCGGGTGCTTTCGTCGTGCTAGAAGCGCGTGCTTTCTATGTATGCGCGGGTATGCGCAGTATCCTGCATCCGGGTTTCATCCGTCGGCAGCTCGGCTGCTTCGGCTTTCCCGGTCAGGCTGGCAGCGGCGACGGCAGCAGGCGCTGCGGTTCCGGCCAGTTTGAGGAAGTCGCGGCGGGTTGCGCCTTCTTCCTTGGTCTTGCTCATGGGCTCCTCCTGTCCCAATTGCGGTTTGATGCCCAAGGGGCACCGGCGAGTGGCGGGTTACGCCGTCATTCGGAACGCCTCGCGCTCGATCTCCATGAACACCCGACCGGCGGTGCCGACGGACGCATAGAGAACCGAGTTCTCGGCGGCTTCCAAATCTGAATAGAAATGTGCGGCCCAAGGGCCGATGTGCTTGTTCCAGAACGCTTTTTGGTCTTCCAACGGGGCGGGAGGGCCGAACCGACCGACGATCATGCCTGCCATCATCTCCATCAGCGAGGCGATGTTGTCTTCGGGCTCATAGACGTTTTGCGCTCGAGTGATCCCGCGCACGGCCATGTCATTGCGCAATTGCGCCAGAGGTTTTTCGTTCAGGAACCCGGTCAGGTAGAAACTGGCATAGGGCAGCAACTCGCCACGGCCCAACCCGATGAACAGCGCATTGAACTCACGTTCGGCAGCGGCGGGTTTGGTGACCTTGGCCACCCGTGACATCGCCTGAATGGCTTGACCCAATTCGCTGTCGTCGCCGCTGAGACCGGCCATTTGGTCCAGCAGCAGCTGATCGGGTGGACCGGCCAGCAGCAGACCAAGAAAATTGTAGAAATCCGCGCGCAGTCGATCCTCGGCCGAGATATCCATGTTTTGCGCTTCGCTTGCGGTCATCGGGTTATCCTTCAAATTCAAATTTCATGCGGCGCGGGACAGGGGGAAGCTCTGCAAGCTCTTCCGCCTCGTCCATTTCGGCGATCGGCTCAGGTGCGGCGGCCAATTCTTCAGTGGGTTCAACTGTAATCGGCTGAGCCTCTGGCGCGTCCTCTGTTTCCTGAGCTTCGGTCTCAACCTCGTCTTGTTCGGCTTCGGCGGCCAGCGCCTCGACATGGGCCAGCATGCCTTTGCCGACCTGATACGCGGTCTGCAGGTTTTCGATCACGCAAGCCGCGTCGGTGTAATCTTCGCCATAGTCGACCAGACCATCGACATTCGCCAGCACCGGGTTCAGCCGCCACAACCGGCGTAACGCGCGGCGGCGCAGACGATCCGGCACAGCCTTGGCCATGAAGCCCGAGACGTCATCTCCGGCCTTCAACTGGTCGGGGTCTGGCAGATTAAACTCAGCGAGTATCTCGGCGTCACTCTTTTCTTCCAGTTCGGCCTGTTGTGTCGCGATGATCTGTTCCTCGGCGGCCACAGCTTCGGCCTCAGCTTCGGCCTGAACGGCAGCCTTGCGGCGGGACCAGAAATCACGGGTCTCGGTCATTGGACGATCCTGCGCGGGGCGCGATAGACGTCCGAGTCCTGACGGATACGCGCATCGCCCTTGCCATCTTCGACAAGATCGACACGTTTCTTGTCGCGGCGGCGTTTCACGAACACCTCATCGCGGTGATGCTTCAGTGTGAAATCCCGAACCCACGCGACCAAGCCTTCCGTCATGGGGATTTTCTCGACAATCTCTTCGCCGGTATCCGCGTAATCCTGTCCTTCGTAAGGCGAAGCGGTGACCAGAACCGCATCCATGGGCCGCTGACCATCCAGCGCATCCCTGAGGACCAGATAAATCGACGGCATTCCGTCGGACAGGTTCACCAAATAAGCCTCGGTCTCATCCGCCCAAAGAGTCAGGGGCAGCGTGGCAGCGTGATATTCGATTGCGTCGCCCTCACGACGCATTTCCAGCCAATCGGCAGGGCCTGCGCCGGGTAATACGGCCACCGCACGCCAGTTCCACTTCGCCCAGCGGGTAACACCGGGTGTTTTGCGCACGACGACGCCGATTGGCATTTCAATCTGATTTGCGGCCTTCGCCACTTAGTCCTCCCCGGAAGGCTCTCCCCTGCCTTCCTCGATGTACTATGGTACATAAACTGGCGATCTGCCAAGTCCACATTGAACCCGCTATGTCGTATTCACTAACTCTTTATTCGTATTCCTGGTCTTCGGATGCGCGGTGCCCTCGCGGATGATGAAAAATAATGCATAAACCTTGTTTTCGTGTGGCCATCGCATTGCCTCGGACCGGATTAGGTCTAAGGTGCTGACGTGCAGAAGGCAGCGCCGGGAGGGGATATGGCCAGCAAGCTAGTTTTGTGCGATTGCGAGGGAACGCAAACGCTGAATCCCGATCGCATCTCTGCGGGTTGTGAGATGGGTTGCTCGAAGGTGCACACCGCCCTTTGCACACGAGAGTTGCAGGCTGCGGCCGAACTGCTTGGGTCCGGTGATCAGATTGTGATTGCTTGCGCCCAGGAAAGCGCCGTGTTCAGCGAGCTTGCCGAGGAGTTGGGCGCCGAGGATCCCGGCTTTGTCGATCTGCGCGACCGGGCCGGGTGGTCCGAACAGGGCGCGGACGCAACGCCCAAAATGGCCGCGCTGGCGGCCGAGGCGCTGCTGCCGCAACCGATCACGCCCGGCGTGGATGTGATCAGCGAGGGCACCTGTTGCATCATCGGCCCCGGAGATGTCGCCTATCCGCTGGCGGAACAACTGTCGGGCACTCTGGCGGTGACGGTTCTGGTGACCGATGACGCTGAACCTATGACCCGTGATTTTGACGTTGCGAAGGCGCGGATGCGCAATCTGACGGGCGCATTGGGCGGTTTCATTTGGCATTTGGATCAGGTGCAGCAGCTGGAGCCCGGCGGGCGCGGCGGGTTCAGCTGGAGCGCCCCGCGAGACGGGGCGACCTCGCGCTGTGATATCGTTGTTGATGTGACCGGAGGCACACCTCTGGTCACGGCCCCCGACAAGCGCGAGGGGTATCTGCGCGCCGACCCCCGCGATGCGGTTGCAGTCGCGCGCCTTGCCTTTGATGCGGTGCAACTGGTCGGGACTTTCGAAAAGCCGCTTTATGTGCGGCTGGACGAGACACTTTGCGCCCATGCACGGGCAGAGCAGACGGGATGTTCGAACTGCCTCGATATCTGTCCGACGGGCGCGATCACCCCTGCGGGCGATCACGTTGCCATTGACCCGATGATCTGCGCCGGCTGTGGCGAGTGTTCTGCCCTTTGCCCCTCGACTGCGATCACCTACGAAGACCCGCCGGTCTCGGCGCTGCTGTCGCGGATGCATATTCTGGCCCGCACGTTCCGGCGAGCAGGCGGCACCGCGCCGCGCCTGTTGATACACGATGCGCATGGCGCGCAGATGATCCGGATGGCGGCGCGGTTTGGCCGGGGCTTGCCTGCAGATGTCATTCCGTTGGAGCTGAACGTGGTCTCGGGCTTTGGTCATGCCGAAATGCTGGCCGGGCTGGCCCATGGCTTCGCGCGGGTCGATGTCTTGATGGGGCCAAAGACCGAGCGCGATGCGCTGGATCGGGAACTGCTATTGGCGCAAGCCATTGCAGGGCAGGGTGCCCTCGGCCTGATCGATGAGGCCGACCCGGATGCGCTGGCCGATCTGCTATATGCACAAGAGGTGCCGCCGCCTTTGGCCGATCCAGTACTGCCGCTTGGCAACCGCCGCCAAATCGCGCGGCTGGCGGCGCAGGCGTTGAACCCGGGTGCCGAGGCACCTCTGTCCTTGCCCGAAGGCGCACCCTATGGCGCGGTCGCGGTCAATGCCGACAGTTGCACGCTTTGCCTCAGCTGCGTATCCCTGTGCCCCTCTGGCGCGCTGATCGACAACCCGGACAAGCCGCAGCTGAACTTCCAGCAGGACGCCTGTCTGCAATGTGGTATCTGCCGCACGATTTGCCCCGAGCAGGCGATCACGCTGGTGCCTCAGCTTGACCTGAGTGACAACGCCCTGTCGCAGCAGGTGCTGAACGAGGAAGAACCGTTCGAATGTGTCGAATGCGGCGCGGCCTTTGGTGTGAAATCAACTGTTGAGCGGATTATGGACAAGCTGTCGGGCACGCATCCGATGTTTGCCACCTCGGATCAGGCGCGGATGATCCAGATGTGCGACAATTGCCGGGTGAACGCCCAGTTCCACAGCACTGACAACCCGTTCCAGTCGGCCCCCAGACCAAAGGTTGTCACCACTGACGACTATTTCTCAAAGCGCAAGGATCACTGAAGTTGCAGCGGAGCGCCCAGATCGGCGGCGCTGAGGGCGGCGACGAAGGCCAGAATGGCCTCGAGGTCGTCCAGACTCATCTCAACCGGATGAATGGGCGAGGGCCGCTCTGGCGGGAAGGGTTCAGTCACGCCCTCGATCTGCGTGAAGGCGGGGTGCGGGTTCAGTGCAAAGAAGGCCTGAAACCGCTCGGACCAGTCGGGCATTGCGCGCAGCACGGCAAAGGACGGGGTCGAGCCCAGCCCGTTCATACGGTTCTGCGGACCGATCACATGGCAGCGGCCGCAATGGGTCATGGACAGATCCTCGCCCAGCAGCGCGTTGCCGTCGATTTCGACGTCCTCGGTGACAACGGCGATCTCAAAGCTTGCAGTGAACGGAGCGCCTTCGGAGGGCGCAAAGCCCTCGACCGTGCGCTTGCCGATATCGGATTGCAGCCAGTCGCGGAACCGCTCCTGTTTGGCACTGTCATCGATGCGCAGGTGATAGATCACCCCATCACGGGCAAAGACCGGATCGCCGGGTGCGGACGGGGCCAGTGACATGACGCCGCTTTCATCCGCAACAACGCGTATCCCGGTCTTGAGAGAGAAGCGCGGAAGAATATGTTGCAAAAGACCCGAGTCTGTTACCTCATCCGGGGCGGCAAGGCCCAACGCCTCTTGCGACCAAGAGGGGCTGGCGGTGAGCGTCAAGCTCAGGCACAACAGGACAAAGCGCATGGTCAAACCTAACGGCGGCAAACCGGATGCGTCAAATAAACTGAATGAGACGGAGAGACATGCAATGAAAATCAACCACATGGTTGGGCAGGTAAACGGGGTAAAGGCATGAGTATCCGTGACGCGGTTCTGGCGAACCTGAAAAAGATCACCGACCCGGTTTCCGGGCAGGATATCGTCAGCGCGGGTATTGTGCGTGCGCTGAATGTTGAAGGTGACACCGTGCGGTTCGTGCTGGAGATCGACCCCAAGCACGCAGAAAAGATGGAGCCCGTCCGCGCCACCGCTGAGAAAGCGGCGCAGATGGTGGATGGGGTTGCCAATGTCTCGGCGATGATGACGGCGCATTCGGATAAGGCCCCGCCGGATCTGAAGCCGAAACCCAAGCCGTCACAAACCGGCCCACAGGCGGTGCCCGGCGTGGACCGGATCATCGCGGTTGCGTCTGGCAAAGGCGGTGTCGGCAAGTCGACTGTTTCGGCCAACCTCGCCTGCGCGTTGGCAGCCGAAGGACGGCGCGTGGGTCTGCTGGATGCCGATGTCTATGGGCCGTCGCAGCCCCGGATGCTGGGCGTTTCGGGTCGTCCGGCCAGCCCGGATGGCAAGACGATCCTGCCGCTGCGCAATCACGGGGTCACGATGATGTCCATGGGTCTGATGACCAATGAAGGGCAGGCGGTTGTCTGGCGTGGTCCGATGCTGATGGGCGCATTGCAGCAGATGATGAGTCAAGTGCAATGGGGCGCGCTTGATGTGCTTATCGTCGACCTGCCACCCGGCACCGGTGACGTGCAGTTGACGCTGAGCCAGAAGTTTCAGGTGGATGGGGCCATCGTCGTCTCGACCCCGCAGGACGTGGCCCTGATCGACGCCCGCAAGGGTATTGATATGTTCAACCAGCTCAAGACCCCCATCGTTGGGATGATCGAGAATATGTCGACACATATCTGTTCCAACTGCGGGCACGAAGAACACGTCTTTGGCCATGGCGGCGTCGCGTCCGAGGCTGAATCGCTGGGCGTTCCGCTGCTGGGGGAAATCCCGCTGCATCTGGATATCCGTGTGGCCGCCGACGGAGGCGCGCCGATCGTGGTCAGCAAACCCGACACACCGCAGGCCGAGGCCTTCCGCAAGATCGCCCGTGACCTGATCGCTAAAGGCAGCGCATGACCCAGCCGGTCTTTCCCCCGCTACTCGACGGGCACCCCGCAAAGGCCGGACAGGACCCGTTCGAGCAGGCGCAAGCCATGGCGGCGCTGGGTTGCGATGGGGGGACGGTGGTCCACAACATTCAGGCAGATCGGCTGCGCGTGGCCATCGTTTTTGCGCCCGAGGTTCCGCTGCAGGACGCGATGGCGATGCTGCCGCTGTGCGCGGTCGGGTTTCAGAACGCGCTGGGCGCGCTGGCCCCGCCCGAGGTTGCAGTGCATCTGGGCTGGAATGGGCTGATCTGTGTGAACGGGGCTAAATGTGGGATGCTGAAGGTTGCCGCCTCGTCGACTGATGCGGATGCGGTGCCCGATTGGCTGATCGTCGGCTGGGAACTGGCGCTGCTGCAGACCAGCGACGCGCCGGGGGAAAACCCGGATGTCACCGCGCTCTATGACGAAGGGTGCGCCGAAGTTTCGGCGATGCAACTGGTCGAAAGCTGGTCGCGCCACATGCTGACCTGGCTGAACCGTTGGCAAGAGGACGGTAACGCGCCTCTGCACGCCGAATGGATGGGCCTGCTGCGCGGTGTCGGAGAGCCCATCGGCGACACCGGCGTCTTTCTGGGCACCGATGAGCGGTTCGGAATGCTGATCCGCGATGGGGCCGACACCCACCTGCGCCCGCTGACCGATTTGTTGGAGACCACCTGATGAAACTCGCCCGCGCAATCCACTTCGATGAAAGCGATATGAATGTGTTCCATTCTCCTGCCCGGACAGGCGAATGGTGCATCTCGGGTGGGTTCGAGTTCTCGAACTGGGGTGAGGGCGATCTTGAGGGCAAGGCGCGTCAGGCCTTCGCCAATGGCTGGTTGGGGCTGGAAACCTTCGGGCGCGTGACCTTTGTCGCCGTCACGCAGGTCGAACAGGCCGAGATTGACCAGATCACGCAGTATCTGGCCGAGCATTTCGTGCAGTTCTACGGCGCGCCCTCGGTCGAGGCCGCGATGGAAGTGGCGCAAACCGAAATCGCGCATATGGCCGAGATGTGCGAGGATCACGCGCCGAATACGCTGCTGACCGTCGCCCGCGAACTGACCGGGGCAGGGGTGCACGAGGCGTTTCGCGTGATCACCCCGCAAGAGACCCAGCTTGAGGCTTTGGCCATTCACGGGTCTCTGGACGATTAGATCAGGTCCGCGAACCCGCCAAACTGACCGCGTTTGAAGATCAGCCCCTGACCGGGGCGGTGCATGACCTTGTCGACATGACCGACAAGGATCAGATGATCCCCGGCCTCATGACGGTCTGAAAGGCGGCAGTCGAACCGGGCGAGGCATTGTGCAAGCCGGGGTCGTCCGGCGTCATCTTCCTGCCAATCCGCGTGGGAAAAATCGAACCCGTCGCGCGCGAATTGCAGCGCCTGATCATGCTGATCCTGCGCCATCACGTGGATCGCGTAATGCTCGCAGGTGCTAAACGCATCATACCGGTTCGAATTCCGATCCAGACACCACAGAACCAACGGCGGGTCCAGCGAGACAGAGGCGAACGAGTTCACCGTGATTGCAGCAGGCCCTTGCGCGGTTTGGGTGGTCACCACCGTGACGCCGGTGCCGAAACAGCCCAAGGCCTCGCGAAAGGCAAGGCTCTGTTCAGGGCCGGGAATGAAAGTCTTTTCCGTCATCGCGCGCTTATCCAATGGGCCTGTCTCAGGTGCCATGCGCCGCGGGGATTGTCCACGAAAAGCTGACGCGATTTCGGGAATTTCCGGTCAGTTCAGATCTTCCAGCAATCGCCCATGTTTGCGCGTTTCCGCGATGACGTCGCCAAAGGTCACCATGCCGCGTGCGCTCAGCATCGGCAGCATCCGAACCAGCACCTCGGCGGTCGCGACGGCATCGCCCAAAGCCGTGTGGCGTAGGGTTTCGGGGATTTCTATGCTCAGCCGGTCACAGACCGCATCCAGCGTATGCGTCTCGCTGGCTCCGAACAGGACCGCAGACAACAGAACCGTGTCCAGAATGGGGTGGGTCCACTCGACCCCCATTCGGTCGGCGTGGCGGCGCAGGAAAGCCATGTCGAATGGCGCGTTATGGGCAACAATCACCGCATCGCGGGCGAATTGGTGAAAGCTCCGCCCGGCTTCTGCAATGTCCGGCGCGCCCTGAACCATCCGGTCGCTCACCTTGTGCACCTTGGTCGAAGCGGGCGGGATCGGAATGCCGGGATCGACCAGAGTGTCCAGTCGCTCCCCCTCGACAATCTTGCCTTTGACGACGCGCACCGCGCCAATCTGTACGATTTCATCCTTGTGGGGCAGAAGTCCGGTGGTTTCCGTGTCGAACACCACAAAACAAAGATCCGACAAAGGCCGATCCTCGAACGCGTCATCACCGGGTGTGTCCAGAAGTTCGAAATCATAGACCAGCGGGCGAGCGTCGTGCGGGTCGATCCGCGCCACGCTGTCTTCGAACACCAGCATATAGCCGGGCGCGTCGCCAAGCGGCTTCATCCGCGCCGAATAGGTCTGCCGCCCATCAACGCTGCTGAGGCTGCAGTAGACGTCCTTGCCGGTCTTGATCAGCTTGGCATAGGCATCCGTCAGGCCTGTTGCTTCCAGATAGTCGAACAGCGACGCATTCAGCCGCGGATGCGCGATCTGGGCCAGTACTTCGGCGGCTTGCGCGTCATAAAGGACGATCTGGTGCTTTGGTCCGGCCAGCAACATGGCAACCGGAATTTCGGTCAGCAGCGCGGTGAGACGCTGTTTTTCCGAGGCCAGATGAGCAGTTTCTGCGGCGACGGCCTCGGCTGTGCTCATGGCGTTGGCGGCCAGTTGCTCTGCCAAGCCGGCGGCGGCGGGGGCCAGATCGCCCAAATAGCGGGCGGCCTGCAGGTCCAAATCGGTGCTGACCCCGGCATGGGCCCGGGCCCGCAACTGGGCCGAGAGCCGCTCGATCGGTTTGGCGACATTATCGTCAAACAGCAACCAGACACCGACGATCAGGGCCAGCAGACCGAAAGCGATCAGAATCTCGGCAAAGATATAGGCATCAATCAGGGCTGGGTTGTCGAGGCGCTTGTAGCTGATCCAGAGAGCCAGCGCGCTGATAATCAGCCCACCCGCTGCCAGCAATAGGAAGAACAGAAAGACCCTCAGGCGCAGGCTCAGGTGGTTGAGCATCGTCAGACTCCGCAGGTTGCCTCGATGACGGGATCATTGGCCGGGGCTTTGATCCAGTCGGCGTTCACAAGACGCCCGTCATCGGCGAATTCAGCCCCGTCAGCCAGATTGGCACGGCTGTTATCGGCGCAGTTCACCGCGACAGGGATCATGGATCGGGGGGCCCAGCGGCCAAAGAAATAGAGATCGACCAGACGTTCGTCTGGTAAGTTGTTGTTGGTGCGCACCGATACGGTGTCGATGGCGGCGAACCGGTCCACGAAGGGCACCGCATAGGTCCACGGGCGATAAAAGGCGCGGCTTTCGACCTCTTGCACGATCTCCAACCCCTCGGGCAACGTGTCGACGGTGCGGCCGTACCACGAATACTCGCTTGAGATCGTCATGCCGATCATCCCGACACCGGCGGCGACGGGCGCGGCCCATTTGGGCAGGCGGCCCCCAGTCAGCTTGTTCAGCACCATCACGATACCCGCAAACGCGAAGCCCGCGAAAACCGTGCCGATCAGTTCCAGAAACATCGTGTCTCTCCGTTCTTGCGAAGGGTCTTAGCCCAGCATTCCTTTGCCGTGGCCCACCGCCGATTGCATTGTTTTTACCACCACGAAGGCGTCGCGCAGATGACTTCGCTCAAAGTCCGACAACTCGGACGGCGGCAGGTAGTTGTCCGGCGCGGCGCCCGATTTGACCAGCCGGACCTGATGCTCCAGCCGGGTTTCGGCGATCAGGTCATAGGCGTCCAGAAGGTCGCGCGCGCCCGACGGGCTAAGGACACCTGCAGCCTCGGCTGCGCTGAGCCGGGCGCGGGTGTTAGCCTCGGTCAGCCGCCCTTGAAGGCTGTAGACCCGGGCCAGATCGACCACCGGAACCACGCCGTTGTGCTTGAGGTCCAGCGTATTTCGATGCTCGCCTGAGCGGATGGTGGCAAACCCGCGCAGCAGGCCCAGCGGGGGTGTGTGTTTCAGCGAATTTGACACCATATGCGCCACAAAAATCGAGTTCGCGTTGGCTGCCGCGAGCGTATCGGTCTGCAGATCGGTGAACAGCGCGAAGGTGCCGCCGATCGGTCGCAAATCGAACATGACCGAGGCCAGCATCTGCGCCTCGGGGTTGGGTTTGGCGATCCAGCCTTTGAAATAGTCGCGCCACACGCGCACCGGCTGGCACCAGCGCGGGTTGGTCGCCATCATGTCGCCGGGGCAATAGAAATATCCGCAGGTGTCCAGCCCGTCCGAGACGAACTTGGCCAGTTCGGCGAAATAGGGCATCTGGGCCTCGGTCACGCTGTCATCCAGCATCAGGCAGTTGTCCTGATCGGACACGCCTGTCTGTTCCTGCCGACCCTGTGATCCGCAGGCCAGCCACAGATACGGCACCGGCGGCGGGCCCAGCTTGGCCTCGGCCAGTGTCAGCAGGCGGCGGGTTGCGGTGTCGGCGATGTCGGTGATCAGGCGGGTGACGATCTCGTGCCGGTTACCGCCCGCCACAAGCTGCACCAGCAGTTGCGGGATCTCGGCGGTGACGACAGCCATTTCCGTGGCGGTATCCGCCCGCGCGATCCGGCGCACCAGTTCGGCGGAACTGACGGCCTGATAGTGGGTCAGGTCGGTCTGCGTGACCATGCCGACCAGCCGACCGCCCTCGGCGATGGGGATGTGGCCGATGCCGCGTTCCATCATCACATGCAGAACGTCCGAGCCGATATCGGACGGCGACAGGGTGGTCGGATTGCGGGTCATGATGGCCGAAACCGGGGTTGCCGCGGGCATGGCGTCAGCCACGTATTTGCCCGAGACATCACGCAGGGTCGCAATGCCCTGCAGGGTGTCACCCTCGGTGACGCACAGCGATGAGATATGGCGGTCGCGCATGATCTGCGCGGCGGTCTGAACCGGCGTGTCGGGCGCGCATGTTGCCGGGTTGCGGGCCATCAGAGTATCCACCGCGCTGGTGGCCAGGCTGTGCGGTCCGATCCGGTTGCCGCGCGTCCGGTTGAAGAATTTCGAAACGACATCATGCCCGGCAATCAGGCCGCGCACCAGATCGGGGGGCAGCACGATCAGGACCGAGGGCGTATGCGCCTGCGCCTTGGTCGCGGCTTTGCCATCCTTCAGAAGACCGCGTTCGCCGAACGAATTGCGCAGGCCCAGATGGGACACCACAGCACCGTTTTCATCCGTGATTTCGACCTGTCCTTCATAGATGACAAACACACCGGGCATGGCGTGGCCCAGTTCGTACACCGACGCGCCTTCGTCGATTTCCCAGACGTCGATATGCTTGGCCAGATCGTCCAGCGCCTCGGCGGGCAACGAATCGTAGGGGTGGACGGATTTCAGAAACCGCGTGATCTCGTCATGGGACAGGGGCATGGGGTGTCTCCGGGGTTCTGAATGAAAAATCCCGCCCGGTGGAATGCCGGGCGGGAACAGTGGATCGAAAAATGCGGTCAGAGGCAAGGGCCGCCGACCGCATTAAACTCAGTGATCCTGAGCCGCGCCCGCACCACGGGGAATGCGGATGCTTTCGACCATATCTTTGATCTCCTGCGGGGTCTCTTTGGTCATGCCGGCAACCACGTAGGCGACACCGAAGTTGACCATTGCACCGATGGCACCGAACGAGGTCGACTTGATCGGGCCCAGCAGCGGGTCAGCATCGGTGAACGAGTTGGTGCCCGGAATGAACAGCCAGCCCTTATGCAGGAAGATGTAGACCAGTGTGACGACCAGACCGGCCAGCATGCCAGCAACCGCGCCGGTGTTGTTGATGCGGGTCGAGAAGATCCCCATCATCAGCGCCGGGAAGATCGAGGCAGCCGCCAGACCAAAGGCCAGAGCAACAGTCTGCGCCGCGAAGCCCGGAGGATTCAGACCCAGATAGGTTGCCACAACGATGGCCACAGCCATTGCGATCCGTGCCGACAGAAGCTCGCCTTTTTCCGAGATCTGCGGGTTGATCGCGCCCTTGATAAGGTCGTGGGACACAGCAGACGAGATCGCCAGCAACAGGCCCGCAGCGGTCGACAGAGCGGCAGCCAGACCACCTGCAGCGACCAGACCGATCACCCAACCCGGCAGGTTGGCGATCTCAGGGTTGGCCAGAACCAGGATGTCGCGGTTGAACTTGGTCAGCTCGTTACCGACCCAGCCTTTTTCTTCCGCAATCGCCTGCATCGATTCAGACTTGTCGTTATAGTACTGAATCTTGCCGTCACCGTTCTTGTCTTCCCAGTCCAGCAGACCGGTTTTCTGCCACGTGGCCATCCAGTCATAGCGCGGATCGGAGTCAATTTCTTCGACCGAGACAGCGCCACCTTCGATGCCACCATTGGGCCACATCATGTCGGTGATGTTCAGACGCGCCATTGCGCCAACCGCAGGGGCGGTCAGGTACAGCAGAGCGATGAACACCAGCGCCCAGCCAGCCGACCAACGTGCGTCGGACACTTTGGGAACGGTGAAGAAGCGCATGATGACGTGCGGCAGACCCGCGGTACCGATCATCAGCGACAGGGTGAACAGCACCATGTTCAGCGTGTTCGAGTGGTGGGCGGTGTAATCGTTAAAGCCCAGCTCGGTCACGATGGCGTCCAGCTTGGTCAGCAGGGGCTCACCACTGGCGGTGTCACCAAACAGACCCAGCGCCGGAACTGGAGTGCCGGTCAGCTGCAGCGAGATGAAGATCGCCGGGATGGTGTAGGCGGTGATCAGCACGCAGTATTGAGCGACCTGAGTATAGGTCACACCTTTCATCCCGCCAAACACCGCGTAGGCGAACACGACTGCGGCACCGATCAGAAGACCCGAAGTATTGGACACTTCGAGGAAGCGGCCGAAGGCCACGCCAACGCCGGTCATCTGACCGATCACGTAGGTCACCGAAGCCACGATCAGGCAGACAACCGCCACGATACGTGCGGTTTGGCTGTAGAAACGATCGCCGATGAATTCCGAGACGGTGAACTTGCCGAACTTGCGCAGGTAAGGTGCAAGCAGCAGCGCCAGCAGCACGTAGCCACCGGTCCAACCCATCAGGAAGGTCGAGTTGTCATAGCCGGTAAAGGCAATCAGGCCTGCCATCGAGATGAACGAGGCCGCGGACATCCAGTCCGCCGCTGTCGCCATACCGTTGGTGACCGGGTGAACGCCGCGACCGGCGGCGTAGAATTCCGATGTGGAACCCGCACGGGCCCAGATCGCGATGCCGATATACAGCGCAAAGGACGCGCCGACAAACAGCAGGTTGATGGTAAACTGGTCCATGCTGTTACTCCTCGTCGACGCCGTATTCAGCGTCCAGCTTGTTCATGCGCCAGGCGTAGTTGAAGATCAGCACCAGAAAGACCAGGATCGATCCCTGCTGAGCGAACCAAAAGCCCAGATCGGTTCCGCCCACGGCGATCCCCGACAGCATCGGACGCAGCAGAATGCCGAATCCAAACGACACCAGCGCCCATATCACGAGGCTGATGTAGATAAGACGCAGGTTGGCCTGCCAATAGCCCTTGTCGGACTCGGCAGCCTGCGCTGAGTTGGTTGAATTATCCGCCATCGCGGGTTCCTCCTTGCTTGCTCGTTTGGCGGCCCGGTGCCCAATCCTCCAGTGCGATGGGCCGCTTCTCGATTGTGCCAAACGCCGATTGGCGCCGGGCAAAACTCCACCGGTCCGCCAAGGCGGGTCCATTGAAGTATTCTCTTTCAGGATCAAAGCCTTAAAAGGCCTCTCTCCTCCCCTTAGTTCATGACCTCGCCCACAAGGTCTTGCAGGTTGCGGGCGATGTCGTCGATCTGTCCCATGGCGTCTGTCCGTTTCAGAACGCCCTGTGAGTGGTAGTAATCAATCAGCGGCGCAGTCTGCGCGTGATAGGCTTCAAGCCGCGAGGCTACGGTTTCCGCGTTGTCATCCGCGCGGCGCTTGAACTCGGTGTGACCGCATTTGTCGCATTTGCCGTCGACGGCGGGTTGCTTGAACGTGTCGTGAAACCCTTCGCCGCAGCCCGCACAGGTGTAGCGGCCCGAGATCCGCGTCACCATCTCGGCATCCTCAACCTCGAGGCTGATGGCGGCACCGATCTTCTGATCGCTTGAGGCCAGCAATCCGTCCAGCGCCTGCGCCTGAACGGTGGTGCGCGGAAAGCCGTCCAGAATGACGCCCTTGGCGCAATCCGGCTCGGCCATGCGGTCGCGCAGGATGGCGATCACGATGTCATCGCTGACCAGATCGCCGGCTTCCATTACGGCCTTCGCGGCCTTACCTGCCTCGGTCCCGGCGGCAACGGCAGCGCGCAGCAGGTCACCGGTGCTGAGTTGAACCAGTCCGAACTGATCCTCCAGCATACGGGCCTGTGTACCCTTCCCGGCGCCCGGAGGGCCGAGAAGGATCAGAACGGCGGGGGCGGTGGTGGCTGTTGCGTCCATCACACCCTCACTTATTCGCGCGGTTCTTGATCAGATCATCGACGACCGACGGATCGGCCAGCGTCGACGTATCGCCCAGCGAGCCAAAATCGTTCTCGGCGATCTTGCGCAGGATGCGGCGCATGATCTTACCTGAGCGGGTTTTGGGCAGGCCCGGAGACCACTGGATCACGTCGGGGCTGGCAATCGGGCCGATCTCGGTACGGACCCAGGTGCGCAGCTCTTTCAGCAGCTCATCCGACGGCTCGCGATCATTCATCAAGGTGACATAGCAATAGATGCCTTGTCCTTTGATTTCATGGGGGTAGCCCACAACGGCGGCCTCGGCCACGGCGGCATGGGCGACCAGCGCGCTTTCCACCTCGGCGGTGCCCATACGGTGGCCCGAGACATTGATCACGTCATCGACGCGGCCGGTGATCCAGTAATCACCATCCTCGTCGCGGCGGCAGCCGTCACCGGTGAAGTAGTACCCCTTGTAGTCCGAGAAATAGGTCTTTTCGAACCGCTCATGATCGCCCCAGACGGTGCGCATCTGGCCCGGCCAGCTGTCTTTGATGCACAGAACGCCTTCAACACCGTTGCCCGAAATCTCGACACCCGATTGCGGGTCCAGAACCACCGGCTGCACGCCGAAGAACGGTTTCTGCGCCGCGCCGGGTTTCAGCGCATGTGCGCCGGGCAGGGGGGTCATCATGTGCCCGCCGGTCTCGGTCTGCCACCAAGTGTCGACGATGGGGCACTTACCTTTGCCGACCACGTCATTGTACCAGTTCCAGGCCTCGGGGTTGATCGGTTCACCCACGGTGCCCAGCAGGCGCAGATCGCTCAGGTTGTGCTTTTCGACCCATTCATTGCCCTGACCCATCAGCGCGCGGATCGCGGTGGGGGCGGTGTAGAACTGGTTGACCTTGTGCTTGGCGCAGACCTCCCAGAAACGACCGGCGTCGGGATAGGTCGGCACACCCTCGAACATCAACGTGGTCGCACCATTGGCCAGCGGGCCATAGACGATATAGCTATGGCCGGTGACCCAGCCCACATCGGCGGTGCACCAGTAAACGTCGCCCTCGTGATAGTCGAAGGTGATCTCATGCGTCAGCGAGGCATAAACCAGATAGCCGCCGCTTGTGTGCACGACACCCTTGGGCTGACCGGTCGAGCCTGAGGTATACAGGATGAACAGCGGGTCCTCGGCGCTCATTTCGGCCGGGGCGCAATAGTCGTCGGCCTCAAGCGCCATTTCGTTATAGTCATAGTCGCGGTTGGCGATCCATGTGGTCTGGTCACCGGTGCGCTTGACCACCAGGCACTTCACAGTGTCCTTACAGTGCAGCAGCGCCGCGTCAGTGTTCGATTTCAGCGGCGTTTTGCGGCCGCCGCGCGGGGCGTGGTCGGCGGTGATGACCACCTTGGCGTCACAGCCGTTGATCCGGGCCGCCAGCGCGTCAGGCGAGAACCCGGCGAAAACGATCGAGTGGATGGCGCCGATGCGGGCGCAGGCCAGCATGGCATAGGCCGCCTCGGGGATCATCGGCAGGTAAATGATGACGCGGTCGCCCTTACGCACGCCCATCGATTCCAGAATGTTGGCCATCCGGCAGGTGCGGCGGTGCAGCTCGGCATAGGTGATGTGCTGCGCCTCATCCTTGGGATCATCGGGTTCCCAGATGATCGCGGTCTGGTCGCCGCGTGTCTTCAGGTGACGGTCCAGACAGTTGGCCGAGACGTTCAGCGTACCGTCCGCATACCAGTTGATCCCGACCGAGCCGAAATCATAGCTGACATCCTTGACCTGCGTGTAAGGCTTAATCCAGTCAATCCGCTTGCCTTGCTCACCCCAGAAGCCCTCGGGGTCGTTGATCGAGGCGGCGTACATATCCGCATATTTGTCGGCATCGACATGGGCGCGGGCCACGGTCTCTGCGGATGGCGGATATACGTTGGCATCTGCCTGGGCAGCGGTAGTCATTGTTGAGGCTCCTCCCTCTGGACTGGATTGTGTTGGTTCGACGTTGCCCGCGGATCAGGCCATATCGATCCTGCTTCCTCCCCAAGCTGGATAATACGGAGTTCGGAAAAGAAATAAATAAATTGCCGTAATGTCAGCATTTGTTTGTAAATAAATTTCAAGATTTGCATGTAACTTGTAAATAAATTCGGTGCTGATTGAAAATATCTTTGTTAATCAATGCCTAAACTGTAACGCGCTTCGGGCTGTTATGCGTCGTGGCCAGGTTGTTGCCAGTCCACACTCGTCGTCACAACCCGGATCGGGGTGGCCGGACGCGGGGGTTGGCACATTCGGGGCGACGCGCTAGCTTCAACCTCAAGCGCCTCGGGAGGGGGCGCATCAATGGGAGAAATCACTATGAACAAGATGTTGAGCGGCGCAGCCGTCGCCGCCCTGAGCATGGCGTTTGTCACCGAGGCCGCGGCGACCGAATGGAACGCCTCGGTCTGGGGAAAACGCCGGGCCTTTACCGAGCATGTGGAGAAGCTGGCGGAGCTGGTCAGCGAGAAAACCGGCGGCGAGTTCACCATCAATGTAAGCTATGGAGGCCTGTCCAAGCCCCGCGAAAACCTCGACGGGATCGAGATCGGCGCGTTCGAGATGGCGCAGTTCTGCGCGGGCTATCACCGCGACAAGAACCGAGCGATCACGGTTCTGGAGCTGCCGTTCCTCGGTGTGAACACGTTGGATGAAGAGGTGGCCGTCAGCCACGCCGTCTATGACCATCCGGCGGTCAAGGACGAGATGGCGCAATGGAATGCGCGCATCATCATGACCTCGCCCATGCCGCAGTATAATCTGGTCGGCACTGGTGAGGCGCGCGACAAGCTGACCGATTTCGAAGGGATGCGGGTGCGCGCCACCGGCGGTCTGGGTCAGGCGTTCGAGGCGGTCGGAGGTGTGCCCACATCCGTCCCCGCGACCGAGGCCTACAATGCAATGGAATCCGGTGTCGTCGACACCGTGGCGTTCGCCCAGCACGCGCATCTGTCCTTCGGCACGATCAACGAGGCCGACTGGTGGACCGCCAACCTGAACCCCGGCACGGTGAACTGCCCGGTCGTGGTGAATATCGACGCCTATGATGCGCTGTCCGACGAGCACCGGGAAGCGCTGGACAGCTCGATTGACGAGGCCATCGCGCATTATCTGGCCAATTACGGGGGTCTGCTTGAAAAGTGGGACGGAGTGCTGGCCGAGAAGGGCGTCGAGAAGGTGATGATCGACGACGCCGTGATCGCCGAGTTCCGCGCCAAGGCCGCTGATCCGATCCGCGAAAAGTGGATCGCGGATATGGCCGCTCAGGGCTTGCCCGCGCAGGAGCTTTATGACCTTGTTCAGGCCACCCTGCAGCAGCAGCGCGGCGGCAACTGATCGCTTGGCCGGGGGCCTCTCGCGGGTGCCCGGCCTCTCCGACAGATAAAGGAACACGCGGATGGCAGGACATGCCACGGTGCTGGAGGATAGCAGCCTTCTCAGCCGTCTGGACCGCGGTCTGCTGCGGATCGAGCGGGCCTTGGCGCTGATCAGCGGGCTTGCGGTGTTCGGGCTGATGGTGCTGGCGGTCGTGTCGGTCAGCGGGCGTAATGCGCTGAACGCCCCCTTGCCGGGCTACGTGGACTGGATCGAGCAGGCGATGCCGCTGATCGCCTTTCTGGGCATCTCATATGTGCAGCGCGATGGCGGGCATATCCGTATGGATATCGTGATCTCGCGGCTGAAGGGCAGGGCGCTGTGGCTGTTCGAACTGATCTCGGTCCTGCTGATCCTGATCCTGATGCTGGCGCTGGTCTGGGGCAGCTGGTCCCATTTCGACCGGTCCTTCGATTTCTCGGCCCCGCTCTGGAGCCGTGACAGTTCCATCGATATCGGTATCCCGATCTGGCCCGCCAAGCTGTTGGCCCCCGTCGCCTTTTCGGTACTGAGCGCGCGGCTGATCCTGCAGATCTGGGGCTACGGCCGCGCCTTTGTTCTGGGTGTCGAGCACCCGGTTGCTGTGCCGCTGATACAGGATGCGGCCGCTCAGGCCGCAGCCGAGGCCGAGCAGTACGAAGGGCACAGTTGACCAATGGACACGATTGAAATCGGCCTCTGGATCACGGGCGGGTTGCTGGTGCTTGTGGTCACCGGAATGCGTGTGGCCTTTGCGGCGGGGCTTGCAGGGTTGGTGGGGCTGGTCTGGATCTTCTGGGCCAAGTTCGGCTATGATCCGGGCCGCTTTGGCAAGGCGCTTACCATCGGGATTAAGACTGCGGGGCAGGTGCCCCATTCGAAAGTGGCCTCGCACACACTCAGCCTGATCCCGACCTTCATCCTGATCGGCTATCTGGCATATTACGCCGGGCTTACGCGCGCGTTGTTCGAGGCGGCAAAACGCTGGATCGCCTGGGTCCCCGGCGGGCTGGCGGTGTCGACCATCTTCGCAACCGCGGGGTTTGCAGCGGTGTCGGGCGCGTCGGTTGCGACCTCTGCCGTCTTCGCCCGGATCGCCATCCCCGAGATGCTGGCCGTGGGCTACAACAAACGCTTCGCCGCCGGAGTGGTGGCGGCTGGCGGAACTCTGGCCTCGCTGATCCCGCCCTCGGCCATCCTGGTCATCTACGCCATCATCGTGGAGCAGGACGTCGGTAAACTGCTGCTCGCAGGGTTTATCCCGGGCGCGTTTTCGGCGGTGATCTACGGCCTGCTGATCGTGGGGATCGCTGTTGTCTTCAAGTCCGTGGGGCCGCCGGTGACGGGCTTCAGTTGGAAACAGCGGCTGGCCGCCCTGCCGGGTGCCCTTCCGATCGTGGCCGTGATCCTGATTATCATCTGCTTCGTCTACAACCCCTTTGGCGATCAGGCCTGGGGTACCCCCACCGAGGGCGGCGCAATTGGGGCCTTCATCGTATTCTGCTTCGCCCTGGTCCACGGGATGCGCTGGCCCGAGTTCAAATCGGCCCTGCTCGAGACTGCCAAACTGACCGCGATGATCTTTGCGATCATCTGGGGCGTTCTGATCTACGTGCGGTTTCTCGGCTTTGCGGACCTGCCGGGCGCGTTTTCTGACTGGATCACCTCGCTTGAAATGTCGCCGATGCTGATCCTGATCTGCATCCTGCTGGCCTATGCGGTGCTGGGCATGTTCATGGACGCAATCGGAATGCTGCTGCTGACCCTGCCGGTCGTCTACCCCGCGGTCATGGCGCTGAACGGTGGTGAAACGGTCAGCGCCGCCGAAAGCGCCTTTGGCATGTCGGGCCCGATGTGCGCGATCTGGTTCGGAATACTGGTGGTTAAGATGGCCGAGTTCTGCCTGATCACCCCACCCATCGGCCTGAACTGTTTCGTTGTCGCGGGGGTAAGGCCCGACCTCAGCGTGCAGGATGTGTTCAAAGGGGTCACTCCATTCTTCATCGCGGATGCCCTTACCATCGCGCTGTTGGTGGCTTTTCCGGGCATTGTCCTCTACCTGCCATCCTTTGCCGGGTAGCAAACGTTTTTTGCGAGGCTCTGCCTCGCGCTCCGGGATATTTTTAGCCAGATGAAGTAATGGATCCTTAACCAATCCGCGGGAGATTTCATCTGCGGTACAGGCGGGGACGCCGATGACCGCGCCAGGTGAAGCTCTCCGGCGTCACGGTCGGAGAGTGGATCCCTGCTTCATCTGGCCAAAAATATCCTGGGGGTGTGGGGGCAAAGCCCCCGCCGGTCGCTACATCGAAAAAGAGGTGCCGCAGCCGCAGGAGGAGGTGGCGTTGGGGTTTTCGATGACAAACCGCGCCCCGATAAGTTCTTGCGTGAAATCAATCACCGCATTCTCCAGAAACGGCAACGAAACAGAGTCGACGATGACCTTCTGGCCCAACCCCTCCAGCACGAGGTCGTCTTCACGGGGTTGGTCCAGCGCGATTTCGTATTGAAAACCAGAACATCCGCCGCCTTCTACCGCAACGCGCAGGGCCTGACCCTGATCGGCGGCTCCGATCTCGGCCAGGCGTTCAAAGGCGCGATCTGTGACTGTTGGGGGCAGATTCATGCCGGACTCCAAAGGTTTATTTCCTCAGCGCTCTACAATATATGAAATCCAGAGACAGGCGACAAGGACAAGACCATTGGAGCGAGCGGGTTTTGCCTCGGATCCGAGCCGCGCGCGGGGGCGGCTGGTACCCGAGGACGAAAGCAGTTTCCGGTCATGCTTTCAGCGAGATCGGGACAGGATTATTCATGCCAGCGCCTTTCGGCGGCTCAAGCACAAGACGCAGGTTTTTGTCGAACATGAGGGCGACAGCTATCGCACCCGTCTGACCCATTCGATTGAGGTCGCGCAGGTGGCACGGACCATTGCCGGGGCGCTGGGTCTGAACCCCGAACTGACCGAAGCAGTGGCGCTGGCCCATGACCTGGGGCACACGCCGTTCGGCCATACCGGTGAGGATGCCTTGCACGCTTTGATGGCGCCTTACGGTGGGTTCGATCACAACGCGCAGGCCATTCGCATCGTCACCCGGCTAGAACGTCACTATGCCGAGTTCGATGGCTGCAATCTGACCTGGGAATGTCTGGAAGGGATCGCAAAACACAATGGCCCCGTTGTGGGGCAATTGCCCTGGGCGCTGGCCGAGTGCAATCAGGGGTTCGATCTGGAACTGCACACACATGCCAGTGCCGAGGCGCAGGTGGCGGCGCTGTCTGATGATGTCGCCTACAATAACCACGATCTTCTAGATGGGCTGCGGGCTGGCTTGTTCACGGATGAAGAGATTCAGCAACTGCCCATCGTGGGCGACTGTTACGCTGAGGTGGACCGGAAATACCCCGGTCTCGACACCTATCGTCGCCGGCACGAGGCGCTGCGCAGGGTGTTTGGGGTCATGGTTTCGGATGTCATAGAGACCTCTGCAGACCTGATCGCGCGATCCGGTGCGCAGTCGGTTGATGACATTCGCCATCTGGGCCATCCCGTGATCCGCTTTTCGGCCGGGCTGTGGGCGCAGCTGAGACAAATCCGGGCGTTTCTGTTCGCCCGCATGTACCGTGCGCCCAGCGTCATGGCCGTGCGCGCGCAGGTCAGCAAGGTGGTCGAGGAGCTTTTCCCGATCTACCTGAATGACCCCCGGCAAATGCCCGCGCGCTGGCATCCGGATATCGAAACCGCGCGCGATGAAACGGCGTTGGCACGGATTGTTTCGGATTACATCGCCGGGATGACGGACCGCTTTGCTCTGCAGGACCACGCCCGGCTGACAGGGGGCTGACTACTCGATCCCGATATAGGCCAGCGCCCAGACCTGTTGCCCGGCCTGTTCCTGCGCCAGATCGGCATCGTCGGTGGGCGGGAAGACGATCATCGTCGGCCCATAGCCCCCGATCCCCATCGGCGCACCGTCTGCATGGGTCGCGACGATGGGTTGGTGTGCTTCGATGCTGGGCCATGGGATTTCGGCCTGATAACCGTCCAGCGCCATGGGCAGGGCCGATTTGCCGGTGGCCCCTGCCATGGCCATGACCTCGGACAGCAGCGGGCCCGAGAAGGTGTAGTCGCGCTGATGGCCTTCGGGGCCATAGGGGATGGTGATTTCGACCTGCGCAAGCCCGTCCAGCATGGCGGCGTCAAAACCGGCGGCCCCGTCATGGGTGACCTCAAGAAACCCAAGTAATCCGCCGTCATTTTCGCCCCGCGCGGGCAGGTTGGTTTCGTCAACCGCGCCGCCCAGCGTCAGGATCACATGGCCCTGCGGTGCGGGCATTTCAGCCCAGACAGAAGAGGCGGTCAGCAACAGGGTAAGGGGCAGGGCAAGGCGCATCACTGGGGGCTCCGGCGGTTGTATTGCAAATAGGACATTACCGGTCTGCGCGGCTGAACCAAGTGCAAACTTTAGGCGTCCATTGACCTTGGCGCTTTGCGTGATAAACCGCACGGCAAGCAGAAGGACATTCGAAATGAACCTGTTTTCCGAGATCCGCGTCCTTGTTCTGGACGCGCTGGCACAAATGCAGTCCGAAGGCGCGTTGCCCGAGGGGTTGAGCTTTGACAATGTGGCGGTCGAACCTCCGCGCGATGCGGCGCATGGCGACATGGCGACCAACGCGGCGATGGTACTGGCCAAGCCCGCCGGACTGAAGCCTCGCGACATTGCCGAAGCTCTGGCAGGTAAGCTGGCGGCGGATGACCGGATCACCAGCGCCGAGGTTGCAGGCCCCGGGTTCCTGAACCTGCGACTGGCGTTGCCGGTCTGGCAGGGCATTGTGGGATCGGTTCTGGAAAAGGGCACGGATTACGGCAAGTCTGACATGGGCGCGGGCAAAACTGCGAATGTGGAATTTGTCTCGGCCAACCCGACGGGACCGCTGCATGTGGGCCATTGCCGCGGCGCGGTGTTCGGCGATGCGCTGGCGGGTCTGCTGGATTATGCCGGGTTCGACGTCACCCGGGAATACTGGGTCAATGATGGCGGCGGGCAGGTCGATGTGCTGGCGCGGTCAGCCTATGAACGCTACCGCGAGGCCAACGGGCTGGAATTCGAGGTGAAAGAAGGGCTGTACCCCGGCGATTACCTCGTGTCGGTGGGCGAAGCGCTGAAAGAGAAGTTCGGCGACAGCATGATCGACAAGCCCGAGGCCGACTGGCTTGTCACCTTCCGCGATTTCACCATTGACGAAATGATGCGGCAGATCCGCGAAGATCTGGGCATGCTGGGGGTTCAGATGGATGTCTGGACGTCCGAGCGGTCTTACTACGACAGCGGCAAGATCGAAAAGACGCTGGAAGAGCTCAAAGAGATGGGGCTGGTCTATCGTGGTGTGCTGGAACCGCCCAAGGGCAAAGCCCCGCCCGAGGACTGGGAACCGCGCGAACAGATGCTGTTCAAGGCGACCGAGTATGGCGACGATGTCGACCGCCCGGTGCAGAAATCGGATGGCGGCTGGACCTATTTCGCGCCCGATCTGGCGTATCACTATGACAAGATCAAGCGTGGCTTTGATGTCATCATCGACGTGTTCGGGGCTGATCACGGCGGCTATGTCAAGCGGATGAAGGCGATTGTGGCCGCTCTGGACCATGAAAAGCGGGTGTCATTCGACATCAAGCTGACGCAGCTTGTGAAGCTGTTCAAGAATGGTGAGCCGTTCAAGATGTCGAAACGCGCAGGGACGTTCATCACCCTGCGCGACGTGTTGGAGCAGGTCGGCCCCGACGTCACCCGCTTTGTCATGCTGACCCGGCGCAACGATGCCTCGCTGGATTTTGACTTTGACAAGGTGCTGGAACAAAGCCGCGAGAACCCGGTGTTCTACGTCCAATACGCCCATGCCCGCGTCATGAGCGTGCTGCGCCGCGCCGCCGAGGCCGGGATCGACGCGCAGGATGCGGCCCTTGCCGAGGCGGATCTGGGCAAGATCGAGCATGGTGCGGAACTGGCCGTTGCGAAGAAGCTGGCGGAATGGCCAAGGTTGGTCGAGATCGCCGCCCGCACCAACGAGCCGCACCGGGTTGCCTTCTATCTGTATGAACTTGCAGGGGATTTCCATGCGCTCTGGAACAAGGGCCATGACGAGGTCGGGCTGCGTTTCATCCAGGATGGCGATGTTGCCACAAGCCAGTCGAAAATCGCATTGGCCCGCGCTGTTTCTGTTGTGATTTCAGCGGGCTTGGGTATTCTTGGCGTTACCCCGGCGCAGGAGATGCGGTAAACAATATCGCCCGAACCGCCGGTACGAGGTAGGCAAGAAATGACCCGCGCGCCACGTTTTAAGGCGCAATCGGGCGGTGAGGCGGATATGGCACGTTACGATTACTCGGGGCAGGCAGGCCCCGAGCAGATGCATTACACGAATCAAGCGCATCCCGAGGATGCGTATGACTATTCCGACGAAAGCTATGTCTATGACGAGGCCCCGCGCGCAAGCGCAGGGCTGGGTCGTATTGTCAACGTGCTGGGGGCGGTTGCATCTTTGGCATTGGTCGCAGGCGTTGGTGTCTGGGGTTACAAGCTGGTGATGCGGGATGTCAGCGGCGTTCCCGTGGTGCGCGCCGCCGAAGGGCCGATGCGCATCCAGCCGGAAAATCCGGGCGGAACGCCCGCTGACCATCAAGGGCTGGCGGTCAACACCGTGGCCGCCGTGGGATCTGCTGCAGCTCCGGCTGACCGGCTGATCCTCGCGCCGCGCCCGGTGTCGCTGACTGACGAAGACAAGCCGATGGGTGTGCCGCAGGCGAGAAACGCCCTGCATGTGGTCGAGGAACCGGCCTCGGATCAGGCGGCTGTGAATGCGCTGGTCGAGGGGCTGGCCGCTGAAATCCAGCCCGAACAGACGCCCGAGCAGGGTGTGCAACTGGCTGCGTTGGTGACGCCCGAGGAAGAACCGGCGATTGATCCGGTGGATTTTGCCGCTCAATTGCCTGATCCGAAGATCGCGGCGCTGCCTGGTGTGCGACGTTCGCTGCGCCCGCATGTGCGCCCGGCGCGGGCGACCCCCAGCTCGGTTTCATCCAGCAGCGCCACCGAGGCGGCCATAAATGCTGCCGTCAAGGCTGCTGTTGGTCTGGATGTGGACCCGAACGCTTTGCCCAAGGGAACGCGGTTGGCGCAGTTGGGGGCGTATGAAAGCTCGGACGTGGCGCATGCGGAATGGGCACGCCTGAATGACAGGTTTGGCGAATATATGGATGGAAAACAGCGTGTTATCCAAAAAACCTCGAGCGGTGGTCGTACCTTCTATCGCTTGCGCGCCATGGGGTTCGATGATCTGAGCGACTCGCGCCAGTTCTGTGCTGCGCTGGTGGCGCAGGGGGCTGACTGTATCCCGGTCGCCGTCCGGTGAGCTTTGGCGCGGTTATCACCGACGCAGAAGGGCTGCGCCTGACATCCGACGAAAAGGCCTTATTCAAGGAAATGAACCCGTTCGGGTTCATTTTGTTTGCCCGAAATATCGAAAGCGCTGATCAGACGCGTGCCCTGTGCGAGGATTTTCGCGAGGCTGTGGGGCGCAACTGCCTGATCACAGTGGATCAGGAAGGTGGCCGGGTGCAGCGGCTGCGAGCGCCTATGGCGCGCGAATGGATGCCGCCTTTGGATCATGTCGCCCGCGCCGGGGATCAGGCGGAACGGGCGATGTATCTGCGCTATCGCCTGATCGCGCATGAATTGCTGGGGTTGGGGATCGACAGCAACTGTGCTCCGATGGTCGATCTGGCCCGCGAAGACACCCACGCGTTTTTGAAGAACCGCTGCTATGGCTCTGATCCGAAACAGGTTTCTGCGATTGGCCGGGCAGTTGCGAACGGTCACATGGATGGCGGCGTCCTGCCGATTATCAAGCATATGCCGGGCCATGGCCTGTCGACGCTCGACAGTCATCATGACCTGCCGCATGTGGACCTTGCGCTGGAAACACTTGAGCACGCCGATTTCGCCCCGTTCCGTGCGCTCAATGACCTGCCGATGGGGATGACGGCGCATCTGGTCTATGACCGGATCGACCCTCAGCCCGCGACGATCTCTGCGGCGATGATGACGCTGATCCGCGAGCGTATCGGCTTTGACGGATTGATCATGACCGATGATATCACGATGAAGGCTCTGCAAGGCGCGCCTGCCGATCTGGCGCGTCAGGCGCTGGACGCCGGGTGTGATGTGGTTTTGCACTGTAACGGGGCGTTTGACGAACGCGCTCAGGTGCTGGACGCCGCCGGTCAGATGTCTGATGCGGCACAAGCCCGCGCAGATCGCGCGCTGGCGCTGCGCCAGCCACCGCAGGAACTTGACATCCAGGCCGCCGAGGCGGAACTATCTGCCCTAATGGGCGGGCAGGTATATGCAGGATAACCTTTTCAGCGAAGATCCGGTCTCGGTCGCGGATCGGCTTGCCGCCGAGGCGTTGATCGTCGATGTGGACGGGTTCGAGGGCCCGCTGGATGTGCTGCTGACCCTGTCGCGGACGCAGAAGGTAGACCTGCGCAAGATCTCGGTGCTGGCGCTGGCGCAGCAATACCTGACCTTTGTCGAAAAGGCGCGGCAACTCCGGATTGAGCTGGCCGCCGACTATCTGGTCATGGCGGCGTGGCTGGCCTTTCTCAAGTCCCGCCTGTTGCTGCCGCCCGACCCCGATGACGAAGGCCCCTCGGGCGAGGAACTGGCGGCGCATCTCGCGTTCCAGCTGGAACGCCTGCAGGCCATGCGCGATGCCGCTGCACGACTGATGGCACGCGATCAGCTGGGCCGTGATTTCTTCAAACGCGGGCAGGGCGAAGACGTCACCCGCATCCGCACCGTGACCTATTCCGCGACGCTGCTGGACCTGATGCAAGGCTATGCGCGCATCCGCACGCGTGACGAATTCCGCCCCTTCGTCATGGATCGCGACGCCGTTTTCACGATGGAACAGGCGCTGGAACGGATGCGCCCTCTGATCGGGTTTGCTGGCGCTTGGACGGATATGGAAACCTATCTGCCCGACGGCTGGGACGCCGATCCGGTGCGCCGCAGGTCCGCCACGGCGGCGACCTTTGCGGCCTCGCTGGAACTGGTGAAGGAAGGACATATGGAGATCAAGCAGAGCGAGACCTTTGCCCCGATCCATCTGCGCAAGAGGACCGAAACCCGTGACTGACGCCCCCGAAGAAACCGGCACCCTGTTCGAAGCGCCCCCCTTGGCCGAACAGGAACGTATGGTCGAGGCCGTGCTGTTCGCCAGCGCCGAACCGGTGACCATCGCCGATCTTGAGGCGCGGATGCCTCATGGCAGCACTGCCGCGCAAGCTGTTGAATCGCTTCAGAAACGGTACGAAGGGCGCGGCGTACGCGTGGTGCGTGTGGGCGAAGCCTGGGCAATCCGCACGGCCCCTGATCTGGGCTTCTTGATGCAGAAGGAAACCGTCGAGACCCGCAAGCTGAGCCGCGCCGCCATCGAAACGCTGGCGATTGTGGCCTATCATCAGCCCTGCACCCGCGCCGAGATCGAGGAAATTCGCGGCGTGTCCGTTTCGCGCGGGACCATTGATCAGTTGCTTGAGATGGAGTGGATCAGGCTGGGCCGTCGCCGCATGACGCCGGGTCGTCCGGTGACATTTGTCGTGACGCCCGAGTTTCTGGATCATTTCGGGCTGGAAAACGCCCGCGACCTGCCGGGTCTGAAAGAGCTGCGCGCTGCTGGTTTGCTGGAAAACCGACCTCCGCCCGGAGCGGTGCCGCTGGGGGAAGGGCAAGAGGAAGAAGACCAAGATCAGACCGAGCTGTTCGAGGAAGAGTGATCGCGCAGCCCTTTTATTGCCGCAGAACCTGCCTATTCTAGCGCGCAGGAAACGGAGTTAAGCGAATGAATGCCAATCGGATCATCGATATGATCGTGCGTCAGGTGATGGGCCGTCTTGTAAACCATGGGGTCGACAAGGGGATTGATATGGCCAGCCGCGTGGGCCGTAAACCTGACCAGTCAGCGGGCGCTGGCAGCCCGGAAGCTGATCGCCAGATGCATGAGACCGCCGCGCGCCAGAAACAGGGTGCAAAGCAGATGAAGCAGGTGTCCCGTCAGATGCGCCGGTTCATGAAGTTCTGACGATTAGCCTACGGGCTTGAAATGTTTGGACAGTTTCAGGCCCTGACCCTGATAGTTCGAGGCAATGCCAGCGCCATATAGCTGCGTCGGCATCTCGGCCATTTTCTCATAGACCAACCGTCCGACAACCTGTCCGTGTTCCAGCACGAAGGGTGCTTCGTGACAGCGTACTTCCAGTACGCCGCGTGACCCCGCGCCACCGGCCTCGGCATGACCGAAGCCGGGGTCGAAGAAACCAGCATAGTGCACCCGGAACTCGCCTACCATAGCCAGATAGGGGGCCATTTCGGCGGCATACATGGGCGGGATGTGGACCGCTTCGCGGCTGACGAGAATGTAAAACGCGCCGGGATCGAGGATGATGCGCCCGTCCTTCGTGTGCACCTCTTCCCAGTATTCCTGCGGGTCGTATTCCCCGATCCGGTCCAGATCGATCACGCCGGTATGGGGTTTGGCGCGATAGCCGACCAGATCTGTGTCGGGCAGTTGCAGGTCAACCGAAAAGCCCAGCCCGTCCTGAATGACGGCGGGCCCGTCTACCAAAGGAGTCTGGCCGTGCAGCGCGGTCAGTTCTGTGTCACTCAGCACCGCCTGACCCTTGCGGAACCGGATCTGGTTCAGCCGCATCCCCGGACGCACCAGAACCGAAAACGAGCGCGGGCAAATCTCGGCATAAAGCGGACCGGTATAGCCTGCGGGGACGCGGTCGAACTCGGTCCCGCCATCGGTGATGGTGCGGGTCAGCAGGTCCAGCCGCCCGGTCGAGCTTTTGGCATTGGCCACCGCGCTGACGTCATCGGGCAGGGCCAGCGATTCCATCAGCGGCACCAGATAGACGCAGCCCTTTTCCAGAACCGCGCCGTCGGTGATGTCGATGCGGTGCATCTCGAATTCGGCCAGACGGTCGGAAACCGAGCGGCCTTCACCCGCCAGAAACGAGGCGCGGACGCGGTAAGCCACTGTTCCCAAACGCAGATCAAGACTGGCCGGTTGCACCTGCGCGGGGATGACATCGGGGCTGGCGGTGATCTCATCACGCGCAATCATCGCCTCAAGCTGCTGATTTGGGCAAACACCTGTCATCTCGATCCCCTCTGATGCCAGAGCGGGATCTGGCCTATGTGCCATAAACGTCGGTGTGATTTGGTCGGGCTAGCAGGACTCGAACCTGCGACCTTCCGTCCCCCAGACGGACGCGCTACCAGGCTGCGCCATAGCCCGACGTTGAGGTGTTCATAAAGACTTTCCCGGCAGGGGCAAGAGGAAATCATCGCCTTTTTTGCTATCCCGCCGCGTGGTTTTCGACCCGGTCCAGCCACCGGCGCAGGTCCTTGGCGATGGGTGCGATCTGATGCAGCAGCGCATCGTCATATTCGTCCCGATTCCACGCCAGCGACGTGATGCCCCCCATCAGCGGAGCCGCGTCGACTTCATCCGGTTGCCGGGATGGTTCCGGGGCTGCCGCCACGGCGGGTTTGGCGGGCTCGCCCAGATCCATATTGATCTGATCCGCCGGTTCTGCGGGTTTGGCCGTGAAAGGGATAACCGTGCTGTCGACGATCGGCTCGGACCCGGTGCCGTCCAGAGCAGGGGACAGCGACGCCACATGCGCTACGCCTTGCTCGCGCAGGATGCGCTGAACGCCTTTGATGGTGATCCCGTCCTCGTGCAGTAATTTCTTGATGCCGCCCAGCAGCCGCATGTCATTGGGGCGGTAGTACCGCCGCCCCCCGGCGCGTTTGACCGGTTTGACCTGCGTGAACTTGCTTTCCCAGAATCGCAGCACATGAGCCTGAACTCCGAGCCAATCCGCAACTTCACTGATGGTGCGAAATGCGTCGCGAGACTTACTCATAACACGGACGTCCTGACCTTACTTGCGGTTCCCGGCGGCGACGCGATCCTTCATCAGGTGCGACGGGCGAAAGGTCAGCACGCGGCGCGGCTGAATTGGAACTTCTTCACCGGTTTTGGGGTTGCGGCCGATGCGGGCGGTTTTGTCCCGAACGCTGAAGGTCCCGAAAGACGAAATCTTGACCTGCTCGCCACGCACCAGCGCGTCGGACATATGGTTCAATACGCTTTCGACCAGTTGCGCGCTTTCGTTGCGTGATAGGCCAACCTCGCGAAAGACGGCCTCGCTCAGATCCATTCGGGTCAGTGTTTTGTCGCCCATGCTTTTTCCCCTGTTGATGGGCAAGCATATGGCGATGCAAAATTCGCTGTCAATATCAATGAATTGCGGGCGGCTTTGTAAGCCGGATTGTGCCGGTTACCAGCGCAGGGCAACCGCGCCCCAGGCCAGACCTCCGCCGATTGCCTCGGTCACGATCAGATCGCCTTGCTTGATCTGCCCGCGCTCTTTGCCAACGGACAGGGCCAGCGGGATCGATGCGGCCGAGGTGTTGCCGTGGTCCTGAACGGTGACGACGACGTTGTCCATCGGCAGGCCCATTTTCTTGGCGGTGCCCTGAATGATGCGGATATTGGCCTGATGCGGCACGATCCAGTCGACGTCATCACCGGTCAGTCCGGCGCGTTCCAGCGCGATTTCGGCAGTTTTTGCCAGTTTTTCAACGGCATGGCGGAAGACCTGATTGCCCTGCATCCGCAGGTGCCCGGTGGATTGGGTCGACACGCCGCCATCTACATAGAGAAGATCCTTATAGCGCCCGTCCGAATTCAGATCGGTTGCCAGAATACCGCGATCGTCGGGCGTGCCTTCGCCTTCCTGTTCTTCCAGCACCAGCGCGCCCGCGCCATCGCCGAACAGCACACAGGTCGACCGGTCGGTCCAGTCCATGATTCGCGAGAATGTCTCGGCCCCGATCACCAGCACGCGCTTGGCCTGACCTGACAGGATCAGCGCGTTGGCGTTGCTCAGCGCAAAGACGAAGCCGGCGCAGACCGCCTGCACATCGAAGGCAAAACCTTTGGTCATGCCCAGTCGGGCCTGCACCATGGTGGCGGCAGAGGGGAAGGTCAGGTCAGCGGTCGAGGTCGCCAGCACGATGGCGTCGATATCATCCGCGGTCAGCCCCGCATCGGCCAGCGCGGCCTCGGCGGCTTTGGTGGCCAGATCGGATGTGGTTTCACCCTCGGCGGCGAAGTGGCGACGCTCGATTCCGGATCGGCTGCGAATCCACTCGTCCGTGGTATCCAGCGTTTTTTCGAATTCCGCGTTCGGTACGACACGTTCCGGCAAATAATGCCCGACACCTACAACAACTGAGCGGCCTGCCATGCTGGGGTACTGCCTTTTTTGTTATTATTCCGATTGAGACACGGAATGGGCCGCATCTTGTGCAAGCGCGGCTGTTGATGCAACCCGTGCTGCCAATTTTTCCGAGAAACCGGATTCGGCCAGTGTAAAGGCCAGTTTGACCGCCGCCGAAACGCCGGTCGCGTCTGCTCCGCCATGGGATTTGACCACGGTGCCGTTGAGCCCTAGGAAGACGCCGCCATTCACCTGACGCGGGTCGATCCGTTTCTTCAGACGGTTCAGCGATGTGATCGCAAGGACCGAGGCCAGACGCGAGAGCGGAGAATACTTGAATGCCTGGCGCAGAAGGTCTCCGATCAGGTTAGCGGTGCCTTCGCCGGTTTTGATCGCGACATTGCCGGTGAATCCATCGGTGACGATTACGTCGGCCTTATCGCCGGGAATGTCGCTGCCTTCGACAAAGCCCACAAATTCGAAATTCGCCTGATCCGCGAAGTCCGAGATCATGGCGTGGGCCTCTTTCAACTCGGCCCGGCCTTTGTGTTCCTCGGTGCCGACATTCAGCAGCCCGATGCGCGGACGGCCAAGCGCCATGCCGTTGCGCGCGTAAGAGGCCCCCATCAGCGCGTATTGCAGCAGGTCCTTGGCGTCGGCGCGCACGTCTGCACCAACGTCCAGCATCACGTTGAACCCCTGCGGATTGCGCGAGGGCCACAGGATCGCAATCGCAGGGCGGTTCACGCCGGGCAGTTTGCGCAGACGCAGCATCGACATCGCCATCAATGCGCCGGTATTGCCGCACGAAACCGCGCCATGGGCCTCGCCCGAGCGCACCGCCTCAAGCGCCGACCACATCGAGGTGTTCTTGCCGCTGCGCACCACCTGACTGGGTTTGTCATCCATCGTGACAACGTCGGGGCAATCACGAAAAACGACGCGCCCGTCAAGGACACGCCGTTTGGAAACCAGCTTGCGCAATTCCTGTTCCTGACCGTGCAGGATGAACCCGATATTGGGGTTCTTGTCCGCAGATTTGGCAATGCCCGCCACAACGACGGCAGGGCCCGAATCTCCGCCCATAGCGTCAACCGAGATGGTGATCCGTCCGGTTTGCGTGGGCTGATCCGTCATGCCTTGGCCTGCGTCCAATCAGGCTTAGGCCGCGTCTTCGTCCAGGTCGATTTCGTCGGCCTGAGCGACGACTTCACGGTCATCATAGTGGCCGCAGGACGCGCAGACGTGGTGCGGGCGCTTCAGCTCACCGCAGTTTGCGCATTCGTTCGGGTTTGCAGCAACCAGAGCGTCATGTGCGCGGCGATTGTTGCGGCGCGACTTGGAAACTTTGTTCTGTTGGACGGCCATGGTCTCAACCTTTGTCTGATATGGGCCAGCAGATTCGCCGCCAGCCGGGTTACGTTCTTCGTTTTCTCGTGGTTTGACGCGCGTTTAAGGGGCTTGCCCCGCAATGTCCAACCCAAAATCCAATGAGCGCGCGAAAATACTGCGATTCTCGGCATGTTCAAGCGGTTTTTCTGGCCGCCTGCTATGACAGGAAATCAGCCCCCTGTCACTCGTCTTTTTTCAGCGCATCGCGCAGCCCAGCCAGACCGGCGAAGGGCTTCACGTCCTCGTCCGTCATCGCCTGTTTGCCCGGCTCGGTATAGTCCGCCTGACCCAGTTCGGCCCCGTCCTTGCGGGGGTATTGGGGCAGGGCCAGCGACAGCGCCTCGACCATGATCTGCGCGGGGTCGATCTCGGTGCCCAAGGGCTCGGTCTCGTCGCCTTCGGGGATTTCGAACTCGGGCTCGTCCGGGTCGGTCCAATCGGCCAGAAACACTCGAGTCACGGGGGTATCGATGCGCGTGGTCACCGGTTCCAGCGTCACAACGCACGGCTGGATCACCGTCGCGCCCAGTTTTGCCTCAAGCACCCAGTCGCGCTTGCCTTGCGCACGCAGCGCGCCCACAAAGCTCAGCTTGCGCAGGCCCTGCAGGCCAAGTTCCAGCTTGATCGCCTCCAGCGCCTCGCCGGTCGGGCGCAGTTCGAAGGGCGTCGGTGCGTTTTGCGGCAGGTCGGTGACGCGCAAAGATGTCGGGTTGCTCATTCGTGAGGTTTTCCTGTGTTGAACCGGGGCTGCGGTTTGATGTAATCGGATAGGGTCCGCAAGGGGCCAAGGCAAGAGGGTGTGCATGTTGATGGGTGTGAACAGGGTGAAACCGGCGTCGAAAACGCTTGTCTTTGCGGCCTGTCTGGTAATCGCGGGCGCATGTTCGCCGGTGTTCAAGAATCACGGCTACGTGCCGCCGCCCGAGGATCTGGCCAAGATCAAGGTCGGTGTCGATACGCGCGAAACAGTGGAAGAGGCCATCGGCGCGCCCAGTTCTGCCGGTCTGGTCCGGGACTCGGGCTATTATTATGTCGCCTCGCGCATCCGCACGTCGGGCGTCCGGCGGCCCGAGGTCGTCTCGCGCCGGCTGGTCGCGATCAGCTTTGATCAGCGCGGCGTCGTGCGCAATATCGAGCGGTTCGGCCTTGAAGATGGCTATGTCATCGTGCTGGACCGCCGCGTGACCGATTCCAACGTCGAGGACAAAGGGTTCCTGCGTCAGCTGCTTGGCAATATCGGCAACTTCAACCCGGCAAACATCCCCGGGGCCACCAACTAAATCGCCCGGACCTCTTGCAGAGGTCACGCGTTCGTCACACCTGTTATGGTAGGGCAGGACAAGACGAACGGTCAGCAACCGCATAAGGGGGCGATGATGGCTGAGCTGTTGAACAAAGGCCGATACCGGGCCCGGCTGGCCGGGTCTGCGCGGGATGTGGCCGCGGCGCAGGCGCTGCGGACGCTGGCGTTCGGAACGTCGGGCACGGATCGCGATATGTATGACGCCCAATGTGCCCATGTTCTGATCGAGGATATGCGGTCCGGTGGGCAGTTGGTCTGCTGTTTCCGTATGCTGACGATGCAGGACGGCTCGGAGATCGGGTGCAGCTATTCGGCGCAATTCTACGATCTGTCCGCTTTGAACGGGTTTTGTGGTCCGATGGTCGAGATGGGCCGGTTCTGCATCCACCCCGATTGGACCGATCCCGACATTCTGCGCGTGGCATGGGGCGCGATGACGGCCTATGTGGATCAGAACGGCATCGAAATGCTGTTTGGCTGTTCTTCCTTCGCAGGGACCGAAACAGACGAGTATCTCGACGCGTTCGCCATGCTCAAGCATCGTCATCTGGCGCCCAAGCGCTGGCTGCCGCGGGTCAAAGCGCCGGACGTGTTCCGCTTTGCCGCCCGTCTGCGGCGCAGGCCGAACGTGAAACAGGCGATGCTGCGGATGCCGCCCTTGCTGCGGACCTATCTGATGATGGGTGGCTGGGTCAGCGATCATGCGGTTGTGGATCGGCATATGAACACCCTGCATGTGTTTACCGGGCTCGAGATCGGGGCGATTCCCGCTGAACGCAAACGTCTGTTGCGGGCGGTGGCCGGGTGATTTGAGTATTTATGAAAAGGTGAAGCAGGGGCGTTGACGCCTTGTGTTCACCGGTTTAGCTGGCGGACATGGCGAGAATTCCTTTGTTGCAGATGTCCGGTATTTCCCTGACCTTCGGGGGCGATCCGGTGTTTTCCGATCTTGATCTGGTGGTTCAACCGGGCGACCGCGTGGCGCTGGTCGGGCGGAACGGGTCGGGCAAGTCGACCCTGATGAAAGTGATGGCTGGTCTGGTCGAGGCCGATCAGGGGGATATCGTGATCCCGCCTGGAAAATCAGTCGGTTACATGGAGCAGGACCCGGGGATGGAGGGGTTCGCGACGCTGGGCGACTATGCATCAAGCGGGTTGGAGCCGGGAGAGCTGTATAAGGTCGAACGCGCCGGAGAGGGGCTGAAATTCGACCCCGAACGTGCAGTCGAGACCGCCTCGGGCGGCGAGCGGCGGCGGGCGGCGCTGGCCAAGCTGATGGCTGAAGCACCGGATCTGATGCTGTTGGACGAACCGACCAATCACCTGGATATCGAAGCGATTGCATGGCTAGAACGCGAGCTGGGCGCCACCCGGGCGGCCTATGTTCTGATCTCGCATGACCGGGCTTTTTTGCGCGCGCTGACGCGGGCGACCTTGTGGATCGATCGCGGCGTTGTACGGCGGCAGGAGCAGGGGTTCGAGGCCTTTGAGGGCTGGCGCGACAAGGTCTGGGAGGACGAAGATCAGCAACGCCACAAGCTGAACCGTCTGATTAAGTCCGAGGCGCGGTGGGCCGTCGAAGGCATCAGTGCGCGGCGTAAGCGTAATCAGGGCCGGGTGCGCGCCCTGCAGGCGCTGCGGGCCGAGAAGGCGGCGCAGATCAAACGTCAGGGATCGGCTGCTATGGCGTTGGAATCCGGTCCAAAATCGGGACGCAAGGTGATCGAGGCCAAAGGTGTGACCAAGGCGTTTGGCGCACAGCAGATTGTGCGTAACTTTGACCTGCTGGTGCAGCGCGGGGATCGAGTGGCCTTTGTCGGGCCTAACGGGGTGGGCAAAACCACACTGTTGAAGATGCTGCTGGGTCAGATGGAGCCGGACGAGGGCAGCGTCTTGTTGGGCACCAACCTTGAAATTGCGGTGTTCGATCAGGCGCGTGCGCAGTTGGACCCCGAGATGACGCTGTGGGACAGTCTGACAGGTGACCCCGAGATGCGGGTTTCCGGCAAGGCCGATCAAGTGATGGTGGGCGGTCAGCCCAAGCATGTGGTGGGGTATCTCAAGGAGTTTCTGTTCGACGATGCGCAGGCAAGAGCGGCTGTTAAGTCCTTGTCTGGTGGGGAAAAAGCACGGTTGTTGCTGGCCAAATTGATGGCGAAGTCGTCGAACTTGCTGGTGCTGGACGAACCAACAAACGATCTGGATGTCGAGACGTTGGACCTGCTGCAAGAGTTGCTGGACGACTATGACGGGACCGTTCTGCTGGTCAGCCACGACCGGGACTTTCTGGACCGCGTGGCCACCACGACCATCGCGATGGAGGGCAACGGCCGGGCCACGGTTTATGCCGGAGGCTGGTCCGACTATATTGCTCAACGTGGCGACTTATCTGAGAAAAAAGAAGATAAAACAAAGGCATCAAAGCCAAAGGTGAAGCAAGAGGCGAAGCCGAAAGCAGGGTTGTCTTTCTCGGAACGACACCGGCTTGAAAAGCTACCCGCCGAGATCGCGCGGCTTGAGGCCGAGATTGCCAAGCTGGAAGAGTTGATGTCGGATCCGGACCTGTTCTCGCGTGAGCCGGTGAAGTTCCAGAAGGCGACTGAAGCGTTGGTTGAGCGGCAGGAAAAACTGTTGGCGGCTGAGGAAGAGTGGCTGACTCTGGAAGAGAAGGCCGAAGCCGGTTGAGTTCGTTTTGTACGTCCGCGAAACGGTGGTTTGTTTGAATTGTACAAATTTTCAGCCGCAGAGACTCCGGTTTTGCCAACGGTTTGTTAACCGATCCATGTGATGTGTCGGGTACCAAATCGGAGACCGTTCTGTGGCCGGCGGTTCGGGGCGCTGGTCCGGTCTCTCGGCTCAGCGCATCCGCAATGCGCCGTCGATGCGGATGACCTCTCCGTTCAGATAGCCCATCTCGACGATGAACCCGGCCAGTCGTCCGTATTCCCGCGGGTCGCCCAGGCGGGCGGGATTGGGGACGTCGGCGGCAAGCTGGTCCTGCACTTCTTGCGGTAGGCCAGACAGCATCGGGGTCATGAAGATGCCCGGGGCGATGGCCATGACGCGGATGCCGGTTGAGGCGAGATCGCGCGCCATCGGTAGGGTCATGCCGACCACGCCGCCCTTGGATGCGGCATAGGCAGCCTGACCTTTCTGGCCGTCGAAAGCGGCGATGGAGGCGGTGTTGATGATCACGCCGCGCGCGCCGTCGGGGTCGGGGGCGTTGCGGGCCATCTCGGCGGCGGCGAGACGCGAGACGTTGAAGGTGCCGATCAGATTGATGTCGATGGTGCGCTGGAAGGCGTCCAGCGGGTGAGGGCCATCTCGGCCAACGGTCTTTGCGCCGATGGCGATCCCGGCGCAGTTCACGGTGGCGGTGATGCGCCCCATTTGGTCCTTGGCCTGCGCGATGGCATTGGCGACCGAGGCTTCGTCGGTGACATCGGTCTGGGCGAAATACCCGCCGATCTCGACCGCGACCTGCGGGCCACGCTCGGCATCGCGGTCGAGGATGGTGACCTGCGCGCCCTGTTCGGCGAAATAGCGGGCGGTGGCTTCGCCCAGACCGGACGCGCCGCCGGTGATGATCGCTGCGGTGGTGGATAGCTGCATGGTCGCTCCTCCCAAGGATTTGAACAATTGTTCATTAAACGGATCGCCGGGGTGCTGTCTACTGTTTTGAGGGTGTCTGGCCTGTTGGGGAAGGCTCGAACTGACAGTTCACGGTCGGGTCGCTGTTTCGTGAATGAACAACCCGTGGGCCGGGCGTGTTTGGTTTTCAGGAGGTACCGATATGGTGATGTTAACGAATGCGAAGCGCACACTGGGCGCGATTGTTGCGGCTCCTGTCGTGGGGGTGATGATGGCGGGCAGCGCGGCGGCTGCCACCGAGGTATGCGATGGGCGGGTTGCACGCGATCTGGCCAACGCAGGGGATTATGCGGGGCTGTGCGATTGTGCGCAGGTGACGCCGAGTTTCCTCAAGCGGCTGCAGAGGCGGTCGGATTTCGAGACGGTTCTGGGTGTGACCGGGGCGCAATGCCCGGGTCTGGCGGGGCTGTTGACCGATCTGCCCACGGCGAGCATCGCGGCGGCGTCGCCGCGGGGCGAGGATCGCAACTCGGACCCGAATGAGTTTGACGGCGGGCCCGGCGGCGATACTGGCGGCGGTGGCGATACCGGTGGCGGTGGCGATACCGGTGGCGGTGGGGATACTGGCGGTGGTGGTGATACTGGCGGCGGTGGAGATACCGGCGGTGGTGGTGATACCGGTGGCGGTGGCGATACTGGCGGCGGTGGCGATACTGGCGGCGGTGGAGATACCGGCGGCGGAGATACTGGCGGTGGTGGCGATACTGGCGGCGGTAAGCCGGGCGCTGAGAAGGATGGTCAGGCCCGCGCTGAAAAGGCCAGAGCTCGGGCCGACGCGGCGCGCGACAATGCCAGAGCCAAAGCGGCCGAAGCCCGATCCAGAGCCGAAGCGGCCCGGTCCGGGTCCAGAGGAAACGGTGGCACTGGCAGCCAGAGCAACAATGGAAATGGCAACGGGCCCGAAGGCAGCAGCCCCGGTCAGGGCAACAATGCCAATAATGATGAAGGGTGAAGGCAAGCCTAAGCAGTAACGCGGACAAGAAACGGCCACCGATCAGGGTGGCTGTTTTTCGTTTCTGCTGTCTGGGTTTAGCCCAGCTGCACCAGCGCGTGCCGCTTTTTGCCCGCGCTCAGCTTGATCGGTGAGGACAGCGCGCCCGCGTCGATCATCAGGCCGGCATCGGTCAGGGGGGCGTCGTCCAGCTTGGCTCCGTTCTCGGCGATCAGGCGTTTGGCCTCTTTGCCCGATTTGGCGAGGCCGGATTTGACGATGATCTGCACGATCGAAGCGGGCAGGTCGGCGGCGTTCAGCGTCAGGGTCGGAAGGTCCTCGCCCACGCCACCTTTTTCGAACACTTCGCGGGCGGTGGCCTCGGCCGTTGCGGCGGCTTCGGCCCCGTGCAGCAGGGTGGTGACTTCGTTGGCGAGGCGAATTTTGGCCTCGTTGATCTCGGACCCTTCCAGCGCGGCCAGACGGTCGCATTCGTCAACGGGCAGTTCGGTGAAGATTTTCAGGAACCGGCCCACATCGGCGTCAGTGGTGTTGCGCCAGAACTGCCAGAACTCGTAGGCCGACAGCATGTCGCCGTTCAGCCAGATCGCTCCGCCCTGCGATTTGCCCATCTTGCGGCCATCGCTGGTGGTCAGCAGCGGCGTGGTCAGGCCATAGATTTCCTGATCCAGCACGCGGCGGGTCAGGTCGATACCGTTGACAATGTTGCCCCACTGATCCGAGCCGCCCATCTGCAGAACGCAGCCATAGCGGCGGTTCAGTTCCAGGAAGTCATAGGCCTGCAGGATCATGTAGTTGAATTCGAGGAAGCTAAGCGACTGCTCGCGGTCCAGACGCGATTTCACGGATTCGAAGGACAGCATCCGGTTGACCGAAAAATGCCGCCCTATATCGCGCAGGAAATCGAGGTAGTTCAGGCTGTCCAGCCATTCAGCATTGTTCAACATCAGCGCTCCGGAGGCGCTGTCATCATAGGACAGGTACTTGGCGAACACATTCTGCATTCCGGCGATATTGGCGTCGATCTGTTCGGGGCCCAGCAGGGGGCGCTCGTCCGAGCGGAACGAGGGGTCGCCCACCTTGGTGGTGCCGCCGCCCATCAGGGTGATCGGTTTATGGCCGGTTTTCTGCAGCCAGCGCAGCACCATGATGTTCATCAGGTGGCCGACATGCAGCGACTGTGCGGTGGCGTCGTAACCGATATAGGCCGTCTGCACCCCGCTGATCAGCGCGTCGTCAAGGCCCTGATAATCGGTGCAGTCGGCGAGAAAGCCGCGCTCGATCATCGTGGCGATGAAATCCGATTTGGGGTGGTAGGTCATATCGTGCCCTTTGGGTTGATGTTGCGGGGCACTGTATAGGCGGCGGGGTGGGTAAGGAAAAGATGCGTTTTTCAGCCGCTGTCAGGGCTTTTTCTGCGCGGTCGTCGCGGGCAGGCCCATGGCATAGGCCATGGCTGCCAGATTGAGCGCCGCCAGCGCAAAGATCGGCGTGATCGGATCGTGCAGATGCGCCACCGCGCCGAGGATGGCGGCAAAGACGATCCCCACCAGCCCGGCACTGACATCGCCGAGGGCGACGAGGTAGGGGCGCTCTTTTTCGTCCGTCATTTCAATGACGTAGAGGTAGCGGCCATAGATCACTCCGTTGCCGCCCAGCGACAGAAGGCCGATCACCAGCGCGTAAAGCTGGACGTTCTGGGCATAGCCCATCAGCGTGAAAGCCAGCGCCATCAGCGCTGAGGCCGCCGAGATCAGGCAGCCCATCCACATCACCGGTTTGACCGAGATGCGGCTGCTGAGCCAGCCCCAGACCAGTGATCCGATCACCATTCCGGCGCTGGCGGCGATGACGAAATAGCTGAGCGAGTGTTTGGTGCCCACGTGATAGGTGGCGGCGTGGATGGTGTAGAAAGGCATCGCCAGTTCGACCGAGATGAAGATCAGCCGCGCCAGCAGGAATTTGCGATACCACGGGTAGGCCATGCCGGTTTTGAACCCGGTCGCCAGTTCCGCCAGCGGTTTTGGCTTGGCGGTGGGTTTGGGGACAGGCCGGTCGTCTTCAAAGATGCGCACCCCGGCAAAGCTGATCCCGGCGGCGAACATGGCGAAGACGCCACACCACATCACGACGATATGGCGCTGCATGGGCTGGTCCGAGACCAGAAGGTCTTTGGTAAGCCACACCACCGCGATGGCCAGCGCGCCCGAGATCGTGGCCTGCGCAAATACCATGCGGTTGCGTTTGTGGTCGGGAATCGAAACGCCGTAAATCTGGCTGGTGCCGAGGCTGGTGATGCCCTGACACAGGCCCATCACAATCGCCGTGGTCAGAAAGAGCAGCACCACCAACAGTTGCGGAAGTCCGGTCGCGAACAGCGCCACGACGGACAGGATCAGCGCGGTCAGCAGGTTGGGGATATAGACCGCCAGCTTGGCGCGGGTGACGCGGTTGACGAAGGGTGAGACGAAGATTTCCGCGATCAGCCGCGCTGCGGTGACGAAGGGCAGAAGCAGGCTGGCGACGAATGTGGGGGCCCCGAGCGCCAGATAGAGGAAGGGCAGGACAAGGCGGGGATTGACCAGTTGCCCTCCGATCGTGGAGAGCGCGCCGGACCAGAAGATCAGCTGATAGTTGCGGTTTTCCACCGGGGCTGTGGTGTTCTTTTCCATGTCTCGGCGCTGTGTTCTGTCAGATGCATCAGGGGTTTCTTGCGTCATATTACATAAGTTCAGAAATTGGCTTGCGAAAATCTTGCCCATGGGCGTGCCTTTGCAGAGTCTGTGACCGAAAAATACCGGCTTTGCGGTGAATGCGTCTTGTCAGGGGCAGGGGTCTGGGGGCAGTTTGAAACTTGTGCAGCGTCTGGTTGAGTGGCCCTTGCGGGCCGTCGCGGATGGACGCGCGGGATTGAGCAGGAGAGAGGCGTGAGCCGGAGCAACGGAAAAACCGGGCCGATCCGGGCGCTGGGGGCGATGTCGGGGACCTCGCTGGACGGTGTGGATGCCGCTGTGGTCGAAACCGACGGGCAGCGGATTTTTGGCTTTGGCGAGAGCCGCTATCGCGCCTATTCCGAGGCCGAGCGCGCGGTTCTGCGGGCGGCGTTGGGCCAGTGGCACGGGGCCGAGGTTGAGGCGGCAGGCGAACTGGTGACGCTGGCCCATGCCGAGGCTTTGGCCGAGTTTGAAGAGGTCGACATGATCGGCTTTCACGGCCAGACCTTGGCGCATGAGCCGCGGGGACGCGGGACGCTACAGGTGGGCGATGGGATCGGCTTGTCGCAGGCTTTGGGGCTGCCAGTGGTCTGGGATTTCCGCAGCGACGACGTGGCTTTGGGCGGAGAGGGTGCGCCGCTGGCGCCGTTCTTTCACTTCGCTTGCGCCAAGTGGATTGGCGCGGATGAACCGCTGTGTTTTCTGAATCTGGGCGGTGTGGGCAATCTGACCTATGTGGACCCCGCCTTTGACGGCCCCGAAGCGCCGGGAGCGCTGCTGGCTTTTGATACCGGGCCAGCGAATGCACCGGTGGATGATTTGATGCAGGCGCGGCTGGGTCTGCCGATGGACCGGGATGGGGCGCTGGCGCGCGGCGGGACGGTTGAAACCGGCGCGCTGGAGCTGTTTCTGGCCGAGCCGTTTTTTAACCGAATGCCGCCGAAGTCCCTGGACCGCAATGATTTTGCCGAGATGATCGGGTTGGTGCAGGAACTGAGCGATGCGGATGCGGTGGCGACCCTGACCGGCATGTGTGCGGCGGGTGTGGTCCAAGGGATGGAGCATTGCCCCAAGCCGCCTGCGCGTCTGCTGGTCACCGGCGGAGGGCGGCGCAATCCGGTGTTGATGGAGATGCTGCGGGTCGCGCTGGATTGTCCGGTTGAGCCTGTCGAGGCCGTGGGTCTGGATGGCGACATGCTGGAGGCGCAGGCCTTTGCCTATCTCGCCGTGCGGGTGGCGCGGGGGATGCCGACCTCTTGCCCCGGAACAACCGGGGTTGGTGCGCTTGTCGGGGGCGGGGTTGTGTCGTCTCCGGCGCGGGAGGTTGTGGCGCGCGGGTAGGGGGCTCTGCCCCCGTCGCTGCGCGACTCCCCCGGGATATTTTTGGCCAGATGAAGAGGGGGTTCGGGGTGGGCTCAGCCGCGGGGGATGTCGAATTCGGGGGCGGCGAGGGTGAAGCCGTCGAATTCGAAGCCGGGCGAAACGGTGCAGCTGACGAGGGTGAAGCCTCCGGTACTGCGGGCGGCTTGCCAGTGGTTTTCGGGGACGATCAGTTGTGGGGTGCCTTGGGTCAGATCCGGGGTCAGCAGGTGATCGGTGGCGGGGCCGTCATCGGTGGCGCTGAGCGACAGGATCAGCGGGGCGCCGGCGTGGTAGAGCCAGATCTCGGTCGCGTCGACGCGGTGCCAGTGGCTGTGTTCGCCCTCGGCCAGCAGGAAGTAGATGCAGGTGCCGGTGGCGCGACCTGCGTTCTGGGCGCGCCAGGTTTCGCGGAACCAGCCACCCTCGGGGTGGCGTTGCAGGTTGAGGTGGGTGATGATGTCCTGTGCGGTCATTGCGGGCCTTTGGTTGTTTGAGGCGATTATGCACGGGCGGGTGCGATCTGCTATGGCAATTGTGCATGTAGGGCATATGTTTGCCGCATGACCCTGACGATCCCGTTTGACAACAGCTATGCCCGTCTGCCCGATGCGTTTTATGCGCGGCAGGCCCCGGTGCCGGTGCGCGCGCCGCATCTGATTGCGTTCAATGCCGATCTGGCGCGATTGCTGGGGATTTCGCCGGGCGATGTGGAAGAGATGGCTGAGGCTTTTGGCGGGAATAGTGTGCCCGAGGGGGCGCAACCGTTGGCGCAGCTGTATTCCGGGCATCAGTTCGGCAATTACAATCCGCAGCTTGGTGACGGGCGTGCCGTGTTATTGGGTGAGACGGTGGGCACCGATGGTGTCCGGCGTGACATTCAGTTGAAGGGGTCGGGGCCGACGCCGTTTTCGCGTCAGGGCGATGGGCGCGCGTGGCTGGGGCCGGTGCTGCGGGAATATGTGGTGTCCGAGGCGATGTATGCGCTGGGAATTCCGACCACTCGTGCGCTGGCGGCGGTCGAGACCGGTGAGATCGTGCTGCGTGAGGGGCCGATGCCCGGCGCAGTGCTGACCCGTGTGGCGCAGAGCCATTTGCGGGTGGGGACCTTTCAGGTGTTTGCCGCGCGCGGGCAGTTGAACAGTTTGCGGCGGCTGACTGACTATGCCATCGCGCGTCATTACCCGGAGACCGAGGGGCCGATGGGGTTATTGCGCGCGGTGCGGGATGCGCAGGCGCGGCTGATTGCCCAGTGGATGAGCGTTGGGTTCATTCATGGGGTGATGAATACGGATAACTGCTCGATTGCGGGGGAGACCATTGATTACGGGCCGTGTGCCTTCATGGACAGCTATCATCCGAACACGGTCTACAGCTCGATCGATCGGATGGGGCGTTATGCCTATTCCAACCAGCCCGAGATTGCGGTGTGGAATCTGGCGCAGTTGGCGACGGCTCTGATCCAGCAGGTTGAGGATAAGGAGGCCGCGGTGGAGGAGGCGACCGAGATCGTGCATGCCATGCCCGATCTGCTGCAGGCCGAGTGGTTGCGGCGGTTTCGGGCCAAGATCGGTCTGTCGCGGGCCGAGGATGGGGATTTGCAGATGATCTCGGACCTGCTGGTGCGTATGGCTGGGGGTGGTGCGGATTTTACCAATACGTTCCGGGCGCTGGGTGGGGATCGGGCGCGGGATGAGTTCATCGATCCGGTTGCATTTGACGGATGGGCCGAGGGCTGGCGTGCGCGGCTGCAGCGCGAGGCGACCCCGGCGAAGGTGATGGCGGCGGCCAATCCGGCCTTTATCCCGCGCAATCACCGGGTCGAGCAGATGATTCAGGCTGCTGTGCAGGGTGATTACGCACCGTTTCATCGTTTGAACGCGGTGTTGTCGCGGCCTTATGAGGATCAGCCTGATGCGTCTGATCTGATGCGACCGCCGGCTGAGGGCGAAGTTGTTCAGGCGACGTTCTGCGGGACGTGATAGGCGCGGTTTCTTAAAAAGAAACCGGCCCTGAAACTTTTGAAGTTTCAGGTACTGGTGGTGAGGTTTGCCGGTGGGAACTTGCGGCTTCAACTCCTGTTGCTTTGCGACTAAGTTGCAGAGACCACAAAACTGGAGAATTTTATGAAACTCGTGTTCGCTCTGACGCTCATTCTACCCTTCGTGGCGTGCTCGACCGGGCCGGTTGCGAATGTGACCAGGGAAGAAGCGATTGAGTTGCTGAATGCGGGGCGTGTCTCGGCCATTGGTGTGTCGCATTCCGGGTGGACGAGCCTGTCATTGGACGACGGTGAAACCCGTCAGAACAAGGCAGAGGTCATCGGATACCCGGACAGCCTGTTGGCGGAATGCGAAGATTGCAGCAATGTCGCCCAATGGATTGAATAGCGGGGCTAGTGGTTTGCGTGCGCGCCGATCGGATCTTTGCTTGCCATGACCCAGCCGCCAACCCTGCGCCTTGCCAGCTATAACATCCAGAAATGCGTGGGCCTCGATTTTCGGCGGCAGCCGCAGCGGATTTTACAGGTCATCGAGAGTATGCGGGCCGATATCGTGGTACTGCAGGAGGCCGACAAGCGCCTGCCGCCGCGCCCTGCCGCCCTGCCGCATTTCATGCTGGATGAGGCTGGTTGGCAGATTGTCGATCTGGGTGGTGCAGGGAGTCTGGGATGGCATGGCAACGCCGTGATCTGGCGTGGGGACGCCATCCAGGTGCGCCAGACCGGGCATCACGATTTGCCGGGGCTGGAGCCTCGGGGGGCGGTGCGGGTCGAGTTCGAAACGCAGATCGGGCCGCTGCGGGTGATGGGAATGCATCTGGGGTTGCTACCTGCATCGCGGCGGCAGCAGATCGGCCATATCCGGCGCTGCGATTCTGATCTGGATGACATGCCCACCGTCTGGGCAGGGGATTTCAACGAATGGTCGCGTCAGCCCGTGCTGGACCATCTGGCCCCGGATATGCGGTTTCTGCCGCCGGTACCCAGCTTTCCCGCGGCGCAGCCTTTGGGGGCGCTGGACAGAATCGCGCTGGGGCATGGGCTTGAGGCGACCTTGCATGGGGTGCATGACGCGCGGCCTGCGCATATTGCCTCGGATCATTTGCCGGTCTGGGCGGACCTGCGCCGCGCGGCCTGAGGCAAAATCGTCGGTGGCGCAGGGCGCGTGGACATACTAAGACTGAGGTCCGAACAAGTCCGGGGGTCACCATGTCCGACACGATCATCGCCCGTTGCGAGGCCAAGGGCCTGCGCATGACCGGCCAGCGCCGGACCATTGCGCGCGTGTTGCAGCAGAGCGCCGATCACCCGGATGTGGAAGAACTCTATGCCCGTGCCTCGGCCGAGGATGCGGGGATTTCCATCGCAACGGTATATCGCACCGTGAAGCTGTTTGAAGAGGCAGGCATTCTGGAACGGCTGGAGTTCGGCGATGGCCGCGCGCGTTATGAGGATGCCGAGCGGGATCACCATGATCATCTGATCGACATGCAATCGGGCGAGGTGATCGAATTCGTCGATCCCGAGATCGAGGCTTTGCAGGAAAAGATCGCGGCCAAGCTGGGCTATAAGCTGAAAGGGCACCGGCTGGAGCTGTACGGCGTACCTCTGGACAAGGACTGATCCATCAGGGAACGCGATTGGCCGTATCACGGCAAGTCATCGAAGCTGTCGTAATCAGGCTTGCGGTGTCGGAGATGTTCCTGTTCTGCTGACATGACGGCCCGGAGATCACCGGACCGCCCCCAACGGAAACGCGCATGAACAATGTAAACGGTATTTTGCTGATCATCGTCTCGATGGCGGCTTTCTCGATTGAAGATATGTTTATCAAGCATCTGTCGGGGAGCGTACCGAGCGGTCAGATCATGATCGTTCTCAGTCTGTTTTGCGGCTTGGTGTTTGTTGCACTGTCGGTGATCACCGGAAAGCGCATCTTTGATCCGTTGGCTTGGCGCTCGCTGACCATGGCGCGCGCGCTGGCCGAAGCGGTTGGGACATTGGCTTTTGTCGCAGCGTTGTCGCGGGTTGAGCTGTCAATCGTTGCCTCGGTGTTTCAGGCCATGCCGCTGGTGGTGACCATGGGGGCTGCGCTGTTTCTGGGTGAGCAGGTCGGTTGGCGACGCTGGAGCGCTGTCAGTATTGGCTTTCTCGGTGTTCTGATGATCATCCGACCGGGGTTCGATGGGTTCAGGCCCGAGCTTTTGCTGGTTGTGGTCGCCGTAGTTACTATTGCAGCACGGGATTTGATTACCCGGCGGCTGGACGCTCGCGTAGCGTCGTCGGTGGTTGCCGTTCAGGCTTATTTGGCTGTGGGGCTAGTCGGTGTGATTGCGATGATCTTGTTTAATCAGCCGGTTGCACCACTTCAGGCAATGCAGGTTGGCCCCTATCTGGGCGCTATCGGCTTTGGAGTTCTGGCCTACTACTGTATCGTGACGGCGATGCGGGTCGGAGAGGCTTCGGCCCTTATGCCTTATCGCTATACCCGGCTGGTGTTTTCGATCCTGATAGGCGTGACGGTCTTTGGCGAACGCCCCGATGCGATGACGTTAGCCGGTGCGACGCTGATCATCGCCTCGGGCCTTTACACCTTTGTCCGCGAACGCCGTCTGGCGCGTCAGTTGACCGCCGCCTGATCGCTGTTGGCGCAAACAGGCAAGTGTTAGCCCTAAAGGCAGGAAAATATGCTTGTTAGCGATAACGGACCCGGTTTACTTTTCGCCGGTTGCTGCTATGACGCGTGCAACCGAATGCAGCCATAGGGACAGCCTCATGAGCACGATCATCGACATCCACGCACGCGAAATTCTGGACAGCCGGGGCAATCCGACGGTCGAGGTGGACGTGATTCTGGAAGACGGCACCATGGGCCGCGCGGCGGTGCCCTCGGGCGCGTCAACGGGGGCCTATGAGGCGGTGGAAAAGCGCGATGGCGACAAAGCGCGTTACATGGGCAAAGGCGTGCTGGAGGCGGTCGCCGCCGTGAACGGTGAGATTGCCGAGGAACTGGTGGGCTTTGACGCGACCGAGCAGGTCGCCATCGACCAGACCATGATCGAACTGGATGGGACTGACAACAAGGGCCGTCTGGGCGCAAACGCCATTCTGGGCGTCTCGCTGGCCACCGCGAAAGCGGCGGCGGATTTCACCACGCAGCCCTTGTATCGCTATGTTGGTGGCACCTCAGCCCGGGTTCTGCCGGTGCCGATGATGAACATCATCAACGGCGGTGAGCATGCCGACAACCCGATCGACATTCAGGAATTTATGATTATGCCGACCGCAGCCGCGAACATCCGCGAGGCGGTACGCATGGGGTCCGAGGTGTTCCACACGCTGAAAAAAGAGCTGTCGACGGCGGGTCTGGCCACCGGTGTGGGCGACGAGGGCGGCTTTGCCCCGAACATCGCCAGCACGCGCGAGGCGTTGGACTTCATCCTGAAATCCATCGAAAAGGCGGGTTACAAGCCGGGTGAAGAAATTCATCTGGCCCTCGATTGCGCCGCGACCGAGTATTTTAAGGATGGTAAGTACGTTCTGGCGGGCGAGGGCATCTCGCTGACGTCCGACGAAAACGCCGCTTATCTGGCCGCACTGGTCAATGACTACCCGATCATCTCGATCGAAGACGGCATGTCCGAAGATGACTGGGACGGCTGGCGCGCCCTGACCGATCTGCTGGGTGACAAGGTGCAACTGGTGGGCGACGATCTGTTCGTGACCAACCCCGAACGTCTGGCCGAGGGGATCAGGAATGGCTGCGCCAACTCGATGCTGGTCAAGGTGAACCAGATCGGGTCGCTGACCGAAACCCTGCGCGCCGTCGATATGGCTCATCGTGCACGGTACACGAACGTGATGTCCCACCGCTCGGGCGAGACCGAGGACGCGACGATTGCGGATCTGGCGGTGGCGACGAACTGCGGTCAGATCAAGACCGGCAGCCTTGCGCGGTCGGACCGGTTGGCCAAATACAACCAGCTGATCCGCATCGAGGAATCGCTGGGCGAAGTCGCCGAATATGCGGGCGCGTCGATCCTGAAACGGTGATCGCAGCGCCGATCCAGACCCGGATCAGGCCTCGGCGGTAACGCCGGGGCCATTTTTTCTTTGCGTCCTTCGCGATCCGTCTAAGCTGAACCCCAGCAGCCAGGATAGGAGAGGACGTCTTATGACCACATTCAAACACATCGCAGGCGCGGGGGCGCTGTTGATCCTGCCTCAGCTTGCTTGGGCCGATCATCCACCCGAAGCGGTGTGTCAGAAGATGGTCGAGGGCGATCCCAGCGGGCAGATCACGATGGAGGAGTGCCTGTGTACCTATAACGTCGCTGACACGGTTCTGGACGACGATATCAAGGCGCTGCTGTTTCAGTCGTGGTACACGGGCGAAAACGTGACCTCGCAGTTGGAGGCGCTGCCGGAGCCCAAGCGGGTGCAAAGACAGTTCAAGACCATGGAGCGGACGTTCAAGAAGAACTGCCTCTAGGTCTCACGCTCTGCTGACATAAATTTGCGTATGTGTGAACTGGTTCCTATTACCCTCACGTAACCCCCGGTATCCTGCCTGTATTGCAGAAAGGGGGACATTATGTCTGCTTCAAAGGTCTTTCTTGTAATTTCAATGCTTTCCGCCGGAATGCTGGCCGCATGTTCAGAGCCGGGGACCTATCCGATCACGGGGATGGAGGTCTCGCAGGATGATCCGGTGCGGGAAATGTACAATCCGGGCCTGATTTTCCGGGGCGAGTCGCGCTAGAGCGATTTGCTCATGAGCATATAGCGGTCGCGCGGTTTGAAGCCTGAGCGCAGATAGAGTTTCTGCGCGGTCTCGTTGGTGCGATCGACTTCGAGGTGCAGCGCCGTCAGCCCGGCCTCGGCCAGCGCCTTTGGCAGGTCCTGCAACACTTCGCTGGCGATGCCGCGGCCCCTTACGGCGGGGCGGATGTAGATTTCGTCGACGAAGGCGTCCATGCCGCCGAACTCGACCGACCAGCCGAAGGTGAGGATGACATAGCCCAGCGGCGCGCGGCCCGGGCCGATCAGATAGATGCAGCCATGCGGTATGCCGTCCAGCAGAGGGGCCAGCGCGGTGCGGCGTTTGTCGTCATCCTGTGCGATGCCGGATTCAGAGTGGAAAGCCGACACCAGCGCCATCAGGCGATCCAGATCGTCGGGGCGGGCAAGGCGGAGAGCGGCGGTCATAGGCGGGCCAGCCTTTCTGTGAGCAGGTCGAAGAAACCCTGAGCGTCGACGTCGCCCATGAACATGGCATTGGGGGCGCGGTCTGTGACCCGCCACCAGTCGGCGACAGTCATGCCCAGCGTCAGTTCGGACTGCGTTTCGATCTCGACATTGATGTGACGGCCCGAGAACAGGTTTGGCTGGATCAGATAGGCGGTGACGCAGGGATCGTGCAGGGGAGCCCCTTCAGAGCCGTATTTCTCCTTGTCGAACCGTTCAAAGAAGTCGGTCATCTCGGCAACCGCATGGCCCACCTTGCTGTCCAGCGCGCGGAAGGCATCGTTGCGGTGCGGCGTGACCAGCGCGTCATGGGTGACATCCAGTGGCATCACCACGATAGGGGCACCGGATTTGAACACGATATCAGCGGCTTCGGGGTCGACATAAATGTTGAATTCCGCTGCCGGAGTGATGTTGCCGACCTCGAAATACGCCCCGCCCATCAGCACGATTTCCTGCACTCGGTCAATGATATCGGGCGCCTTTTGGAATGCTGTGGCGATGTTGGTCAGTGGCCCAAGCGGGCAGAGGGTCACGGTGCCGGGCTCATGTGCGCGCAGGGTGTCGATGATGAAATCGACCGCGTGCCCCATGGCCAATTCCATCTGCGGATCGGGCAGGACCGGGCCGTCGAGCCCGGTTTTGCCGTGCACATGCTCGGCCGTGACCAGAGGGCGCTTCAGAGGTCGGTCGCATCCGGCATAAACGGGAATATCCGTGTGGCCTGCCAGTTCGCAGACGATGCGGGCGTTCTTGGCGGTCAGCTCCAGCGGTACGTTCCCGGCGACGGCGGTGATGCCCAACACCTCGATCTCTTCGGGGCTGGCAAGGGCCAGCAGGATGGCGACGGCGTCGTCCTGACCGGGGTCGGTATCGATGATGATCTTGCGGGGCATGGGGGTCTCCCGGAGGGGGTGTGAGGGCCGGACACTCGCAAGTGCTGCGCGACTTGTCTAGCGGATTTACGTGCCCGCCGGGGCGTCCACCGGCGGGAGTTTGCCATTGGCGCGGTGTTCTTCGGTTTTGACCTCGTCCCACAGCGCGTCCATCTCGGCCAGATCGCTTTGCGACGGAGTTTTGCCGCGTTCGGCGAGCCGTGCCTCGACCTGTTCAAAGCGGCGGGTGAACTTGGCGTTGGTGCGGCGCAGGGCGGCCTCGGGCTCGATCCCCAAATGGCGGCCAAGGTTGACCATGACGAAGAGGAGGTCTCCGAATTCATCCTCGAGCGCGTCGGGGTCCATGCTGTTGCGGGCCTCTTCCAGCTCGGCGGCTTCCTCGGTGATCTTGGCCAGCACATGGCTGGCGTCGGGCCAGTCGAACCCCACCCGGGCGGCGCGTTTCTGCAGCTTGTGGGCGCGCAGCAGGGCGGGCAGGTTGGCAGCCACGCCGTCCAGCGCACCTTTCTGTTCTTTGCCTGCGCGTTCGGCCGCTTTGATGGTTTCCCAATCGCGGGTTTGCTGGTCGGCGGACTTGTCGCGGGACTCGTCGCCGAACACATGCGGATGGCGGGCGACCATCTTGTCGGACATGGTGCGGACCACGTCCTGAAAAGTGAAATGCCCAGCTTCTTCAGCCATTTGCGCGTGGAAGACCGATTGGAACAGCAGGTCGCCGAGTTCGCCTTTCAACTCGTCATAGGCCTCGCGTTCGATGGCGTCTGCGACCTCATAGGCTTCTTCGATCGTGTAGGGGGCGATGGTGGCGAAATCCTGTTCGATGTCCCATGGGCAGCCGGTTTGCGGGTCACGCAGGCGGCGCATGATTTCCAGCAGGCGTTCAATGCCTGCGTCCGTATCGTGGATCAGAGGATTTTCGGCCATTGCGAACCCTTTCGTTCCGGTGTCAGATGCCATCCATCCCGCAGTCCCGATCAGGAGTCCACCCCAGATGCCCGTCGTCAACCGAATTGCCGATTACGCCGCCGATATGGCCGCTTGGCGCCAGCACCTGCATACGATCCCCGAGCTGGAGTTCGAATGCTATGAGACCGCCGCTTTTGTGGCCGAGCGGCTGCGCGAGTTCGGGGTGGATGAGCTGCACGAGGGGATCGCCAAGACCGGCATGGTCGCGATTATCAATGGGCAGGCGGACGGCCCAACCATCGGCCTGCGCGCGGATATGGACGCGCTGCCGATCACCGAGGAGACGGGGCTGGACTACGCTTCGACCAATCCCGGCAAGATGCACGCTTGTGGGCATGACGGGCATACCACGATGCTGCTGGGGGCCGCGCGCTATCTGGCTGAGACGCGGAATTTCGCGGGCCGCGTGGCGCTGATCTTTCAGCCTGCCGAGGAAGAGGGCGGTGGCGCGGGTGTGATGGTCGAAGAGGGGATCATGGAGCGGTTCGATATCTCTCAGGTCTATGGCATCCACAATGACCCCGGGAACCCCGAGGGCGCGTTTTACACAACGCCCGGGCCGATCATGGCGGCGGTGGATACGTTCGAGATTCATATTCAGGGGGTTGGCGGCCATGGGGCCATGCCGCATCAGACCAAGGACCCGGTGATGGCGGCCTGCGGCATTGCGCAGGCGATCCAGACGATTGTCAGCCGCAACCATTATGCGGTTGAGGATTTGGTGGTCTCGGTCACGCAGATCCACGCCGGGACGGTGAACAACGTGATCCCGGATACCGCTTTTCTGAACGGCACGGTGCGCACGTTTGACCCGTCGGTACAGAAGATGGTGATGGAGCGAATGGAGCAGATCGTGGCGGGGCAGGCGGCTTCCTACGGGGTTGAGGCGCGGCTGGACTATCAGGTGGGCTATCCGGCGACGATCAACGACGCCGAGAAGGCGGCGTTCGCGGCAGACGTCGCGCGCGAGGTGTCCGGCGCAGAGCGTGTGGTTGATGATATGGGCCGCGATATGGGGGCCGAAGATTTCTCGTACATGCTGCAGGCCCGCCCCGGGGCTTATCTGTTCATGGGGCAGGGCGAGGGCGCGGGGCTGCACCATCCAAAATACAACTTCAATGACGATGTCGCGCCGGTTGGCGCCTCCTTCTTTGCGCGGATCGTCGAAAAGGCGCAGCCCCTGGGCTGATAAGGAAAAGACATGGCACTGGAAGATTCGAAGAACTACGTCGACGAGGCGTTCACCAACCCCGAGTTGAAAGGTGTCTCGTATGAAAACACTTTTGGCGGCGCAACGTCGTTCCTGCGGCGCCTTTATACCAAGGACCTGACAGGTGCGGATATCGCGGTAACCGGTATTCCGTTTGATCAGGCGGTGACCAATCGCCCCGGCACCCGTCTTGGCCCCCGCGCGATCCGCGAGGCCAGTGCGCTGCAATCGCCCGATGAACCCTATGGCTGGCCGTTCAAGGCGCTGAATGAGCTGGCAGTGGTCGATTATGGCGATCTGGCCTATGACTACGCCAATATCCCGGCCTTTCCCGACACGTTGACCGATCACATCCGTACCATTCTGAAGGCCAATGTCGCCTCGGTCGCGCTGGGGGGGGATCACTATATCAGCTTCCCGATCCTCAAGGCTTATGCCGAGAAATACGGGCCGATGTCCTTGCTGCAATTCGATGCGCATACGGATACGTGGGCCGATGACGATATGTCCCGCGTGGATCATGGGACGATGTTCTACAAGGCGGTGAAATCGGGGATCGTGGACCCCAAACGCTCGGTTCAGGTGGGGATACGCACGACGAATGAGGACACGCTGGGCGTTAACATCATCGACGCACGTGAGGTCTACGAATCCGGCCCTGCCGCCGTGGCCCAGAAGATCAAGGGCATCCTCGGCGACAGCCCCGTCTATCTGAGTTTCGACATTGATGGTCTGGACCCGGCCTTTGCCCCCGGCACCGGCACACCGGTCTGGGGCGGGCTGAGCTCCATTCAGGCCCAGATCATCCTGCGTGACATCGCCGGGATCAATATCAAGGGCGGCGATGTGGTCGAGGTTTCTCCGCCCTACGACACCTCGGGCGCGACGGCGATCGCGGGGGCCCATGTGGCGACGCAGATCATTTGCCTGTTGGGGTGGAACAAGCTGAGGCCTTAACCTTTGGTTAGGCATAATTCCGGTATCTGCTGGATGAGGCACCAGATCGGAGACATCACATGACCCAATACAACCAACCCATTGGCGGCAATGATCTGGCACGGTTCTCGGGGCCGAACACGTTCATGCGGCTGCCGCAGGCGGCCTCGCTGGACGGGCTGGATGTGGCGGTGCTGGGCATTCCGATGGATATCGGCACCTCGTGGCGGTCGGGCACGCGGTTCGGGCCCAAGCAAATCCGCAGCGAAAGCGCGATGATCCGGCCCTATAACATGGCCAATGCGGCGGCGCCGTTCGACAATTTGCAGATCGCCGATATCGGGGATCTGGCGATCAACACGTTCTCGCTGGCCGACAGTCTGAGGATCATCAAGGACAGCTACGACGGCATTCTGGCGCAGGATGTGATCCCGGTGGCGATGGGCGGGGATCATTCGATCACCTTGCCGATCCTGCGGGCCATCGCGGCCAAGCACGGGCCGGTGGCTTTGGTGCATGTGGATGCCCATGCCGATGTCAATGACGAGATGTTTGGCGAGAAGGAAACCCACGGTACCGTCTTCCGCCGCGCTTACGAAGAGGGGCTGATCGTCCCCGACAAGACCTTCCAGATCGGCATTCGCGGCTCGGGCTACGCCGCCAGCGACTTTACCGAGGCGAAGGGCTGGGGCTTTCGCCAGTTCCCGGCGTGGGAGCTGTGGCAGCAGAACCTGACCATGATCGGTACGCAGATCCGCAAGGCGGTGGGCGAGCATCCGGTCTACATTACCTATGACATCGACAGCCTGGATCCGGCCTATGCACCCGGCACCGGCACGCCCGAGATCGCGGGTCTGACCACGCCGCAGGCGCTTCAGCTGATCCACGCTTTGGGAGGGATGAACGTGGTGGGCTGCGATCTGGTCGAGGTGTCTCCGCCCTACGATCCATCGGGCAACACGGCGCTGACAGCGGCGAACCTGCTGTTCGAGATGTTGTGCATTCTGCCCGGGGTGACGTCACGATAGGGATGCGGGGCACCGTCCGAACAGGGTAGGCAGGGGCCAAAGGGGCAGAACAGGCATATGAAAATGGTGTTGTGGCTGGTGATTGCCGTGGGCGTGGCGATGGGGGCTTATGTCCGTTTTGCTCCGTCCGACCCTGCGCGCTGGCATGTGGCGCCCGAAGGTGCGGATCGCGACCTGAAAGGTGGGGTTGTTCGCGTTTTCGAGACCGGTCCGGACGGGCTGGCGCGTCTGGATGCCATTGCCCGCGCAACGCCGCGTACGCATGCATTGGCCGGATCGGTCCAAGAGGGGATGGTGACCTATATCACCCGCACCAAGGTGTTCGGCTTTCCCGATTTCACCACCGCTCAACAGGATGGCGACACGTTGCGCATCTATGCGCGCCTAAGATTTGGCCGGAAGGATTTCGGCGTCAATCGGGACCGGGTCACCGGTTGGCTTGCTCTGCTGCAGCCCTGACGACAAACATCCCTCCTGAACCTCGCGCCACATGGGCACGTTCAGGGACATCTGGCACTGGGCCATGAACATGCGGCCGTCGACCTGCAGGCAGATCATCTCTCCCAACTCGATGCGTGACCCGGATGTGTCGGTGCAATAGCAGTCACGGACCTTGCCATCCGGGCCGACGTAGTCCGCCAGCGCCGGTGTCGAACAGAGGGTGAGGACCAGGATTAGACGTTTCATACCCCCGAACCTAGCACAAGGCCGGGCCTTGACCAAAGCCGCCGGATGATAGAAACCGCGCGGATGATCCCCGAAGAACGCCTTGAACAGATCACACAGCGATTCCAATACCTCGAAGCGGCCATGGCCGATGGGGCTTCGGGCGGGGATATTGCGGCTTTGGCCAAGGAATATTCTGACCTCAAACCCGTGGTCGATCAGATCATGGGCTGGCGTCAATTGGTAGCCGATCTCGCCGAGGCCGAGGCGATGCTGTCCGATCCGGATATGAAAGAGCTGGCCGAAGAGGAAATCCCCGACTTGCAGGCCCGCATCCCCGAGGCCGAACACGCCCTGCAACTGGCGCTGTTGCCCAAGGACGCGGCGGATGCGCGCCCGGCGATGCTGGAAATCCGGCCCGGGACAGGTGGCGATGAGGCCGCGCTGTTCGCCGGGGACCTGCTGCGCATGTATCAACGCTACGCCGAGGCGCGGGGCTGGCAGTTTGAGATCATTGAGGAGCAGGCATCCGATCTGGGCGGGGTCAAAGAGGTCGTGGCCCATATCAAGGGTGACAACGTTTTTGCACGGATGAAATACGAATCCGGCGTGCATCGGGTGCAGCGGGTGCCCGAGACGGAAAGCGGCGGGCGCATCCATACCTCGGCGGCGACGGTGGCGGTGCTGCCCGAGGCCGAAGATGTCGACATCCAAATCGACGCCAATGACATCCGCATTGATACGATGCGGAGCTCGGGAGCGGGCGGGCAGCATGTGAACACTACGGATTCGGCGGTGCGGATCACGCACCTGCCCAGCGGGATCGTGGTGACCAGTTCCGAGAAATCGCAGCACCGCAACCGCGAGATTGCGATGCAGGTGCTGAAGACCCGTCTGTACGATCTGGAACGGCAGCGGATCGACAGTGAACGGTCGGCGGACCGGGCTAGTCAGGTGGGCTCGGGCGATCGGTCGGAGCGGATCAGGACCTATAATTTCCCGCAAGGGCGCATGACTGATCACCGCATCAATCTGACGCTATATAAGCTGGATCAGGTGATGCAGGGCGATCTGGATGAGGTGATCGACGCACTGACCGCCGATGATCAGGCGCGGCTGCTGGCGGAGATGGCGCTATGATTGCAGCGCTCACAGCAGCGCAGGCGATGGTCGCCGCAACCGCACGTTTGCGGGCGGCGGGCGTGTCCGATCCGGCGCGGGATGCGCGGGTTTTGCTGGCCCACGCGGCGCGGATCGAGGCCAGCCGGGTGACGCTGATCGCGCCCGAGGAACTGCCAGTGGACATCGCGGAACGCTATGACCAGCTGATCTCGTTGCGCGCCATTCGGGTGCCGGTGTCGCATCTGCTGGGCGAGCGTGAATTCTATGGCCGCCGTTTCAAGGTCAGCCGCGACGTGCTGGACCCGCGCCCCGAGACCGAGGCGTTGATCGAGGCGGCGTTGAGCGAGCCGTTCGATCATGTGCTGGATCTTGGGGTGGGCTCGGGCTGTATCCTGATCACGCTGCTGGCAGAGCGCGCCAGCGCGTCGGGGGTGGGTGTGGACCTCAGCGAATCTGCCTGTCTGCAGGCCAGCGCCAACGCGGTGCAGCATGGGGTGCAGGCGCGGGCAGAGATTCGGCAGTCGGACTGGTTTGAGAACATTGAGGGCCGGTTTGACCTGATTGTTTCGAATCCCCCCTATATCTCGGCAGCCGAGATGCAGGACCTGTCCCCTGAGGTGCGCGAGCACGAGCCGCGCATGGCGCTGACCGATGAGGGCGACGGGCTGGGGGCCTATCGTCGGATCGCGGCGGCGGCCCCCGATTTTCTGATGCCGGGCGGGCGGTTGCTGGTCGAGATCGGGCCGACGCAGGGAAAATATGTCGCAGCCCTGTTCGACGCGGCGGGTCTGGCCGAGCCGTGCGTGATCCCCGATCTGGACGGGCGTGATCGGGTGGTCGGCGCCAGAATGCCGCAGTAGAGGGCGATCACTGAGGCCGAAAAACGCCGATTGATGTAAAAAAGCCGCGAAATATCGGACAAACCCCTTGTCTGGGCGGGCAGGACATGCTTACTCAGGTGTAGTCGGAGAGGTTGACGCTGTTTCAGCGCGCCCCTGACGCCAAGCCCAAAAAGTCGACATCGCGTTACGGCACAAGCCACTGAGCAGCGTAAGGTACGGGTTGATCGGCAGAGAAGTGATAAGGCTGACGTAAAGTAAGATGAGATCTTCCAAATCCCGTTCGCGGGCCAAGAATAACCGCAATCGTCCTTCTGGCGGCAATGTTGTAAACCGGGTCTTTGACAGCTCGGGGCCGGAAGGCAAGGTGCGTGGCACGCCGCAGCAGATCATTGACAAATACAACCAACTGGCGCGCGATGCGCAGCTGGCCAATGACCGCGTGGCGGCCGAGAACTTTCAGCAACATGCCGAGCATTATCTGCGGTTGCTCAGCGAGGCCCAGCGCGAGATGGAGGCCCGCCGCGAGGAACAGGAGCGGCAGAACCGCGAACGTCAGGCCGAGCGCGACCGCGAACGTGCCGAGCGTCAGGAACGCGAAGCTGCCCGTCAGGCCGACCCGGCCGAGGCACCGCAGCCTGATGTGATGGATTTTGGCGCGCCAGAGGCTGCCCCGGAAAGCGGCCTGGTCGAGACGCCGGAAAGCAAAGGGGCAGAGGCCCCCGAGAAGAAGGACAAGCCCGCGCGTAAACCGCGGGCGCGCAAGCCCAAGGCTGCGCCTGCCGAGAGCGCGCCATCAGATGAGGGTGACGCGCCGGAAGCGGCCGAGTAAGACGGCCCCCGGAAAAAGACAAAGCCCCGTGGTTTGGCCTCGGGGCTTTTTTCATGGCTTCAGTTTTTTTTGATTTCGCGGGCCAGTGCGCAGAACGCCTCGAGCGGGACTTGCTCGGCGCGTTCGGTGGGCTGGATGCCGGCGGCGATCAGGCGGTCCTCGATATCGGGGGCGGTGCCTTTCAGCGCGGCGCGCAGCATTTTGCGGCGCTGGTTGAAGGCCGCCGCGACGACGCGCGACAGGGTGGCGGCGTCTGCCGGGTAGCGCGGTTGAGGCAAGGCGGTCAGGTGGACCACCGCGCTTGAGACCTTGGGCGGCGGCGTGAAGGCCCCGGGGGGCAGCGACATGGCGATGCGCGCCTCGGCCCGCCATTGGGCGAGGATGGCGAGGCGGCCATAGGCCTTGCTGCCGGGCTGGGCCACGATACGCTCGGCCACTTCGCGTTGGAACATCAGCGTCAGGCTTTGCCAGAAGGGCGGCCAGTCGGGCGGGGTGAGCCAGCGGACCAGAAGCTCGGTCCCGACATTATAGGGCAGGTTGGCGGCGACGCGGATAGGTGGGGTCAGGTGCGCCAGCGGGTCGATTTCCAGCGCGTCGCCGTTGATCACCTCAAGCTGGCCGGGATAGGCGGCGGCGATCTGGTTCAGGGCGGCGATGCAGCGGGTGTCTTTTTCCACCGCGACCACCTTGCGCGCGCCCTCGGACAGCAGCCCCCGGGTCAGACCACCGGGGCCGGGGCCGATTTCCAGCACGTCGCATTGGCTGAGGTCTCCCGCCTGCCGCGCGATCTTGGCCGTGAGGTTGAGATCCAGTAGAAAGTTCTGGCCCAGCGATTTGCGGGCCGAGAGCTGGTGGGTGGCGATGACCTCGCGCAGGGGGGGGAGGGAGTCGATGGCGCTCATGGCTTTATCGTGGTGCGGTTTGGTGGGGTGGTGCCAGAGATTTTTTGCCTCCGGCGGGGATATTTTTAGCCAGGTGAAGCATTGGGGCTGCGCGCCATGGTTTGGGCGAGGCGCAGGGCTTCGATCAGGCTGGTGGGGGTGGCGATGTTCTGGCCGGCGATGTCGAGCGCGGTACCGTGATCGGGCGAGGTGCGGATAAAGGGCAGGCCGAGGGTGACGTTCACGCCTTTGTCGAAATCCAGTGTCTTGATCGGGATCAGGGCCTGATCGTGATACATGGCGATGGCGGCGTCATAGTGGGCGCGGGCGGCGGCGTGGAACAGCGTGTCGGCCGGGTGCGGGCCGGTGAGGGTTGTGTTTTCTATCGTCAGGTCCTGCAGAAGGGGGGCGATCCAGTCGAGCTCCTCGGTGCCCATTTTACCGCCTTCGCCGGCGTGCGGATTCAGGCCGGCGATGGCGATCCGTGGTTGGGCGATGCCGAATTGGGTGCGCAGGCTGTGGGCGGTGATTGCGATCGTGTCGCGCAGCAGGTCGGGGGTGAGCGCTGAGGGGACCTGTGACAGCGGGATGTGGATGGTGGCGGGGACGACGCGCAGCTGTGCGCTGGCCAGCATCATCACCACGCGTTTGCGCCCTGCAAGGGCGGCGAGGAATTCTGTGTGGCCGGGAAAGGCAAAGCCCGCCCCGTCGATCAGCGCCTTTTTGTGGATCGGCGCGGTGCAGAGCGCCGAGGCGGCACCCGATTGCACCAGCGCGACGCCCCGTTCGATGGAATCGATGACCGAGGGCGCGTTGGCCGGGTCGGGATGGCCCGCGCGGTTGGGGGCCGGGAAATCCAGTTGCAGCACGGGCAGCGCGGTGCGGCTGGCGGCTGGGGCTTCTGCGGGCTCAGAGATTTGCGCAACCGGCGTACCCGCAGGCAGATGCGCGGCGTCGCCGATATAGAAGAAAGGGCAGCTGTCGCGCAGCGCGTCCCAGGCTTTGGCGGCGATCTCGGGGCCGATCCCTGAGGGTTCGCCACAGCTGAGCGCGATGGGCGCGGTCATTGTTCGACGATGATGGCTTCGGCCCGGAGTTGTTCCAGAAGGCTGTCGGCAAAGGCCTGCAGCCGCTGCTGGGTCAGCGCGTTGGCTACATCGGCGCGTGATGTTTCCTCGCCCAGATCGCGGGTGCGGCTGCACAGCATCAGGAACATCAGCGTCTGACCGTTGTTGCGGGTCAGCGTGGTCGAGACCTCGTTCGGGTCCAGCTTGCCAAGCTCCAGCGCCACGTCGCGCGGGATTTCAGCGGGCTTGGCGGTGACGCGGTCAAGCACCTCGGCGGGTTGGCCCTTGGCGAGGCCGTAAAGGTCGTCGCAGGTGTCGATCTCTTCCCTCAGCCGCGCCGCGCGGGACAGGGTTTCGGCGCTGCGACCGCCGGGCAGGTAATAGATCGCATAGTCGATCTCGGAATAGTTGGGTGTGCCGCTGGGGGCCTCGCGGATGCCGCGCATCTGGAACAGGGCGACGGCGTTGGGCAGGGTCAGGGGATCGGTGATCTCGTCGGTCTTGAGGCTGAGAATCACGGGCTGCAGTGCTGGGGGCAGGTTTGTGATCGGCAGCCATTCCAGACGCCCGCCATTTTCGCGCGTGGCGGCGGCGGAATATTGCGTGGCGGCGGCGGAAAAGCTGGCCTGATCGGGAAGCCGGGCGATTTCCTCGGCCAGTGCGTCGGCCTGTGCAAGGGTTTGCGGTGTGACGGGGATGATCACCTCGGACAGCAGGACCTGCAGGCCGCCGCCATTGCCCTGACCCAGAGCGCGGTTGATCTCATCCTCGGAGGGGCGGGCCTGTGACAGGTAGCGGGCGGCGACATAGTCGCGCCATGACAGCTGATCGGCGATGAAATCGCGCACGGTTTCCTGCGAGATGCCCGACTCGCCCAGCAGCCTAAGGAACTCCTCGCTGCTGAGATTGCCGCGCGAGGCGAATTCTTCGATGCCGTTCTGGACGTCCTCGGGGGCGGCCTGAATTCCGGCTTCGCGCATCGCCTGTCCGCGCAGGCGGTCGTCGATCAGGGCCTGCCGGACTTCGGATTCGGAACTGCCGGGGACGCCCAGCAGTTCAAGGAATTGCTGGCGTTGCTGAAGTTCAAACCACGTGACGATGTCCTGATTGACGCGGATGGCGGGTGAAAACAGGCTTTGCGCCTGCACCGGGGCATCCGCGATCAGCGCAGCGACAAGAACCGGCAGCACCGGGTTGCGCCAGCCAGCGCGGAGGAGTTTTGTGAAACCTGAGATCAGCTGCATCTTTTCCTGAACTTCTTACCATCGCTTTCGACGGAATACCCCGTGAGGGCTACGGTAAACCCGAATTCTGTCGAAGGCTCAATACTTGATGACGAGGTAAAGCGTCTGTTGACGGTCATATTCACCTGCACGCACTCGTTACTATAGGTCATCCCGAACCCCAGGCGCAGCGGCTCAGATTCGCTGAGGTCATAGCGGGCGTTGGCCCGGGTTAGCCAGTTCTGGTCGATCCGATAGCGTCCCGCAACCCGGATTTCAGAGATTTCATCGGTGTTGAGTTCAGCGGGGTCGGGTTCAAGCCAGACATAGCCACCGCTGATCGAGTTGTCGCCGCGGCTCCAGGCGGCGCGCAGTTCGGCCTTGGTAAAGCTGAAATCGTCATTGAGCAGCCCGCGTGCGGCAAGGGTCAGGCCGCGGCCATTGTTCAGCTGCCCGGCCAGCAGCAGATCGGATTGAGTGCCCTGCAGGCCCGAGGTCAGGGTGAAATCGGGGTCGGCATCGGCGCGGAACACCTGACCCACGGTGGCCAGCGCGTGCCAGCCATCGGCGTTGTAGCGGGCCCAGTTCAGGCCCACGACTGCCGTTGCCCCGTCCTCACGACGATCTTCGGCAGGAAACCGCGAAAGGGCCAGAAGGTTGCCCTGATCGAATTCCTGAAAGGTGCTTTCGTCATTCGGCACGTCCGTGTCCGACACATGGGTCCAGCCGACCTGAGCGATGGGCTCCAGAAACTGGGTCGCGCCGCTTTGTTCGCGCCGCAGCAGCGGATAGCGCAGGGTGAAGGCCGCGCGCGGGGTGGCGCGGGTGACGTCGCTGGGAAAGCTGCTGTCGTTGCGGATGTGGAAGGTATCAACCGCAGCGCCCAGCCGCGCATCGGCGCGCAGGCCGGTGGCAAAGGTCCAGCTGCGCAGCCATTCGGCATCGAACGTGGCGCGGGCCACGTCGCGGCCGATGATATCCTCGTCGCTGGTGCGGGTGTGGGTGTGGCCAATCAGGGCCAGCGCGACCTCGCCCCCCAGCGCCTTGGGGAAATAGCGCTTGCGGTAGTTGATGTCGAAGATGCGCGAGGGGATCTCGTCCTGTTCTTCGCTGTCCCGCAGGGTTTCATAGTGGATGAAGCTGGTCTTGAACGCGGTGTCGCGCTTGATCCGTTCCAGCGCGATTTCGCTGCGCAGGCGGTCGAAATCTGGCAGGCCGTAATCGGCCAGATAGGCGTCGTCCGAGGTGGTTCGGATGTCGAAGCTCAGCCGGTAATCGTTGCGCAGGCCGAACGCGCCGTCGGCGAACAGATAGCCGCGGTCCTGATTGGGCTGCAGGTCATCGCGCGTGAAGGCCCCGCGCAGGCGGATGCGCCCGGTCTTGAACGCCTGCCGATAGCGCAGGCCAAGGGTGCGGGTGTTGGGCGACACATAAGGCGTGACCGTCAGGTCCTTGTGGTCGCCCAGCTTGAAGAAATACGGCACCTGCACCCCGGTTCCCAGCTGCGAGGTGGTGCGGATCGAGGGCACCAGAAACCCGGTGGCGCGGTCCAGCGTCGGGTCGGGCAGGCGCAGGGCCGGGAAATAGAACACCGGTACGTCCAGCACGCGGAACTGGGCCCCTTCAAAATACAGCTGCCGCTCGACCTGATCATGGGTCACCTTGCGGGCGCGGATCTGCCACAGCGGCGGTTTGCCGTTGGCGCAGACATGGCACGAGGTCGCCGCGACCTTGCTGAACTGCGTATAACGCCCCGCCGCGCGCGTTGCCTGAACCGAGGCGATCTGCACCTGCTGGTCAAACACCATCCGCGCGCCGGTCAGTAGGCCGTTCTGAATGCCGCTGTCCAGCTGCGCCGACTCGGCCAGCAAGGTGGACTGGCCGCCCTGATCGATGCGGATCGGGCCGGTCAGCGTCAGCTCTCCGGTGTCGCGGTCATAGGTGATGCTTTGGGCGGTCAGTTTGACGTCGCCCTGATAGGCCTCGACATTGCCTTCGGCGACCAGCTTGCGGTCGGGGGTGATAAAGATCTGGTCGGCCACCAGCAGGGCGGGCTGGTCCTGTTCGGCGGTACCGTTTTGAGCAGCGGGGTCCTCGATCTGCGCGCGGACGGGGGCGGGCAGCGACAGGATCAGGGCGCTGGACAGCAGCAGGGGCAGTAGGGCGCGCATCAGCCGTCCTCCGCATGAAGCAGCAGGCCAAGGGACAGCAAGATCCCCGCGAACGGAGGGGCCCAGGCGGCGACAAGGATGGGCAATTGGCCGTTTTCGCCCAGAATCTGCGCGAAGTTGCGGATGAAATAGATGCCAAAGCCCAGCAGCACGGCGGTCAGAACCGCAATCCCAGTGCCGCCAAAGCGCACATGACGCATGGTAAAGGCCGCGCCGATCAGCACCATCGAGACCAGAAATAGCGGCCGCGCCAGTTGGACCTGCAGCCAGACCTCGTATTGCTTGGTCGAGAACCCAGCCTCGCGCAGGTCCTGGATCAGCTTGGGCAGATCGTAGACCGAGACCGAATCCTGCTGCCCCAGCGTATCCAGAATGCGGTCGCGGGTCAGCGTGGTCGGCAGGTTCAGGACCTCGTGGCTGACGGCGTTGGTTTCGGGGTTCAGATCATCGGCAAGCGTCCAGACCTTTGCGTCGTGCAGCGCCCAGTGGCCGTTTTCCAGATCGGCGCGTCGGGCGGCGATCTGTTCGGTGGGTTTGCCGTCGGGGGCGAAGGTGGTGATGGTCACGTCGCGCAGCGAGAACCGGTCGCTATTGACGGTGCCAAGCGCATGGATCACCGACTGCCCGCTGGCCGAGCCCTGCCGCAGCCACAGCCCGTCGCGGCTGATCGACAGGGCAGAACTGCCGTTGTTGCGGTAGCCGTCCGACAGGCGTTGATATTCCTCGGACGTGGCGGCGGAGATCGGATTCAGCAGGGCGACCGCCAGCGCGCCTATGGTCAGTGCCAGCAGCACCGGGGCCAGCAAGGCACGGATGCCCGAGCGCCCGATGGCGCGGGTCACCACCAGTTCCGAGCTGCGCGCCAGACCGACGAACAGCGCAATGGTGGCAAGGATCATCAGCAGGGGCAGCATCTCGCTGATGGCGGCGGGGGTGTTCAGAAGGGTCAGCCGCAGCAACTGCCCGAAGGACAGGCCAACCCCGTCAAAGCGGCGCACCTGCTCGATCAGGTCGATCAGGATCATCAGGGTCAGAAAGATTCCGCCGATCACCAGAAAGCTCTGCAGAAAGCGGCGGGCAAAGTAACGGTCAAGGATCATGCAGGCATCTCGGCCCGATCACGGCACAGGGGATTCGCGGTGGGGCATGCAATCATGCGCGACGGCCTATGCCTGCCGATTGGTGTCACGTTCTCTCCCCCGAGCCTGCCGTTATTTTGGCGCGACCATAATGCAAATGGCTGGCGGGGAAAACTGCTATCTGGTCATCTGCGACCGCGCGGGCTAGGTCTGTGGCAACGCATTTTTCAGGAGAAAGACATGAGCAGTCTGGTGCCCGTCCGTTTTACCCCCGTCGATCTGGATGCCATGGCCACGGCCAAGGGGCGTGTCGCGATCATCATCCCCGACGACGGCAAGATGAGCCCCGCCGCGCGCCGGGCCAATCGCCTGACCAAGGGCGCGGTGGCGCGGCTGGTGGAAAGCGAGCGCTTTGGCAAGGCCAAGTCCGGCGATGTGATCTCGCTGGCGTGGCCCACGGGGATGGAGGCCGAGGCGTTGGACGTGCTGGTCCTGCCGCGACGTCCCGACCATGACGAGGCGCGCAAGGCCGGGGCCAAGCTGGTGAAGCTGGCGGGCGGCAAGGCCGTTCTGGTGATGGCGGCCAATCAGGTGCGTGCCGAGGAACTGGTGCTGGGCATGGTGCTGCGCGCCTATGAGTTCGACGCGCACAAAACCAAGGACTCGGACCCGGCCGGAGAGATCGTGATCGCCCATGCCAAGCCCGACGAGGCCGAGGCCGCCTTTGCTCCGCTGTATGCGGTGGCCGATGGTGTGCGCATGACGCGTGATCTGACCAACGAGCCTGCGAATGTGCTGACCACCACCGAGTTCGCCGACCGTCTGGCCGAGATGGAAACGCTGGGCCTGAAGGTCGAGGTGCTGGACGAGGACAAGCTGGCCGAGCTGGGGATGCGTACGCTGCTGAGTGTCGGGCAGGGGTCCGACAGCCCGTCGAAGGTTGTCGTGATGGAATGGAGTGGCGGCGACAAGGATGACGCACCGCTGGCTTTGGTCGGCAAGGGTGTTGTGTTCGATACCGGGGGGATCTCGCTGAAACCCGCGGCGGGCATGGAAGACATGACTATGGATATGGGTGGCGCGGGCGTCGTTGCAGGCACCATGCGGGCGCTGGCCAAGCGCAAGGCCAAGGCCAACGTCGTGGGTCTGGTTGGGCTGGTCGAAAACATGCCCTCAGGCAATGCCACGCGGCCGGGTGATGTGGTCAAGTCGATGAAGGGCGACACCGTCGAGATCATCAACACCGATGCCGAGGGCCGTTTGGTTCTGTGCGACGTGATGTGGTACGCGCAGGATCGGTTCAGCCCGGTGGGCATGATTGATCTGGCCACCCTGACCGGGGCGATCATCATTGGTTTGGGGCATGAGAATGCCGGGGTCTTTTCCAACAATGACACGTTCTGCGATGCTTTCCTGAAATCGGCCAGGGCCGAGGATGAGGGCGCTTGGAGGATGCCTCTGGGTGAGAAATATGACGAACTGCTGAAATCGCGCATCGCCGATATGAAGAATGTCGGTGGCCGGTATGGCGGCTCGATCACCGCAGCCCAGTTCCTGCAGCGCTTCGTCAAGGAAGAGACGCCGTGGATTCACCTGGATATCGCGGGTGTGGCCTCGGTCGCGTCCGAGACGTCTTATGCGCCCAAAGGCGCCACGGGATGGGGCGTGCGCGCGCTGAGCCGGTTCGTGCAGGACAATTTCGAGACGGCGGAAGACTGATCCCGTGGGGGCCGTCTATTTCTACCACCTGACCCGTCAGCCGCTGGAGCACACCTTGCCCGTGCTGCTGGACAAGGCGCGGCAGGCCGGGTGGCGGATTGCCGTGCGGGGCGTTGACCCTGCGCGGATGGACTGGCTGGATGAAAAGCTGTGGCTGGGGCCCGAAGAGGGGTTCCTGCCACATGGCCGCGCCGGTGGGCCGCATGACGCGGGGCAGCCGATTTTACTGACCACCGGGGCCGAGGCTGCCAATGACGCGAGCTGCGTCATGGCGGTGGATGGTGCGGCGGTCGAGGCCGATGAGGTCACGGCGCTCGAGCGGGTTTGTATCCTGTTTGACGGGAATGACCCGGAGGCGGTTCAGCGCGCGCGGGGCCAGTGGAAGGCGCTGACCGGGGCGGGGTGTTCGGCGCAGTATTGGTCAGAAGAATCAGGACGTTGGGAAAAGAAGGCCGAGGCGTGATCGGCCGCGCGATTTCAGGAGAATTCGGATGGAAATGAAGCCTTTGGGCCGCACGGGGATCATGGTGTCGGATCTGTGTCTGGGCACGATGACCTTCGGCACACAGACCTCGGAAGCGGATGCGCATCGTCAGATGGACATGGCGCTGGCTGCCGGGATCAATTTCGTCGATGCGGCCGAGATGTATCCGGTGAATCCGATTTCGGCAGAAACCGTCGGGCGAACCGAGGAGATACTGGGCAACTGGAACGCCGCCAACCCCGCGCGTCGGGGCGAGTATGTGCTGGCGACCAAGCATTCGGGTGCCGGGTTCATGCATGCGCGCCGCGGGGCACCGATCTCGAAGGAGACGATCCCCGAGGCAATCGAGGGCTCGCTGCGCCGGTTGCAAACGGATTGCATCGATCTGTACCAGTTTCACTGGCCCAATCGCGGCAGCTATATGTTCCGTCAGAACTGGGATTTCGCACCATCGGGGCATAACCGGGATGAGGTTGTGGCCGAGATGCAGGATTGTCTGGTTGCGCTGCAGGCGCAGGTGGACAAGGGCAATATCCGCGCCTTTGGTCTGTCGAATGAAAGCGCGTGGGGCACGGCGCAATGGCTGCGGGCAGCGGAGGAGGTCGGGGGCCCTCGGGTCGCGTCGATCCAGAACGAATACTCCCTGCTATGTCGGTTGTTCGATACCGATCTGGCCGAGCTTTGTTTGTTCGAGGATGTCGGTCTGCTGGCGTTTTCGCCTTTGGCCGCCGGGTTTCTGACCGGCAAGTATCAGGGTGGTGCGGTGCCCGTCGGGTCGCGCATGTCGCTGGTGCCCGAGATGGGCGGGCGCAAGTCAGCGCGTGTGTTTGATGCCGTGGCAGCCTATCTGGATATCGCCGCGCGGCATGGGCTGGACCCGGTGCATATGGCGCTGGCCTGGTGCCGCAGCCGGGCGTTCATGGAGTCTGTGATTTTTGGTGCGACGACCCTGGCGCAGCTGGAGCATGTGCTGGCGGGCAAGGATTTAACATTGTCGTCTGAGGTGATGGACGAGATCAGCGCGGCGCATCGGGCGTTTCCCATGCCTTACTAAGGGGGCTCTGCCCCCGTCGCCTTTGGCGACTCCCCCGGGATATTTTTGGCCAGATGAAGGGGGATCCGGTTAGTGATGGGTGGGTTGCGTGCGATCTTGCCTGAGGTCGCGGGCCGAGAGGCCGTGGGCGGTTCGGAAGGCACGGGCGAAGCTGGATTGTGAGGTGAAGCCGGTGGCCAGCGCCACGTCCATCAGCGAGAGATTGGTGTCGGTGACCAGACGGCGGGCCTCGGCCAGTCTGAGCTGCAGGTAGTGGTCCTGTGGCGTGGTGTTGAGGCGCAGGCGGAATTGTTGCTGCAAGGTGCGCGGGCTGGTGCCCAGTGTTTCGGCGAGATTCGCGAGGGGGAGGGGATCGTCGAGCGATGCCTCCATCAGCGCGTTTGCTTTGGCAGTCAGGGCGGTGTGGCGGTGCGGCGCGCCTGTGCGGCTTTGGGGTTTTGAGGGCTCGGATGTACCTTCGTAGAGGAACAGGCCCGAGACGCGGGCGGCGAAGCCTGCGCCGTGGCGGGCGGCGATGATGTGCAGCATCATGTCGACAGCCGGGACGGCCCCGCCGGAGGTCAGGCGGTTTTCGGAGACGGTGAAGCGGTCGGGGCGGACGTCGATTTTGGGGAAGCGGGCGGCGAAGTTTTCCAGGTCTTCCCAGTGGGTGGTTGCGGCGTGGCCGTCGAGCAGACCGGCTTCGGCCAGCAGCCAGGGGCCGCCGTCGATGCCGGCCATGGTGGCCCCGGTTGCAGCGATGCGGCGTAGACCTGCGAGGAGGCTGGGTGTGGCGTGGCGGGCCAGTTGGAACCCGGCTGCGACGATCATCAGGTCGCAGCCTTGTAGACGGGCCAGCGGGATGCCGGGGACGGTCAGGGCGCTGGTGAGCATGGCGGGTTCGGCGGTAGCGGTCACATAGTCCCAGTCAAAGGCCGGGCGGTCGGCCAGCCGGTTGGCGGCGCGCATTGGATCGACGGCAGCGGCAAAGCTGAGCGTGTTGCAGTCGTCCAGCACCAGCACCGCCGTTTTCAGGGCACGATGTTCGGGCTGGAGGATATTTTTTGCGGATTTCATCAAGTTCGATTCGCATTCTGGCAAGTGTTTCTGCAAGGCTGCGTCAGAGTTGGAAACAACGCAAATCGATAACCGGGGAGAAGTCTGGGGAAAAACCACAGCACAAGCCGGTATAAACTGGGGAAAACGCCATGCCTTTGGAAATGAACCGCGACGTCTTTATTACCTGTGCCGTGACCGGCTCGGGCGGGACGCAGGATCGCAACCCGCATGTGCCACGCTCGCCAGCGCAGATTGCCGAAAGTGCCATTGCTGCGGCCAAGGCTGGGGCGGCGGTGGTACATTGCCATGTGCGTGATCCTGAAACCGGCGCGCCGAGCCGTCGGCAGGATCTGTACCGCGAGGTGACGGACCGGATACGCGAGGCGGATGTGGACGTTGTGCTGAACCTGACCGCGGGGATGGGCGGGGATATTGTGTTTGGCGGGGTGGAGGCTCCGTTCCCGGTGGCGGAGGGGACCGATATGATCGGCGCGTCCGAGCGGGTGGCGCATGTTGCCGCGTGTCTGCCCGAGATCTGTACGCTGGATTGCGGCACGATGAATTTTGCCGAGGCTGACTATGTGATGACCAACACGCCCGGCATGTTGCGGGCGATGGGGCAGATGATGACCGATCTGGGGGTGAAGCCCGAGATCGAGGCGTTTGACACCGGGCATCTGTGGTTTGCCAAACAGTTGGTGGCAGAGGGGGTTCTGGAGCCCGATGCTCTAGTCCAGCTGTGCATGGGCGTGCCGTGGGGGGCACCGGATGACCTGAACACCTTCTTGGCGATGGTCAACAATGTGCCGGATGACTGGACCTTCAGTGCGTTTTCGCTGGGGCGGAACCAGATGGCCTATGTGGCGGCCTCGGTGCTGGCGGGAGGCAATGTGCGTGTCGGGCTTGAGGATAACCTGTGGCTGGACAAGGGTGTGTTGGCCGAGAACTGGCAGTTGGTTGAACGGGCGGGGACTATCATCGAGAATATGGGGGCGCGGGTGATTGGGCCCGAGGCCGTGCGTGAGAAGCTGGGGCTGGTGAAGCGGGCTCCGGTCGCGATGTAGGGCGGATAGGGTGGATTGGGGGCCAGCCCCCAAACCCCCGGGATATTTTTGGCCAGATGAAGCTTGGGATGGGATGAGATGAAGACGGCAGCGATCATTGGGGGCGGGGTTATCGGTGGCGGATGGGCTGCCCGGTTTCTGCTGAATGGTTGGGATGTGCGGGTGTTTGACCCGGACCCCGAAGCCGAGCGCAAGATTGGTGAGGTTCTGGACAATGCGCGGCGGTCTTTGCCGGGGTTGAGTGATGTGCCGTTGCCGCCTGAGGGGGCGTTGAGTTTTCATCAGGATATGGCTGACGCGGTTCAGGGCGCGGTCTGGATTCAGGAGAGCGTGCCGGAGCGGCTTGATCTGAAGCTGAAGGTTTACAAGGGCTTGCAGGAGGTTTGTGATCCGGGGGCTGTTATCGGCTCGTCAACCAGCGGGTTCAAGCCGTCCGAGTTGCAGGAGGGCGCGGTGCGGCCCGGGCAGATCGTGGTGACGCATCCGTTCAACCCGGTCTATCTATTGCCGCTGGTCGAGCTGGTGCCCTCGGACAAGAATGCACCCGAGATGGTGGCGCGGGCGCAGGAGATGCTGAGATCGGTCGGGTTCTTCCCCCTGCATGTTCGCAAGGAAATCGATGCGCATATTGCGGACCGGTTGCTTGAGGCGGTCTGGCGCGAGGCGCTGTGGCTCGTCAGTGACGGGATCGCCACGACCGAAGAGGTGGATGAGGCCATCCGCATGGGCTTTGGCCTTCGTTGGGCGCAGATGGGGCTGTTCGAGACCTACCGCATTGCGGGTGGCGAGGCCGGGATGCGGCATTTCATGGCGCAGTTCGGGCCTGCGTTGAAATGGCCTTGGACGAAACTGATGGATGTGCCCGAGTTTACCGATGGGTTGGTCGACATGATCGCCGATCAGTCGGATGCGCAGTCGGGGATGCGTTCGATCCGGGAGCTGGAGCGGATTCGGGACAACAATCTTGTGGGCATGATGCAGGCGCTCAAGGCGCAGGACTGGGGCGCGGGGGCGGTGTTGAACCGGCATGATGCGGCGCTGAGGCCCGGGGCGCTGCCGACACTGGATCAGGCAGATCTGAGCCAGCCGATCCTGACCCTGTCGCGTGCGGTACCGTTGGACTGGACGGATTATAATGGTCACATGAACGAGGCTAAATACCTCGAGGCTTTCGCCGCCGCCACCGACCGGTTCATGGAGATCATCGGATGTGACGCCGATTACATAGCCTCGGGCGGCAGCTATTTCACCGCAGAGAATCACATCCGTTATGTGCACGAGGCCCATGCGGGCGCGCGGATCGAGTGCCGGACCCAGATGTTGTTGGGACAGGGCAAGAAGCTGCATGTGTTCCACAGCATGTATGAAGGCGACCGGCTGCTGGCCACGGGTGAAAGTTTTTTGCTGCATGTCAGTCTTGAGACCCGGCGCCCCAGCCCTCCGTCGCCCGCGATTGAGGCCGCGATGACGCGGATCGCGCAGGCGCAGGCGGGGCTGCCTTATCCAGACGGGGCGGGAGCGGCGATCCGCAAGCCCGGCTAGCCCTGATTGGGCCCGCGCATCTGGCGGATCGTGCTGCGTACGGCCTGCCAGTCCTGCGCCTGTTTCCGGTTTCCGGCGGCTTCGCATTCGCGCATCTTGCGGGCGGCTTCGGCCTCGGCCTGATCGCCGTGGGCGGTGTAGAGCGCGCGGGCGTATTCTGCGGTTTTGAGTGCGTCCATTCCTGTCATCCTCCATCTCGGATCGAAAAGGTCTGAGGGTTCGCGCAGGGTGACTATACTATAGGTTGCCGCCTAGGTCATGTTTGCGCGCAATTGCTGCAGATGGGCGGGAAACTGGCGGGCGGTCATGTCGGCCTCGCGCACGAGGCGGTCGAAATGGCGGGTAAAGACCTCGATCCGGTCGCGGTCGCGGAAGGCCATGTAGTGACTGCCGGCGTAGAACACGCACAGCAGCGGGCCGAAGATCGTGACCGGCGCGGAATAAAGTCGTTTTGCATCAAACAGATAGATGCGCAGGCGAGGGTAAAGCTGTTCGCAGAGCGTCAGCAGGTGGTCGATCTGATCCTGTCGTGTCTGCAACGGCAGCCCGTGGTAATAGCCGGTGGCGTGGGCAAAGCTGTGAAGCTCATACAGCGGCATGGCGATTTCGTAGTCCGACTGGGCGCGGCGCATCCATGACAGCCGGTCCTCGGACGCGCCGATGGCTTGATCCGCGGTGCGACCCAAATGCGGGGCATATTCCCATTCCAGCACCGCGCGGGTTTTCAGCATGTCGGGCAGGGTGGCCGGGACATAGCGGATCTTGTAGCCCGCCGCCTCTTGATGCCATTCGAAGATGCGTTCATCGACCAGCGCGCGGGCGGCCTCGGTCAGGGTCAGGGAACCCGCCAGCAGCTCGGCCGCGCTTTCGGGGCGGTCCGAGAGCCCCAGCAGCCAGTCGGCCGACACACCCAGCGCTGCGGCGCAGCTGCCGACCACATGCGCGTTGGGCAGGCGCGCGCCGGCGCCGGTCAACAGTTGCGAGACAGTCGAACGATCCACGCCGATATCGCGGGCCAGGGCGCTTTGGCTGATGTTCCGGTCCTGCATCGCGCGGGTCAGCCGCTGGCGGAACTGAGCCGCGCGGTCTCGTTTGTCGATCTTTTCAATCATGTGATTATAAATATCACAGATGATGAGGATTGTTAATCATATCCAGAATTCCCGACCCATAGCCCGATCTGTAACGCTGGGGGCATAAAAACAAGAATGGGGTCCGGAATGGAGACGCGACGAAGATCGGTCGTGAAGGCTGTGCTGTGGAATGTGATGGGGCTGGCGGTGATGACGTTGGTCGGGTTGATCGCCACGGGGTCTGCCGCCTTTGGCGGGGCGTTGGCGTTGGTCAATACGGCCATCGGTTTGACGATGTATGTGGTGTACGAGCGGATCTGGGCCGGGATCGCGTGGGGCCGTCATGGCTGAGCCCACTACGCCACAATCGCCGGAATGGGGTACGTTCGGCCTGATCGTGGGATGTTATCTTGCGTGGTTGGGGGTGATTTTCGGGCTGGTGGGTGTGACCCTTTGGCTGGCCATCCCTGCCATGGGGCTGGTCGCGGCGCTGCATTCGTCGCTGACGCATGAGGCGCTGCATGGGCATCCGTTCCGTCAGAAATGGCTGAATGAGGCGCTGATGGCGCTGCCTCTGACGCTGTTCATCCCTTTCAACCGGTTTCGGGACCTGCATCTGGCGCATCACTGTGACGCCAACCTGACCGATCCGTATGACGATCCGGAAACCAACTACCTCGATCCGCAGGTCTGGTCCGGGCTGATGGGTTGGCAGCGGCGGATGTACCGGGTCAATAACACCTTGCTGGGTCGGATGATGCTGGGGCCTGCCATCGGCCAGATCGCGTTTTTGCGCGATGAGTGGCGCGGCGCGCGGCGGGGGGATCGGGCCATTCTGCTGGCCTGGGGGCTGCATCTGCCCGGAGTGGTCGCCGTGCTGTGGATCGTAGCGCTGTCACCGATGCCGGTTTGGGCGTTTGTCCTGTCGGCCTATCTGGGCCTGGCTCTGGTCAAGATCCGCACCTTTCTGGAACATCGCGCGCATCAGAACTCCCGCGCGCGCACCGTCATAGTCGAAGACCGCGGCCTGCTGGCTTTTCTGTTTCTGAACAACAACCTGCATGTGGTTCATCACATGAATCCGGCGGCGCCATGGTACCGTCTGCCTGCGCTGTATCGTGCCGGGAAAGAGCGTTATCTGGCCTGTAATGAAGCCTATGTCTATCGCTCATACGGGCAGATATTCCGGGCCTATTTCTGGCGGACCAAGGACCCGGTGGCGCATCCGCTCTGGCCAAAGCCCTGATTTGACGACAAAAGGGAGCCCATGAGCTTGTGGATTCCCGTCACCATCGCTGCCGCCGCGTTCCAGACCGTGCGGTTCATGCTGCAGAAATCGCTGAGCAGCGTGAAACTGTCCGCCGCCGGGGCGACCTTTGCGCGGTTTGCCTATTCGATGCCGCTGGCCGTGCTGGCGCTGGTCGGCGCGCTGCAGGTCACGGGGTTTGAGCTGCCGCCGCTTTCAGCGCGGTTCTGGTTGTACGCGGTGATCGGTGGCACCGCGCAGATTCTGGCGACGATCTGTGTCGTCGCCCTGTTCAAGCAGCGCAATTTCGCGGTGGGCATTACCTTCAAAAAAACCGAAGTTATCCAGACCGCCATCGTCGGGTTTCTGGTTCTGGGGGACGAGGTCTCGACCGGGGCGCTGGGGGCGATTTTGCTGGGGCTGATGGCGGTGCTGCTGCTGTCGAAGATGCCGGGGGGCGGGGGCGCTTGGTGGCGCAATCTGACCAATCGGGCCTCGCGTCTGGGGCTGGGATCGGGGGTGCTGTTTGCATTTTCCTCGGTCAGCTACCGGGGCGCGACGCTGGAGCTGGGCGATGTTGATGCGTGGTTCCGCGCGCTGGTGACGCTGGCGGCGGTGGTGACGTTCCAGTTCCTCAGCATGGGGCTGTGGCTGCTGTGGCGCGACCGGGCCGAACTGCGCGCGGTGTGGGACACGCGGCGCACCGGCGTCTTTGTCGGGCTCACCAGCCTCAGCGGTTCGTTCTGCTGGTTCGTGGCCTTTGCATTGCAGAACGCGGCCTATGTGAAGGCGTTAGGGCAGGTCGAACTGATCTTCAGTCTGCTCGCCTCGATCCTGTTTTTCCGCGAGAAAATCACCCGGCGAGAGATCGCCGGGATTGGCCTGTTGGGTTTGTCGATACTGGCGCTGGTGCTGGCCATCTAGGACGCGTCGGCGTCGGTCAGTTCCGTCGGTGTCCCGGCGCGGCGTTCATCAAAGCTGAGCGCGATAAAGCTGGGCAGATGATCGCCCATGCCCACGACCGCCGGGCCGCCGTCATCGCGGCGGCCGCGACTGCGCGGCTTCGGATCACGCTCGCGGCGGCCTTCGCTTTTCTTGCCTTCGGACGGTTTCGCCTTTTTCTCGGGTTTCGGCCGTTCGGCTTTGGGCTTTTCGGCCTTGGGCTCGTCCTTGACCGGGTTGTCGAGGCGCGGGATGTCTTTCTGGATCAGCTTTTCAATCGCATCCAGAGCCTTTTCATCGCGGCCCGAGCAGATCGTGATCGCCTTGCCCTCGCGCCCTGCGCGACCGGTGCGGCCAATGCGGTGGACGTAATCCTCGGCATGGCCGGGGACGTCGAAATTGAACACATGGCTGACCGAGGGGATATCCAAGCCGCGCGCGGCTACGTCCGAGGCCACCAGCAATCGCAGTGATCCATCACGGAACCCATCCAGCGTTTTCATCCGCTGCGACTGATCCAGATCGCCATGGATGGCGGCGGCGTTATAGCCGTATTTCTTTAGCGACTTGGCGCAGATGTCCACATCCGTCTTACGGTTACAGAAGATGATCGCGTTGGTGCAGGCGTCGCCCTCGGCATCGATCAGCGCGCGCAGGGTCTTGCGCTTGGCGCTTGCCTCACGGTCGCGGCGACCGCCCTTGAACATGACCACACCCTGTTCGATGGTCTCGGACGCGGTGGCCTGACGGGCAACTTCGATCCGGGCGGGGGCGGACAGGAAGGTGTCGGTGATCCGTTCGATCTCGGACGCCATGGTGGCCGAGAAGAACAGCGTCTGGCGCGTGAACGGCGTCAGCGAGAAGATGCGTTCGATATCGGGGATGAACCCCATATCCAGCATCCGGTCGGCCTCATCCACCACCATGATCTGAACGCCGGTTAGCAGCAGCTTGCCGCGTTCGAAATGGTCCAGCAGACGGCCCGGCGTGGCGATCAGCACGTCGACGCCACGGTCGATCAGCGCGTCCTGTTCCTTGAAGCTGACGCCGCCGATCAACAGCGCCTTGGTCAGTTTCAGGTGTTTGGAATAGGTGTCGAAGTTTTCGGCCACCTGGGCGGCCAGTTCCCGCGTCGGGCACAGCACCAGCGACCGCGGCATCCGCGCGCGCGCGCGGCCACGGGCCAGCAGCGTGATCATCGGCAGCGTGAAGCTGGCGGTTTTGCCCGTCCCGGTCTGGGCGATGCCCAGCACGTCGCGCCCTTCCAGCGCAGGGGGAATCGCGCCTTCCTGAATCGGGGTGGGGGTTTCGTATCCGGCTTCCTCAATGGCTTTGAGGACCTTCGGGTTCAGGTTCAGTTCGTTGAATTTTGTCATGTATGTCCGGTTCATGCGGACACGTGTACCTGGCCCGCGCGTATGAAAAATGCCGGGCCCGGATGGCCATGCGCCTTGTGCGCATATCGGCTGAAGCGGGGCATAACAAAAACGTGGGGCAGGGTCAAATGAAGAGGGCTTAACCTGTTGCATCTTCGCCGGGTCGGCGAATTCCTGCAACAATTCAGAGGGTTCCGGGGAAGTGTTTCGCCACTTTCCGGTCCAGATCCAGCGGCCGGTGCCGGATCAGGTTGTGATCTTCCAGCCGCGCGCGCACATCCGGATCGGTGGCGCTCATCTCATCGTAAAAGGCGCGCAGGCCCTCGGGGCCCTGTTCGGCCTCGATCCAGCTGAGCAGTTCGTTCATGTTCAACCCGCCCCGGTCGCGCGGCATGTTGGGGGACATGCCCGCCTGATACGAGCCGCGATCCATGCGGAACCTCAGATGCGCCTGCCAGTGATCCCAGCTTGGCGCGTGGCGGTGGCACAGGTCGATCTGCGGCAGTTCGGTTTTGACCGGCAAAATCTTCTTGTTCTGAAACAGGTTATGGATGCGGTAGTTCAGGTTCTCCATCCCTGTGCGCACAAACAGCTTACCCTGCACATGGCTGAGGAACCCGCCCAGAACAAAGCCGCCATAGTTGGGGTAAAGCGTCTCAACCAGCGCCTCGCGCTGCGGGCTTCTGGGGATATGCGCCTTATAGAGGTCATCATCCCCGGCGATGGCCTCAAGCGGGCGCATGCGGACGGCGGGGATGTCTTGGGGGATATCCCGCAACAGCTCGGCCACCGGTTTGGCGGGCCACAGGAATTCGTCCATATCCAGATGGGCCAGCCAGTCCAGATCGGTGTTGCGATAGACAAAGGTGGCGTGGACGGTTTGGCGCAGCTGGTGTTTTTCAGGCCGGTTGCGTCCGCGCTTTTGCCAGAAGGCATCATCGCAGATGCGCACCCGAACCTTTGGATGCCGCCGCAGCGCGCGAAAGGCGCGGCGGTTGGGCTCGTCCAGATAGACGTACATATAATCCGCACCCAGATCGAGGTGGTGGGCGACGAATCGTAGGATATCCATCGCATCGCCACGGACCATCGAGACGGTCCCCCAGGTGGGGCGATCCTGCGTCATATCCGGGCCATCATCCGCGCGTCAGGTCATCATTTCTTTGGTCGCGGTCAGGTTCAGCGCCGGATAATCGCGCTCGACCCGGTCGATGTCCCATTGCAGCCGCGTCAGGTACACGATGTCGCCGTCGTGGTCATGGGCGATGTGCTGCTTGTTGGCGTTGACGAATTTCTCGACCTCGGCCTTTTCACCCCTGACCCAGCGGGCGCTGGTGAATTGCGACGCCTCAAAGCGCACGGGCAGGCCGTATTCCATCTCAATCCGGCTGGCGAGTACTTCGAATTGCAGCGCGCCGACGACGCCGACGATAAAGCCCGACCCGATCGAGGGTTTGAACACCTTGGCCGCGCCTTCTTCTGCAAACTGCATCAGGGCCTTTTCCAGGTGCTTGGCCTTCATCGGATCACCCGCGCGAACGCCTTGCAGCAATTCAGGCGCGAATGAGGGGATTCCCTTGACGCGGATCGCTTCCCCTTCGGTCAGCGTGTCACCGATGCGCAGCTGCCCATGGTTGGGGATGCCGATGATGTCGCCGGCCCAGGCTTCCTCGGCCAATTCACGGTCCGAAGCCAGGAACAGCACCGGGTTCGAGATTGCCATCGGCTTCTTGGTGCGCACATGGGTCAGCTTCATGCCGCGCTTGAAATGGCCTGAGGCCATGCGCACGAACGCCACCCGGTCGCGGTGCTTGGGGTCCATGTTGGCCTGTACCTTGAAGACAAAGCCTGCGACTTTCTTTTCATCGGGCGCAATCTGACGGGGTTCGGCGGACTGAACCTGCGGTTGCGGGCCGTATGCGCCTATGCCTTCCATCAACTCTTTCACACCGAATGAATTGATCGCCGATCCAAACCAGATTGGGGTCATGTGCCCTTCGAGCACCGCCTGCGGGTCCAGCTTGGGCAGCAGTTCGCGCGCCATCTCGACCTCTTCCAGCAGCTTCTCCAGCAGATGCTCGGGCACGTGTTCAGCCAGCTTTGGATCGTCCAAGCCATTGATTTCGATGCTTTCGGCCACCTTGTTGCGGTCGGCGCGGTCCATCAGCTCCAGCCGGTCGCGCAGCATGTCGTAGCAGCCGATGAAGTCGCGACCCACGCCGATGGGCCATGCGGCAGGCGTGACGTCGATTGCCAGCATTTCCTGAATTTCGTCGATGATCTCGAACGTATCGCGGCTTTCGCGGTCCATCTTGTTACAGAAGGTCAGGATCGGCAGATCGCGCAGGCGGCAGACCTCGAACAGTTTCTGCGTCTGGCTTTCCACACCTTTCGCACCGTCGATCACCATCACGGCGGCATCCACCGCAGTCAGCGTGCGATAGGTATCCTCGGAGAAATCCGAGTGACCGGGCGTATCCACCAGATTGAACCGGAAATCGCCATAGTCGAACGACATCGCCGAGGCGGAGACCGAAATACCCCGATCCTTCTCCATCTGCATAAAGTCCGAGCGCGTGCGCCGCGCCTCGCCTTTGGCGCGGACCTGACCGGCCATCTGGATCGCACCGCCATACAGCAGGAACTTTTCCGTCAGCGTCGTCTTGCCCGCATCGGGGTGCGAGATGATGGCGAATGTCCGGCGCCGCGCAATCTCGGGCGGCAGAGAGGGTTGGTTCGAGGTATCAAGCATAGTCGCGCGTATAGGCGGGGAAACCCGCCGAGGCAAGACAAAGGGGGTGGTTCGAATCATGTCACTATGGCAATAAGAACATATAGTGAACAAATAATGGAGTGGACCGATGAATTTGAAAGAGATTGCAGACGAGCTGGTCGCGGGTTGCCGCGAGAACCGGGCGAAGGAGAACCTTGAAAAGCTCTATGCGCCTGATGCCGTTTCGGCTGAAGCGGTCGATTATTCGGGTATGGGACGTGAGGTGAAGGGCCGCGACGCGATCCGTGGCAAACACGAATGGTGGGAAGGCGCGCATGAGGTTTCGGGCGCATCCGTCAGCGATCCGTTTGTGCACGGCGAGGACCGCTTTGCCGTAATTTTCGAAGTGCAGGGCAAGGTGAAGGAAAGCGGCGAGGCCTTTGATATGCGCGAAGTGGGCGTTTATCACGTTGCTGATGGCAAGATCGTCCGGGAAGAGTTCTTTTACTGACGCGGCCTGAATTCTGGTCTTCCTTGCCGGGCCGGTGCTAGATGTGTGGCAAGGACAGGGAGGATCAGAATGGATTTGGGAATTCGCGGAAAACGCGCGCTGGTCTGCGCCAGTAGCAAGGGATTGGGCTTGGGCTGTGCCGAGGCCCTGGCCGAGGCGGGCGTTGATCTGGTGATGAACGCGCGCGGGGCCGAGGCGTTGGAGGCGGAGGCCGCGCGCCTGCGCTCGGACCATGGCGTCGACGTACAGACTGTGGCTTGTGATGTGACCTCGGCTGACGGTCAGGCGCAGGTGATAAGTGCCGCGCAGGGCGTTGATATCCTTGTGACAAACGCAGGTGGCCCACCTCCGGGCATGTGGTCGGACTGGGAGCGGGACGATTTCATCAAGGCGCTGGATGCCAACATGCTGACGCCGATTGCGTTCATGAAGGCGCTGCTACCGGGGATGATGGACAAAGGTTGGGGGCGGGTGGTGAACATCACCTCGCAATCCGTGCGCGCGCCGATTGCGGTGCTGGGTTTGTCGAATGCAGCGCGGACCGGGCTGACCGGGTATGTGGCCGGAACCTCGCGGCAGGTCGCGCCGCATGGGGTGACGATCAACAATCTGCTGCCGGGCATTCATGCGACGGACCGGGCAGATGCGCTGGATGGTGCAGTTTCGCTGCAGAAAAACATCTCGATTGAGGATGCGCGCGCAGAACGGGCCGCAACAATTCCAGCACGCCGTTATGGCACACGGCAGGAATTCGGAGCGGCCTGCGCGTTCCTCTGCTCGCAACATGCGGGCTTTATCGTTGGGCAGAACATCCTGCTGGATGGCGGCGCGACCAATATGACGATGTAGCCATGGCGCAGGGCTTTTCGCTTAAGGACCAGTTGTTCAACGCCGAAAAGGTAAGCTACCTCAGTGGCTTGTTCTCTGATGCTGAGCCGGCATTTGATGGCGTAGCCTTCGAGGCGCGGGTTATGTCGCGCCTGTTGAAGTTGGAACTGAAAGAGCGGATGGCCTGGATCGCGGAATGCCTGCAAGAGGCTTTTCCGGGCGATTTACCAGCGGTTGCTCCGGTCATTCTGCAGGCATTGCCGCTGCCGCTGGATCCCGGCAAAAGCGATGATGATTTCGGCGATTTCATCTTTGCGCCCTTGGGTGATTGGGTCGTTTCGGTCGGGCTGGATCACCCGGACATGGCATTGGACGTGCTTGAGGAACTGACCCAGCGGTTCTCGATGGAATGGGCGATCCGCCCGTTTCTGAACCACCATCCCGATCTGGTCATGGCGCGGATGGCGCAGTGGTGTGACCACCCCAGCTATCACGTGCGCCGATTGGTCAGCGAGGGCACCCGGCCAAGGCTGCCATGGGGGCAGGCCGTCGGGCTGGACCTGTCCGATCCGCTACCGCTGCTGGACAGGTTGCACGGGGACAAGACGCGCTATGTCACGCGATCGGTGGCCAATCATTTGAACGACATTACCAAGAAAGACCCGGATCTAGTGCTGGACCAGCTGCAGGGCTGGCGAGGGGCCGGACAGCAGGCGGGGGAAGAGTTGGACTGGATGACCTCACATGCTTTGCGGGGGCTGGTGAAAGCGGGTCATCCGGGGGCGATGAAAGCGCTGGGATATGACCCGGATGCCGAGATCTCGGTTGAGATCACGTTGAATGCAGAGGCGCGGATTGGTGGGGCTTTGGATTTTGACGTCGCCCTCAGAGGGGATGCAGGACAGCCCGTTCTGGTGGATTATATCGTTCATTTTCAGCGCCCTGGGGACAAAATATCACCCAAGGTGCATAAGCTGAAACAAGCGGTGCTGGTGGATGGCGCGCTGACTCTGTCGAAACTGCACAAGCTTAAGGGCAATGCCACGACCTTCAAGCTGGTGCCGGGGCCTCATCGGTTGGAGGTTCAGGTGAACGGCCGTGTCCGCAACAGCACAGAATTCGACCTTTTGGCCTGATCTCGGTCACGGTTTCGTCAGATCATGCGGCATCCGATTGCGACGCGCAGGCGGCTGCACTAGCTGCGTTGTAATCACTCACGAAAGGGAATGCGGCGATGAAGCATGAGGCTGTGCAGAATTACTATGGCGAGGTGCTGCAGGGCAGCGCGGATTTGCAGACGAATGCCTGCTGTACGCCTGACGACATGCCGGATCACCTCAAGGCAATTCTGTCGCAAATTCATGACGATGTGCTGACACGTTACTATGGCTGCGGGTTGATCGCGCCGCTGGATCTTGAGGGGATGTCGATCCTCGATCTGGGCTGCGGTGCGGGGCGGGATGTCTATGCCCTGTCTGCGATGGTGGGTGAAACGGGCCGCGTTGTGGGCGTGGACATGACGCCCGAACAACTGGACGTCGCCCGCGCGCATCAGGACTATCACGCGAAGGCCTTTGGTCACGCGGCCAGCAATGTGGAATTTCACCACGGCTATATCGAAAAGCTGGACGAACTGGACCTTGAGCCGGGCAGCTTTGACATCATCGTCTCGAACTGTGTGATCAATCTGGCGACCGACAAGGCCGCTGTTTTGCGCGGTGCGCATCGGTTGCTAAAAGAGGGCGGCGAGATGTATTTCTCGGACGTTTATGCAGATCGCCGGGTTCCCAAATCGATGACTGAGGATGAGGTGCTGTATGGCGAATGCCTGTCGGGCGCGCTCTATTGGAATGACTTCCTGTCGATGTCGCGTGCTGCTGGGTTCCATGATCCGCGTCGGGTGACGCACCGCCCGTTGACCATTGAAAACCCGGTTCTGGAACAACGGGTTGCACCGCTGAGTTTCATCTCGGCCACTTACCGTCTGTTTAAACTGTCTGCGTTGGAACCTGCCTGTGAGGACTACGGTCAGGCGGTCATCTACAAGGGCACGATCCCCCATGCGCCGCATGAATTTGCGCTGGACGATCACCATGCAATCGAGACCGGCAAAGTCTTCCCGGTCTGCGGCAACACATGGATGATGCTGCAGGACACGCGCTTTGCCCGGCATTTCGAGTTCATCGGCGATTTCTCGACCCATTATGGCATCTTCGAAGGCTGCGGCGGCGACAGCCCGTTTGTGGTCGAAGGCGACACAGCGTCCACCGGGTGCTGCTGATCCCTTGCACCTGAGAGGCGGGGTTGCTATCCCCGCCCAAGCCCGATGGATTTGATCGGGAAAGGCTACGGGGTCCATCGGTGAACGTGAATACAGCTCCTCCGCGACTGGAAATCCGCAATATGGTGGCGCGCTTTGGCGGGCGCACAGTGGTGGATGACGTCTCGCTGACGGTGCAGGCAGGGAAAGTGACTTGTTTGCTGGGGCCGTCGGGCTGCGGCAAGTCGACGACGTTGCGGATGATTGCGGGGGTCGAAATGCAGACCTCGGGCGAGATTTATGTCGATGGCAAGCTGATCTGCGACACGGTGTTTCGGGTCCCGCCTGAACGGCGCGAGATTGGCCTGATGTTTCAGGACTTTGCGCTGTTTCCACATCTGAGTGTTGCGGACAATGTGGGCTTTGGCCTGAAAGGCAGTCGGGATGAAAAGCGCGCCCGGGTCGAGGAATTGCTGACCAAGGTCGATCTGATGCGGTTCATCGATGGCTTTCCGCATCAGCTTTCGGGGGGGGAGCAACAGCGGGTGGCGCTGGCCCGTGCGCTGGCTCCGCGTCCCCGGATCATGCTGATGGACGAGCCGTTCTCGGGCCTCGACAACCGTCTGCGCGACGGTATCCGGGATGAGACGCTGGCGATCCTCAAGGAAGAGGACGCCGCCGTTCTACTGGTCACGCATGAGCCGGAAGAGGCGATGCGCATGGCCGATGAGATCGCGCTGATGCGGCGCGGTAAGATCGTGCAGCAGGGGGCTCCGTACAACGTCTACACCCGTCCTGCGGATAAGGCGGCGGTTGCATTCTTCAGCGATGTCAATGTGTTGAAGGCGCAGGTTAATGGGGCGCTGGCGCATACGCCCTTTGGGCGCTTTCTGGCGCCGGGTGTGCCGGATGAAACCGATGTCGAGATTGTGTTCCGCCCCCAGCATGTGAAGCTGGATTTTGACCGCAACGGCAAAGGCCCGATGCCGACGCCCACCGATGGCGTTGCGGCGCGTGGCGTCGTGGAGCGGGCGCGCTTTCTGGGGAATGAAAGCCTGATTGAATTCCGCATGGACTATGACGGCTCGATTCTGAAAGCGACGGTGCCGAACGTCTTTGTGCCCAAAGAGGGTCGGGTGATGTGGCTGACCATTCGCCGCGACCGGTGCTTTGTGTTCCCGGCCTGAGGCCGCCATGCCACGATTTCCGGCCATGTGGTGCGCGAATGCCGCAGATTGCGGGTGCCGGTCGCTTGCCGCGGCGCGGGGGCGGGTCTATCAAGGGCGAAACGCGGGGGTAGAGCAGCCATGCGCATTCTTCTGACAAATGACGACGGCATCAACGCGCCGGGGCTGATCGTGCTTGAGGCGATTGCCAAAGAACTGGCCGGGCCTGACGGAGAGGTCTGGATCGTGGCCCCTGCCTTTGAGCAGTCGGGCGTGGGGCATTGCATCAGCTACACGCACCCCATGATGGTTGCCAAACTGGACGAGCGCCGGTTCGCTGCCGAGGGCTCTCCGGCGGATTGTGTGTTGGCGGGGCTGCATGATGTGATGAAGGATGCGCCGCCGGATCTGGTGTTGTCAGGCGTGAACCGGGGCAACAACTCGGCGGAGAATGCGTTGTATTCCGGTACGTTGGGCGGCGCAATGGAGGCAGCGCTGCAAGGCGTGCCCTCGATTGCTCTGTCGCAGTTCTTTGGCCCGCGCAATCTGGGGCTGGATGATCCGTTCGAGGCAGCCGCGCGGCATGGCGCGGCGCTTGTGCGCCGGATATTGGATGCGACGCCCGAGGCACAGGGGGACTACCGGCTGTTCTACAACGTGAACTTTCCGCCCGTTCCTGCGGATGAGGTTCTGGGCACGCGGGTTGCACCGCAGGGGTTCCGCCGCGACACGCATTTCTCGGTCGAACCGCATAGCTCGCCCTCGGGGCGTCGGTTCCTGTGGATCAAGGGTGGGTACCAGCACAATCCGACCGCGCCGGGGACGGATGCGGCGGTGAATCTGGAAGGTTACATCTCGGTCACGCCGATGAGGGCTGATCTGACGGCGCATGATGCGCTTGAGGCGTTGAAGACAATCGAATGACCGGACCAAGCGCAGAAACCACGATGCAGTTCCTGTTTGCCCTGCGCTCGCGCGGGGTGACGGACGCGCGCGTGCTGGCGGCGATGGAGCAGATCGACCGGGGCCGGTTCGTCAAGGGCCTGTTCGCCGAACGCGCCTATGAGGACACGCCGCTGCCGATTGCCTGCGGGCAGACGATCAGCCAGCCCTCGGTCGTGGGGCTGATGACGCAGGCGCTGAAGGTGCGGCCCCGGGACACGGTGCTGGAGGTGGGGACGGGCTCGGGCTATCAGGCGGCGATCCTGTCGAAACTGGCGCGGCGGGTCTATACGGTTGAGCGGCACAAGCGGCTGGTGCGTGAAACCGGGCAGTTGTTTCGCGAACTGGGTCTGACCAATGTCACCGCGATGCTGTCGGATGGCTCGTTTGGCCTGTCAGAACAGGCCCCGTTTGATCGTATCATTGTGACCGCAGCCGCCGAGGACCCGCCCGGGCCGCTCTTGGCCCAGTTGAAAATCGGCGGTATTATGGTGTTGCCGGTTGGACAGTCGGATGCGGTGCAGACCCTGATCCGGGTCACGCGGACCGAAAGCGGGCTGGACTATGACGAACTTTTACCCGTTCGTTTCGTGCCCTTGTTGGAAGGGCTGGGAAAAGACGGCGTTTAAAGCTATATTCAAAGGTACCGGAACCCCGGAGAACAGGGGCAGGTGTTGAGGACGACAAAATGAGAGCAGTTTCCAGATCAGCAATGCGCCGCTGTGCGACAGGCGTGGCCGCACTGACCCTATTGGCCGCGTGCGAGGGGCCCTTTGACTATGACCTGCGGGGCAATGTCGGCGGGTTTTCGACCGCCGATGCCGCCCTTGGGGCGACCGCAAGCCGTCCCGCGCCAGACGCGCGCGGGGTGATCACCTATCCCAATTATCAGGTTGCTGTGGCGCGTCAGGGCGACACAGTCGGTGATGTTGCGGGGCGCATCGGGATGCCGGTGGCCGAACTGGCGCGGTTCAACGGGCTGCAGCCCAATGACTCGCTGCGCGATGGCGAGGTTCTGGCCCTGCCGCGCTCGGTCGGTGGTGGCAGCAATGTCGATATTGCAAGCATCGCAGGCACCGCGATTGATGAGGCGCCCGATACCGGGTCGGTTCAGACCACGGCGTTGGCTCCGGCGCAGCCCGCACCAGCCCCTGTGCCAGCAGGCCCCGAGCCGATCCGGCACAAAGTCAAGCGCGGCGAGACGGCCTATACCATTTCGCGCCTCTATCAGGTGTCGGTGGAATCGCTGGCCGAGTGGAACGGGCTGGGCTCGGATTTCACCGTGCGTGAGGACCAGTATCTGCTGATCCCGGTCAAGGACCAGTCTGCGCCACGCGCGGCGGCTCCGGCAGCGACCGCGACGGCGGTGACCCAGCCGGGGCAGGGCTCTCCGACCCCGACGCCGCCGAGCGCGACGCAGCCTCTGCCGGATGAGCAGGTGGCCGCCGCGACGCCTGCGCCGGATGTGACGGCCGAAGCTCCGACGAATACCGGGTCTTCTGCGTTGGCCCTGCCGGTGAGCGGGTCGATCATTCGGCCTTACAAGAAGGGTAAGAACGAGGGGATCGACATTGCGGCTGCCCCCGGAACCTCGGTCACCGCGGCCGAGGCCGGTACGGTTGCCGCGATCACCGCGGATGCGGATCAGGTTCCGATCATTGTGGTCAAACACAACAACGACCTGCTGACGGTTTATGCCAATGTCGAGACGATCACCGTCAAAAAAGGGGATCGGGTGCGGCGGGGGCAGAAGATCGCCTCGTTGCGCGGGGGCGATAATGCCTATGTGCATTTTGAGGTGCGGCAGGGGTTTGAGTCGGTCGATCCTGAGCCTTATCTGAAGTGATCTGAATGGCCCGTGCCGGGCCATGCCTCCGGCGGGGATATTTATGGCCAGATGAAGGGTGGATCACCCGTTCGGGTCGTAGTCGCTGAGGCGTTTGCCGGGTTCGTCAGTGAAGAGTTTCGGTAAGGGCGTGACGCTTTCGATCAGGTCGATGCGGAAGACGCGGAAACCTGTGCGCAGCTCGCACCACGCGGTCAGGGTCCAGACGCGGCCCCAATATTCCATGTGCAGGGGGCGGATGGTGCGCTCGGTCAGGGTGCCGTCGATGCGGCGATAGCTGAGCTGCAGTTTCTGGCGCGATTTGATGGCGGCGCGGATCGGGGCCATATGGGCCAGACCGCGTGCGGCATCTGCAAAGGGGTAGACGGCGAATTTCCAGCTGTCCGCCTCGGCGATGACCTGCGTGGGCAGAACGGCGTCGATCTTTTCGGCAAGGGAATTGGCGGCGGATTTGAGGTCGGGGTCGGCGGCCTCGGCCACGATGGCCATGCCGAGGTTGAGGGCTTCGAGTTCGGCGGGGGTCAGGTTCAGCGGGGGCAGGGTGATCTGCTCGCGCACCATATAGCCCACGCCGCGTTCCCCTTCGACCGGGACGCCTGAGGCGACCAGCGTATCCATGTCGCGATAGATCGTGCGGACCGATACTTCGAGCCGGTCCGCGATGTCCTGCGCGCGGTACAGTTTGCCGTCACGCAGGATCTGGATGATGTCGAACAGGCGGTCAGTACGGCGCATGACACGCCGTCTGATCCGCGTTTAGGCGGTCATGTTCCATAGCACGGTCTCGTGGCGCATCTGAGCGCTGTCGGGGTTGATCGCGGCCATCAGGGCTGGCGCGAAATCCTGCTGCATGAAGGCAGCGGCAGCGTCCTTTGCCGATTTCATATCGGTCCAGACGACATAATCTGTCCAGCGACCATCCTCGCCCTGGCTCAGTTGGCGGTGGGCAAAGCCCGGTGCGGCGCGGACGAAAGCCTCAGTCGTCTGGCTGAGTTTCACGAACTCTTCGGGCCGGGTGCCGTCAGCAAGGCTGAAGGTGACGATTTCTGCGACATGGGTCATGTGGGTCTCCGTTGACTTGGGTTTCAATGTCGCCTTGTTAGACCTTTTCAACTGACATAAACCTGTCAGTTGGAAAATGCGAGTCTGCAAAAAATCCGGGATTTGTTCACTTTCAGGCGCAGATTTGATCTGGCTCACTTTTGCTGGCAGCCATCCGGGCGTAGACACGGGGCCAGATCATATTCCCGGCGCGTCCGCGCCGACGCAGAAGGAGACAAGACATGCTTAACAATATCGGCCTTCCCGGCCTGCTGCTGATTGCCGTCGTGGTGCTGGTGCTGTTTGGCCGCGGCAAGATCAGCTCGTTGATGGGCGAAGTAGGCAAGGGCATCACCGCGTTCAAGAAAGGCGTCAAAGACGGCACCGAAGAGCTGGAACAGGACGCGTCCGAGCTGGCCAAAGACGTCACGCCTGAGACCGACAAAGACAAGGTCTGAGCTTAGATGTTTGATCTGGGCTGGACCGAGCTTCTGGTCATCGGCATCGTCGCGCTGATCGTGGTGGGGCCGAAAGACCTGCCTGTGCTGTTTCGCAATGTCGGGCGGTTTGTCGGCAAGGCGCGGGGCATGGCGCGCGAGTTCAGCACCGCGATGAACGAGGCCGCGGACGAGGCTGGCGTCAACGAGATCAAGAAGGGCCTGAATGCGGCGGCCAATCCCGTGAGCACCGCGATGGACGGGATCAACGAGGCCGCGCGCGACGTGGCCAAATCCATCGACCCGACCAAGTTCGATCCCGACAGCGAGACCGGCAAGCTGGCCGCTGAACGGGCCGAGCAGGCCAAGAAGATACAGGCCACGACTGCCCGCGCGGCTGCTGAACGCAAGGCCAAAGAGGCCGCGGATGCGCTGACCAAGGCAGAAGAGGCCGAAGCCGCGCTGAAGACCGAAAGCAAGACATGACCAAGACCGACGAGATCGAAGACAGCTCGGCCCCATTGATTGAGCATCTGACCGAGCTGCGCTCACGGCTGATCCACAGTGTCGTGGCGTTTCTGATCGGGATGATCATCTGTTTCACGGTGGCGACGCCGCTGTTCAACTTCCTGACCCAGCCGCTGTGCGAGGTTCTGACCGAACGTGGGCAGGATTGCGGGCTGATCTTCATCTCGCCGCAGGAAGGATTCTTTGTGGCCATCAAGGTTTCGCTTCTGGGCGGGTTCATTCTGGCGTTCCCCTATATCGGGATGCAGATGTGGCGGTTCGTGGCGCCGGGGCTCTACAAGTCCGAGAAAAACGCGTTTCTGCCATTCATGCTGGCCTCGCCCTTCATGTTCCTGCTGGGGGCAAGCTTTGCGTTCTATGTGGTTACGCCGCTGGCCTATGACTTCTTCCTAGGGTTCCAGCAGTTCGGGGCCGAGGGCGAAGCCGTCGCCGATGGCACCAATGCCGCGCCGCTGAGCGTGGTGTTCCAGGGCTCGGCGCAGGAATATCTGAACCTGACGATCAAGTTCATCGTCGCCTTTGGCCTGTGTTTTCAACTGCCGGTCTTGCTGACCCTAATGGGCAAGGCGGGGCTGGTCAGCGCCGAAGGTCTGGGTGCCATGCGCAAATACGCGGTGGTCGGCATTCTGGTGCTGGCGGCGATCGTGACGCCGCCGGATGTAATTACTCAGATCATCCTCTTCGTAGTGGTTTACGGCCTTTATGAAGTGTCGATCTTCCTCGTTGCCCGCGTTGAGAAGAAGCGTGAAGAACAACTGCGCGCCGATGGCTACTATGACGATGAAGAAGCCGAGGCCGATGCGGACATGATGCAGGACTACGAAGAGACCAAGTAATCCGCTGCAAACTTTGAAAGGGCGCGCCCATCACCGGCGCGCCTTTTTCTTGTTCCGCCCTTGTTGTACCGGGCCGAACATGGTTGAACTTCGCCGAAACACCCGCGGAGAAACCGATGGACGATCAAGCCCTGAACCGTATCGCCGACGCGTTGGAACGCATGGCCCCCGCGCCACTGGCCACCCCCGATTTCAACGCAGCCCCGGCCTTCGTCTGGCATGTGGAACCCGATAGGCTGGAACCGGTGACGCATGTCAATCGCGTCGATCTGGATCTGCTCGTTGGCATTAATCGCTCGCGCGACACGCTGCTGGACAACACGCGCCGCTTTGCCGCCGGGTACAAGGCCAACAACGCTCTGCTTTGGGGCGCGCGCGGAATGGGGAAATCCAGCCTCGTCAAAGCGGTGCATGGCACGCTGCAGACCCACCACCCTGATCTGAAACTGGTTGAGCTTCAGCGCGAGGATATGGGTTCGGTCGCGCGCCTGCTAAATCACCTGCGCGCAGCCCCGCATCGGTTCATCCTGTTCTGCGATGACCTGTCGTTCAGCCACGATGACCAGCACTACAAATCGCTCAAGGCGGTGCTGGATGGTGGCATCGAAGGCCGCCCGGAAAACGTGGTGTTCTATGCCACCTCAAACCGCCGCCACCTGATGCCGCGGGACATGATCGAAAACGAACGCTCCAGCGCTATCAACCCGTCCGAGGCGGTCGAGGAGAAGGTCTCGCTATCGGACCGCTTTGGCCTGTGGTTGGGCTTCCACCCCTGCGATCAGGACGAATACCTCGCCATGATCGACCGCTACTGCGCCGCCCACGGTGTCACGGTCGACCCCGACACGCTGCGCGCCGAGGCCATCGAATGGCAGGCCACCCGTGGCGCACGCTCGGGCCGCGTCGCATGGCAATTCTTCGTCGACCTCGCCGGACGCAACGGCGTCCATATCGGGTAATCCACCCGCTTCATCTGGCCATAAATATCCCCGCCGGAGGCATGGCCCGCAAGGGCCATCCCCTAAAGCTGCGCCAAAATCCGCGCTGCCTCATCCGCCGTGCTGGTCAGAGCGTCCCGATCTTCACCCGGATGAAACCGGGCCCGCACCGCCGTGGGCATCGGCGCGGGCTCAACGATCGTTACACGGGGACCGGTCCGCGCGGTCTCGGCGGCCCAACTGCGGGCCAGAGCCATCTGCGCGGCCTTGGTGGCGCCGTAGATGCCATAGAACTTCTCACCCGCCTTGGGATCGTCGAAGAACACCGCCTGACCCGCCTCGCCCAGCAGGGGCGTGATATAGGGGATCAGAACCGAGGTTGCTGTCGCGTTGATATTGACCGCCTTTGCCCACTCCTTCGGATCAACGAAATGCGCGGGCGTCAGGGCCGAGGTGTGAATTGCCGTATGCAACCACAGATCAACCTTGCCCCAGCGGTCATGAATGCCCCGGCACAGGGTCGCCATCGCATTGGGATCGGCGATATCCATCGGGGCCAGAGTGGCCGCGCCGCCCTTGGCCTGAATGCGGTCGTCCAGCTCTTCCAGCCCGCCGGTGGTGCGGGCGACGGCGACGATGTGATACTCGGGGCTGAGGGCCTCGGCCAAAGCCGCACCCAACCCGCGCGAGGCCCCGGTAATCAGGGCGATTTTGGTCTGATCGGTCATGATTGGGGTTTGAACCCGCGCGCGCAGGGCGTCAAGTCAGGATCAACTGCCGGGAATGGCGATCCGGCGGTTCTGGCCGCTTTGTCGCAGTACCACGCCGTCCTGATCAATGGCGACCACCTTGCCCGTGCCAACACGGCTGCCGGGCTTGACCTTCTTGACCCGTCCCGATGACAGGCGCATCAGCGCCTGCAACTCGGCCGCGGGACCAAAAACGCCCAGCACCGAAACCAAATTTTTCTCGAGCGCACCCACCTGTGTGGCGGCGCTGCTGACCGTTGTATTTGCCATGATCTGCGGCCGGGCTGTGCGCCCGGACCCTGTTTTGTGAGTGGTTCAGGGCGCCCGGCTACCACAGCAACCACCGGGTCAAAAGGACCCTTTGGCCCCGTTTCAGGTGGTCCTTGAAGGGGGCAATGGAACCCGCTGCAAACGCAGCCAGTTCAGCAAAAGGTTGTAGGCGGATTTTGACCGATGGTTCGGGTCATCCCCAATTGCCTGGCCACACCCGGCCAAAGCGATTCGCCTGACCGGGCAGGGTTAGCCCGACGCCAGCTTAGCCGCGTTCCACGACCCGCCGACAACCTGCATATCCTCACGCTTCTTGCTGACCCGGCTGCTGGTTTCGAGGCTGTTCAGATAGTCCTCATCAATCCCGGTGACATAGTTGCCGTCGAAGCAGGAACAGTCAAAGGCCTCGATCTCGGGGTTGCCCTCTTTTGCGGCCCAGATCAGGTCGTCGAGGTTCTGATAGAACAGCGCATCCGCGCCCAGTTCCTCGCGGATTTCCTCGATCTCTTTGCCGTTGGCGATCAGTTCGTGCCGGGTGGGCATGTCGATGCCGTAGACATTGGGATATTTCACCGGCGGCGAGGCGCTGGCGATATAGACCTTCTTTGCGCCAGCCTCGCGGCACATCTGGACGATCTTCTTGATGGTATTGCCGCGCACAATCGAGTCGTCGATCAGCAGCACGTTATGCCCGTCGAACTCCAGCGGCACCGCGTTCAGCTTGCGGCGGACGGATTTCTGACGCTCGGCCTGACCGGGCATGATGAAGGTGCGCCCGACATAACGGTTTTTCACCAGACCCTCGCGATAGGGAATGCCGGTGATCTTGGCAGCCTCAAGCGCGACGGGGCGGGCGCTGTCGGGGACGGGGATGATACGATCTATTTCAAGTCCTGAGTCCTGAATCTGTTTCGCCAGCGTCTGACCCATCCGCATCTGGGTCTTGTAGACCGAAACCCCATCCAGCAGGGAATCCGGGCGGGCCAGATAGACATATTCGAAGATACAGGGCGTCAGTTGGCCTTCGACGGCCTGAAACTCGTGCATGTTGCCATCAAGATCGATCAGGATCGCTTCGCCGGGGTTCAGGTCGCGCAGCTTGTCAAAGCCGTTGATGCCAAAGGCCACGTCCTCGGAGGCGAAAGCATAATCATCGCCATCACCCGGCGCTGCGCGTTTGGCCACCGACAGCGGGCGGATGCCGTAGGGGTCGCGGAAGGCCAGCATCCCGACGCCTGCGACCAGACAGATCACGGAATAGGCACCCTGCACCCGCTCCATCGTCATCTTGACGCCTGCAAACAGGTTGTGGATCGGGTCGGCATTGCCGTTGACCTTGATCGCATCGGCGACCTTGTCGGCCAGCACGTTCAGCAGAACCTCGGAATCCGAAGTGGTGCGCAGGTGGCGGCTGTATTTGGCAGTGACTTTTTCGCGCTGCTTTTCGGTGTTGGTGATGTTGCCGTTATGGACCAGATAGATGCCGTAAGGTGCGTTCACAAAGAACGGCTGCGCCTCGGCCGCGCTCAGCGAGCCTGCGGTGGGATAGCGGACATGGCCCATGCCGACCCGGCCCAGCAGGGTTTCGGCGTCGCCGGTGTTGAACACGTCCTTGACCAGGCCGTTAGCTTTTTTCTCGCGGAAGAACTCACCATTATAGGTCACGATCCCCGAGGCATCCTGGCCCCGGTGCTGCAGCATCAGCAGCCCGTCATAGATTTCCGCAAAGACATCATGTGTCCGGCTTGCGATCCCCAAAATCCCACACATACACGGGCTCCGTTTTCTATGGCTTGGTCTGGCTGACGGTCTGGTCGGAGGGACTGCGGCACGGTATCTGGTGCATCCCGCGGGGACGGCACGCCTGCACAAGCGCGGCGGCCAGTGCGAGTGAGAACAGATACAGCAAGATCGGCAGCTCCGATTCCATGTCGGTACGGCCCCGACATACTGCCTAACGCTGCGCGTGTCATCAAAGGATCACATATGCGGTTTGCCGCAGGCGGGATTTCTGCAGGACGCGGGTAATGGATGACAAACCGGCTGGCCTGTGCTGTCATGTTTCCCGAACGCGATTGGGTGGAAGGCCAGCCATGTGGCAGCACAAGCAGAACGCTCCGAAGGACAAACCGGTCAAGCGGCGGTGCCATCGGTGTCGTGGGTCCGGGCGTGCGCCCTGCGAGATTTGCAAAGGCAGCGGCGAAGTGGTCAAAAGCCGCGATCAGTTCGGCAAGCCGATCCCCAGCCGGTGCGACGGCTGTTTTGGTCTGAAAAGCATCCGCTGCACGATCTGCGGTGGCGAAGGGTTTATCTGAGCGGGCATGAAAAAGCCCGGTCGGCGCCGGGCTTCTTACGTTTATTGCTGTTTTGGCGGATCAGCTGTCCGAGGCCTCGGCCGGGGTGTCCGCCGTGCTGTCGGCGGTGCAGCTTGCGACCAGTTCTTCGTATTGCGCGGTGACCCAGCCCAGAGCAGCCTCGGGGTTTTGTTCTTCGATCTTGCCGCTGAATTGTTCGAACACCTTGGCCGAGCGGCTTTCGTCGACCATCGTGTAAGATTGACCGGTCATCACGGTGTCGTAGACAAAGAACGCGATCGCCACCAGCAGGATGCCGCGCGCGATGCCGAAGAAGAACCCAAGCGCCTGATCCAGTCCGCCAATCGCCGAGCGTTGGACGAGCGACGAGAACAGCGGCGTGAAGATGCTGACCACGATCAGGGCCACGGCGAAGACGGCGGCAAAGCCCGTGATCACCGAAAGCTCGCAACTGTCGCGCAGGAACTCTCCGACCACCGGGACCTCTTTGACCAGCGGCACAGCTTGCGGCGCGAAGATGAACGCCAGAACTGCGGCGGCGACCCAGCCCGCGATGGCCAGAACCTCGCGCATGAAACCGCGCGAATAGGCCAGAAGGCCCGACAGCACGATGATCAGGGCGACAACCCCGTCAATAATTGTAAAACCTTCCATGGCCCTCGCCTGTTCTTTTTACTGCCCCTCGGGGCGCGACCTTAACCTGCTCCGAAGGTTTCGCCAACAAACCCAACCAAATCAGAGGGTCGGGTGAGTGTCAGACCTGCCACAGTGCCGGTTTTGCCACCCGCCGGAGCAATTGCCGCCGTGAAACCAAGTTTTTGCGCTTCTTTCAACCTGTTTTCGGTCTGCGGTGCGGGTCTAAGTGCCCCGGACAGCGAGATTTCTCCGAAAACCACGGTGTCTGCGGGCAGGGCAGTATCTTCGCGCGCGCTCAGCAGCGCCGCGGCCACCGCGAGGTCGGCGGCGGGTTCGGACACTTTCAGGCCACCGGCCACGTTCAGATACACGTCGAGCCCCGCGAAGGGGATGCCGCAGCGGGCCTCTAACACGGCGAGGATCATAGCGAGGCGTCCGCTGTCCCAGCCAACGACTGTTCGCCGGGGCTGAGAATGGGGTGAGGGGGCGACGAGGGCCTGCAATTCGACCAATACCGGACGGGTGCCCTCGATACCTGCAAACACGGCTGAGCCGGGGCTGGGCGTACCACGTTCCGACAGAAACAGGGCCGATGGGTTGGTGACCTGCGCCAGCCCCTTGCCGGTCATTTCGAACACGCCGATCTCGTCAGCGGGACCAAAGCGGTTCTTGACGGCCCGCAGGATGCGGAACTGGTGGCCGCGCTCGCCTTCGAAATACAGCACCGTGTCGACCATGTGTTCCACGACGCGCGGCCCTGCGATCTGGCCTTCCTTGGTGACGTGACCCACCATGATGATCGAGACCCCATGTCGTTTCGCAAATGTGGTCAATTCATGCGCTGCGGCCCGGACTTGTGACACCGAACCCGGCGCGCTGTCCACATTGTCGGCCCACATGGTCTGGATCGAGTCGATGATGGCGAGGCCGGGCTTTTCGGCCTCAAGCGTCGTCAGGATGTCGCGCAGGTTGGTTTCAGCGGCGAGTTGGACCGGAGAGTTCTCGAGGCCCAAACGACGCGCACGCATCCGCACCTGCGCGCTGGCTTCCTCGCCTGAGACGTAGATGGTTTTGATCCCATTGCGGGCAAAGCGGGCGGCGGCCTGCAGCAGAAGGGTGGATTTGCCGATGCCGGGGTCTCCGCCCACCAACAGGGCCGAGGCGGGGACGAGGCCGCCGCCGAGGACGCGGTCGAGTTCTTCGACACCGCAGAGCGTGCGAGGTGGGGGTGTTTCCTCGGTCGACAGGTCTGATAGTGCGATGGATTGGCCGCGTTTGCCGCCAAGGGATTTTTTCGCAGGGCCAGCCGAGAGAGGCGTTTCCTGAACGATGGTGTTCCATTCACCGCAGCCATCGCAGCGGCCGGACCATCTGGTGTGTGAGGCACCGCAGGCGGAGCAGGAGAAGGTTTGTGTCTTTGCCATGGCGCCCTTGGTGCCCGAGGCGGGGCGGTTCTTCAAGCCCTTGCGGGCTTTCCTCACCGCCGGGGGCGGGCCGCGTCGTCAGGCCCTGCGGGCCATCCTCTGCGGCGGGCGCTTTCAGCGCCTATTCGGCGGCCCGAGGCGGGGTCATGGCAACCACGCTGGCGGGTGTTTTGTCGTCCGTCGAGGATTGCAGTTGCGCCGAGAGTTCAGGCAGCAGATCGAACAGCTCATCTCGCAGACGCGCGAGTTGCGATTTGGCGATGGATTCCTCGATCTCGATGTCGCGCGTCCATTGGCGCAACTCGTGCTGGATGATCTGGGCCTCTTCGATGCGCTGCTGGAACTGTTCGACCTCTTGCTGGCGTTGCTGCAGGAAGGTGCGGGCGCGGTCCACTTTGGCGTCGCCATAGGTGTCGGCCAGTTCCTGACTGATCTGGCTCATCTGTGCAGCCAGTTCCAGCACCTGCGGCTCCAGCCCCTGCAGATCGGGGTGGTCGCGCAGAAAGGCCATGCGTTCCTTGACTGCGTCGAATTCGGAGGACAGCGAGAAGGCTCCGCTGCGGTCGGCGGCGTGGGCCATCTGATAGGCCCCGGCTACGTCCTGCATGTTCAGGGAAAAGTTCCGGTGGGTCCGTTCCAGCGCCATCATGCGAGCGCTGGAGGGCAGGTAGAAGGCCAGCATCAGGATTAGCGCGGTCAGGCCGATCTGGATGTAGATGCCTGCGTCGATCACGCCGGCTTCACCGAACCCGGCCTGCATCGAAAGCCAGGGAATGATGCCAAGGGCCGACAGAGCGGTGGCTGTAACCGCGCCCAGAGCGGCGGCGCAGATCAGGAAAAACGTGAACTTCAGGAAAACATTCTGGAATTGCAATGTTGCTGCGTGGAGGGCGGCCATGGTCGTCGAACTCCTTCATCTACCGATACGAAACCGGGCCGAAGCGGAGGGTCATTAAACACGATCTGGCCCGCTGCGGACCCGTGAACTACAAACACGTTGCTGCTCGAAATATCTAAATGATACCTAGAAGTGCGTTTTCAATCAATTAGGTCTGAGGTTTTCGTGAACCGAATGTCATCTCTGTAATATGCCCCAGCGTCAAAGAGGCGAGGATGCAGCCGGTGAAAAGATAGAGGCCCCAGGCGGTTTCGATGGTGGCGTAAGAGATGCCTTTGGCCAGAGTGATATACAGCGCAATGAGGAAGATATCGGCCATCGCCAGCTTGCCGAGGATGTTGAGCGCGGGCTGCACGCGCGGGTCCAGCAGGTTCCATTGTATCAGCGCGGTGCCGATGGTTTTGACGTAGGGTGCGAAGAGGGCGAAGACGGTGACGACCAGTGCGAGGAAGATGTCGGATTTCCACAAGGATTGGAGGCCGGTGATGACGCTGATCTCTGATAGCCCGAAGATCGGGAGAAGGCCCGCGCGCATCAGCGGGGCGAACCACGCGATGGGGTAGAGGATCAGGAGCGAGAGGGTGGCGAGGCGGAGGGTCATAGACAATCCCTGACAAGGCAATTGATATCTATGAGGTGGCCAGATCGCGCGCAAGTTTTTCGTTGTAGCCGCCCAAGCTAGCGCTATGGTTGCAAGCTGTTGTCAACGTCTTTGAGGTGTAATGCCTGAACCTGTCATAAAAGTTTTGAGTGGTCCTTCTGCATTGAGCAAAGGTATGTCGGACGCCCTGACAGGCGGCGCAAGCGCCGTGTTGTCGGCCGGAAGTGCGGCTGCAGATCGGTTGCCATTCGACCGAGAACAACTCTTTGGTGTGCTGCATTTTCGGCTCTATGAAGCCGATGAGGCGCGGAAGAGGGGGCGTTGGTTCGGAGGTCGGCTCTACAACAGATTTTCCGGGGAGGATCCGGCGTATATTCCGGTTTCCGGCATCCATCTTCGACAGACTCTTGAAGTCGTGCGCACTCAGACGCCTGATTTCGTTGTCAACGCAGGAAAATATCTGCTGCGTTATGACTATGCCAAGCGGGCGTATGAGCAGATAAAGCGCGATCGTGAGGCGGAGAAAGCTTAGCGCACCGCCTCAATCGGCCCTTCAGCGCTCCCACTGATAAACTGCTCCACATAAGGATCACCCGAGGCATCCATCTGACCGACCGGGCCAGTCCACTGGATCACGCCTCCGTGCAGCATAGCCACGTTATCGGCGATTGCGCGGACCGAGCTCATGTCGTGGGTGATGGTCATTGCGGTGGCACCCATCTCGGTCACGATTTCGCGGATCAGGTCGTTGATGACGCCGGACATGATCGGGTCCAACCCCGTGGTGGGTTCGTCGAAAAAGATGATCTCGGGCTCGGCGGCGATGGCGCGGGCGAGGCCGACGCGTTTTTGCATCCCGCCTGATAATTCCGCCGGGAACCGGTCGGCGACGTTGGATTTCAGGCCCACACGGCGCAGTTTCTCGATGGCGATTTCGCGGGCTTCCTCGGCGGGGCGTTTCAATGAGCCGCGCAGCAGGCGGAAGGCGACGTTTTGCCAGACAGGCAGCGAGTCAAACAAGGCCGCGCCCTGAAACAGCATCCCGAAGCGCGCCAGAAACGCATCCCGGTCACCTTTCTGGGCGTCCTTGCCGTCTACATAGATCATGCCGCTGTCGGGCTTGATCAGGCCGAGGATACATTTCAGCGCCACCGACTTGCCCGTGCCCGAGCCACCGATGATGACCATCGATGTGCCCTTGGGGATATCCAGGTTCATGCCTTGCAGGACGTGGTTGTCGTCAAAGGCCTTATGTACGTTCTCCATCCGGATCATAGCGAGAAGAACACCCCTGTGAGTACGAAATTGGCGGCGAGGATCAGCACGGCGGCGGCCTCGACCGAGCCTTTGGTGGCGCGGCCCACGCCTTGCGCGCCGCGGCCGGAGGACATGCCATAATAGCAGCCCATGATGGCAGCGATGACGCCGAAGGCGGCCCCTTTGACCAGTGACGAGACGATGTCGCGCGCCTCAAGGAAATCGACGGTGTTTTTCAGATAGGCCGCCGGATTGAAGCCCAGGTTTTGCGTGGCGACGGTGTAGCCGCCTGCGATGCCGATGATATCTCCGATCGCGACCAAGGCCGGAACCGTGATCAGCGCCGCCAGAACGCGGGGGGCGGTGAGGTATTTCATCGGGTGCGTGGATAGGGTGACCAGGGCATCGATCTGCTCGGTCACTTTCATGGTCGCAATCTCGGCAGCGATCGAGGAGGTCACGCGGGCGGCGATCATCAGGCCGACCAGTACGGGGCCAAGCTCTCGCACCATGCCGATGGCGACGATCTGGGGCACCACGGCCTCGGCGTTGAAACGCGCGCCGCCGGCATAGATCTGCAGCGCCAGCGCGCCGCCGGTGAAGATGGCGGTCAGGCCGACCACGGGCAGGGACAGCCAGCCGATATTCAGCAGGGCGATGCCGAATTCACGCGGATAGAACGGAGGCCGGAAAATATGCGAAATCGCGTCCAGCGCGAACAAAGCGACGCGGCCAAACGCGGCCAGCATGGTCAGGATAGTCCGACCAAGTTCCCCCAGCAATGAGAGGGGGGTCATTCCACGTAGCCTCGGGAATAGCGGCTGCCGAGCGAGGTCAGAATCTCATAACCGATGGTGCCGGCGGCTTCGGCCAGATCATCGACGGTTTGGTGCCCGTTCAGGATACGCAGGCGGTCAGGTTTGTACGGCAAGTCGGTAACATCCACGGTGATCAGGTCCATCGAGATACGTCCTACCACCGGGCAGGGCTGATCACCAGCGAATGTATCGATGCCGCCGCCGATGGCACGATGCAGCCCATCGGCATAGCCTGCGGCCACCGTCGCGATCTTCGACGGTCGGCGCGCGGTCCAGCTGTTGCCGTAGCCCACGGTTTCGCCCACCGCGACGTCGCGCACCTGAATCACCGGCAGATCGACCGTGACCACGGGCTTGGCCCCGGCGAATGGCATCCCGCCATAAAGGCCAATGCCCGGACGGCAGAAATCGAAATGGAATTCCGCCCCCAGCAGGGTGCCTCCGGTCGCGGCGAGTGAACGCGGCACCTCGACCCCGTCGGTCATCTGCTTGAAGGTCTCAAGCTGCTGGCGGTTCATCGGGTGTTCGGGCTCGTCGGCGCAGGCCAGATGAGACATCACGACCAGCGGATCGCGCTCTAGCGCTTTGTGCTTCAGCTCGGCCCAGTCCGCGGGCTCCAGCCCAAGGCGGTTCATGCCGCTGTCCAGCTGGATGCCGAAGGGATGGTTGGGCAGCGCCTCAAGATGGCGCTTGAACTGTTCGGGCGAGTTGATCAGCGGCGTCAGGTTGTGGTTGCGCAACAGTTCGCTGTCACCTTCCATATGGCCCGAGAACACGGCGACCAGCGCCTCGGGTCCCACCGCCTCGCGCACGATGGCGCCTTCTTCGGCGGCGGCGACGAAGAATTTGCGCACGCCTTCTTCGGCCAACGCCCAAGCCACCGGTTCCGCGCCCAGACCGTAAGCGTCGGCCTTGACGACTGCGCCGGTTTCGACATCCGTCTTTGCATCCAGTGCGCGCCAGTTATGGGCGAGCGCGTGAAGATTGATCGTTAAACGTGCGGTACTCATAATCCCGTTCAAGACATTGCCTGATCCGAGGTCAAGAGGGAATGATGATTTGCAGATGGGTTTAATGCCCGGAACTGAGAGCGCGATGTCGCAGGGCCAATAAATCCAAGGATTTGGCTGACTTGGAGGGTTGGGTGGTTCGATCCGGGATTGTGTTCACATCGGTGTTAAAGCGCGTCGGGATGGCCTATCGTTCATGTTTTGCGTGTAGGCCCTAACACGCGCTGAATTGGCGGTTGCGTTTAGGGCCTGACCGAGGGCACTCTGCCACCCTGGCAGAAATGGGTGTCGAAGATGGCTATCGGGTTTATTTCAGGTCACGACGGGCGTGAGGCCGAGATCCGGGCGCTTTTCATCGATGTGTTCACCGCCTCGGACGGCGCAGATGAGGGTAAGCTGGTCGGTGAGTTGGTGCGCGAGCTGATGGAAACCACGCCTGATGAGGACTTGTTTGTGTTCTCGGCCATGGAATATGGCGCGTTGTTGGGGTGCATCTTCCTGTCGCGTCTGCGGTTTGATCAGGACGACCGGCAGGTGTTCATCCTGTCGCCCGTGGCGGTCAGCACTGGCTATCAGAGAAGCGGTGTCGGGCAGGCGTTGATCCGTCATGGGCTAGGTCAGCTGCGTGCGGCGGGCGTTGATTTTATCATCACTTACGGAGACCCGGCCTATTATTGCAAAACCGGATTCCAGCCGATCACCGAAGGGTTTGCGCGGGCTCCGCTCAAGCTGAGCCACCCCCATGGTTGGATCGGGCAGCCCTTGTCGGCCCGTGGTGACACGCCGCTAGAGGGCACGTCGCGTTGTGTCGAAGCGTTGAACCAGCCGGCGCTTTGGTAGGGATCAGTAGCCTTCGATCTGGCCGTCCTGCTGCCACGGCTTAACGAGGTTGCCAAAGCGGGTGAACTGCGCCTCGAACGAAAGCTCGACCGTGCCGATGGGGCCGTGGCGTTGCTTGCCGACAATGACCTCGGCCTTGCCATGCAAGCGTTCCATAGCCTGCTTCCACTCTTCCATCTTATCAAGCTCGTGATCGCCGGGCTTTTCACGTTCTTTGTAGTATTCCTCGCGGAACACGAACATCACCACGTCGGCATCCTGTTCGATCGAGCCCGATTCCCGCAGGTCAGACAGTTGCGGGCGCTTGTCGTCGCGGCTTTCGACCTGACGAGACAGCTGAGACAGCGCGATGACCGGGATGTTCAACTCTTTGGCGATGGCTTTCATGCCCATCGAAATCTCGGCGATTTCGTTGACGCGGTTGTCGGCCATGCCGCGGCAGAGCTGCAGATAGTCGATCACCAAAAGGTCCAACCCATGCGTCCGCTTGAGCCGCCGGGCGCGGGCGGCAAGCTGTGAGATCGGCAGGGCAGGTGTGTCGTCGATGAACAGCGGGCAGGCTTCCAACTCTTTCGCGGCGTCCACGAAGCGGCGGAATTCGGATTCGGTCATGTCGCCCTGACGAATCTTGTGGCTCGAAATTTCCGAGGCTTCGGCCAAAACCCGACCGGCCAACTGCTCGGCGCTCATTTCCAACGAGAAGAAGCCGACCACACCGCCGTCAATCGCACCTTCGCTGCCATCGGGCTTGGTGCCGCGCTTATAGGCTTTGGCGACGTTGAAGGCCACGTTGGTCGCCAACGAGGTTTTCCCCATCGACGGACGACCGGCCAGAATGATCAGGTCAGACGGGTGCAGGCCCCCAAGCTGTTTGTCCAGGTCGGCCAGACCGGTGGAAATCCCCGCCATGCCGCCACCGCGCTGATAAGCCTCGTTGGTGACGTTGACGGCTTCTGTGACCGCCTTGAGGAAGGATTGAAATCCCTGTTCGGTCTGGCCCTGCTCGGACAACTGGTAAAGCTGTTGCTCGGCCTCGACGATTTGTTCTTTTGGTTCGCTGGACACATCAACCCGCGCCGCCTTGTCCGAGATGTCGCGACCCAGCCGGATCAACTCGCGCCGGATGGCGAGGTCATAGATCATCTGGGCATAGTCATGCACCGCGAAGGCGCTGATCGAGGCACCGGCCAGTTTGACCAGATAGGCCGGGCCGCCCAGTTCTTTCAGGCCCTCATCCTCGGCCATGAAGGATTTGAGCGTCACAGGCGAGGCCAGCGCATTTTTGGCGATACGCGTGGCCGCTACCTCGTAGATCCGTGAGTGGACCGGGTCATAGAAATGCTCGGCCCCGATGATCGAAGCCACCCGGTCATAGAGATCGTTATTCGTCAGGATCGCACCCAGAAGCTGCTGCTCGGCCTCGATGGAGTGCGGCATGGTCTCGGGGTTCTGAATCTGTGCGGCTGCCTGCTCGATACTGCTGATCTCGTTCATTGCTGCTCTCTATGCCTGTTGGCACAGTCCATAGCTCAGCCCCGCCCGAGGGGGCAAATTGTATGTTTCTGGGGATAGGCTGTGCATATCTCCGAACCCCACCATATTGACGGATGGCAGGGCTATTCGTCAACATATTGTGCGATTGGATCGCTGTGCACGGACGTTGTTTCCAAACCGTGCACAGATGTCGCAGCGTCAGCTTTTGTTGGCTTCCTGCCAGCCGCGCGGGTCGTTCAGGAAGGCTTCGACTCCGTCTAGTGTCTCTTTGTCGAACGCTTTCTGAGCCTTAGCTTCGGCCAGCACGTCCCACCAGGTGCACAGGGAATGCAGTTGCACGCCGTGATCGCCCAAGGTCTTCTCGGTCTCGGGGAAAATGCCATAGTAGAAGATCACCGCCGTATGCCCGCAGGTCGCGCCGGTTTCACGGATTGCATCCACGAAGGACAGCTTGCTGCCGCCATCGGTGGTCAGATCCTCGACCAGCAGAACACGTTCGCCTTCGCTCATCGCGCCTTCGATGCGGGCGTTACGGCCATAGCCTTTAGGTTTCTTGCGCACATAAGTCATCGGCAGGGCCATGCGTTCGGCAACCATGGCGGCAAAGGGGATGCCTGCGGTCTCACCGCCTGCGATATTGTCAAACGCCTCGAACCCGGCATCGCGCATCACGGTGACGGTCAGGAAATCCATCAGGGTCGAGCGGATGCGCGGGTATGAGATCAGCTTGCGGCAGTCGATGTAGGTCGGGCTGGGCAGGCCGCTGGCCAGCGTGAACGGTTCGCGCGAATTGAAGTGCACCGCCTTGATCTCCAGCAGCATCCGCGCGGTCAGGCGGGCGATTTCGGAGCTGTCGGGGAAGGAACTGGGGATCATGGCGCAAACCTCTGGGTTAAAGGGACGTTGCGGGCTGATAGCGTGACCCTTAGGGCAGAGTCGAGAGGGCCAAAAAAGAAAAGCGGACCCCAAGAGGTCCGCTTTCGCCCATACGGGCGGAACAGCCAAGGTGGGCCTAGCTGCTCATGTCATAGGCACGTTCTCCGTGTACCGAGAGGTCGAGCCCGTTTGTCTCGGTCTCTGCGTCTACGCGAAGCGGCGTGATCAGTGCAACCACCTTGACCAGCACAAAGGTGACAATTGCCGTAAAGGCACCCACGATGATCAGGCCGCCAAGCTGCGCTGTCCAAGTGCCCAGACCGAACAACGCGATCATGATGGTGCCGAAGATGCCGCCGACGCCGTGCACGGCGAACACGTCCAGCGTGTCGTCGATGTTCAGCTTGTTGCGGATGACGTTCACGGCCTCTTGGCACAGCACGCCCGCGACGGCCCCGATGATCAGCGCCTGTACCGGACCCACAAAGCCCGAAGCTGGTGTGATCGAGGCCAGACCTGCGATGGTGCCCGTGACCAGACCCACCATCGACGCTTTGCCGAACCGGATACGTTCCCACAGCGCCCATGTTAGCGAGGCGGTGGCGGCGGACAGGTGTGTGACGGTCATCGCCATGGCAGCACCGCCGTCAGCGGCCAATTGCGAGCCGCCGTTGAAGCCGAACCAGCCGACCCACAGCATCGCGGCACCCACCATCACGTAGCCGGGATTGTGCGGAGGCGTGGTGCGGTTGCGGCGCGGGCCGAGGATGACGGCGATGATCAGCGCGGCCAGACCTGCGGTTTCATGGACCACGATACCGCCCGCAAAATCGCGCACGCCGATCTCACCCAGTATGCCGCCGTCTGCCAACATGCCACCGCCCCAGATCCAATGGACCACGGGCGCGTAACACAGCAGCATCCAGAGGGCCGAGAAGGTGAGTACAAAGCCAAAGCCCACACGTTCCACATAGGCACCGACGATCAGGGCTGGTGTGATGATGGCAAAGGTCATCTGGAAGGCGAAGAACAGGATCTCGGGTAGGGTGCCCGCAAGGCTGTCGGCGTCGACACCGCTCAGGAACGCCTTGCCAAGTCCGCCCCAAAGACCGCTTTCACCGGGCCCGAAGGCGATGGAATACCCTGCGACCAGCCACAGAATGCTCATCAAACAGGCAATCGAAAAACAGTGCATGAAGACGCTGAGCACATTTCGCGCACGCACAAGCCCGCCATAGAACAGGGCAAGCCCCGGCAATGTCATGAACAGGACCAGTGCTGTTGCAACGATGATCCAGGCTGTATCGGCTCCGTTCATGGGCCGCTCTCCTTTCTCTGTGGGCATCCGGCGGGGTGCCCGACGCTTCGTGAGTGGTGTGCGGCGGGTTGAAGCCGAGCGACGGCGGGGAAAAAAGACGCAATGGCAGAAAATGCCGCTTATTTTGGCGGCTTTTTCTCAACTGTTGATGAAATTTGCGCCCGTTGGGCGTGTTTGCGCGAAATTTAGGCGGATTGCGAAAGGCTGTGCAGCAGCATCTGCAGCGCATGGTCGCGCGCGGCTTTGCGAACAGACTCCCGGCCCAGCGGGCCGAATTCGACCGTCTCGGTGCGGGTCGGTTGCCCCTCCATGGCCAGCCCGAAGCAGACGCGGCCTTCGGGTTTGAACTCGGACCCGCCGGGGCCCGCGACGCCGGTGATCGAGACCGCCAGCTGCGCATGTGAATGTTGCACAGCGCCCTCGGCCATCTCGCGCGCAACCTGTTCCGAGACCGCGCCGTGCGCGTCGAGCGTTTCGCGGCGCACGCCCAGCATCTCTTGCTTGGCGGAGTTGGTGTAGGTCACGAAGCCCCGTTCGACCACGGCGGAGCTGCCGGGAATGTCGGTCAGCGCGGCGGCTACCATGCCGCCCGTGCAGCTTTCGGCGGTGGCAATCATCACGCCTTGCGCTTTGGCGCGGTCCAGCAGGTCGGCGACGATCACAGGCCCATCACCCCATGCGCGATCCCGGCAAGGATCAGGACACCGATGGCGGCAAAGACCCCCGCGATCACGTCGTCGAGCATCACGCCCATTGGGTCTCCGCGCCGGTCGGCCCAGCCGACGGGGCCGGGTTTGGTGATGTCGAACAGGCGGAACAACAGGAACCCTGCGACCCAGCCGGGCCAGAGCGCCGTGATCTCGATCCCATGCGCCCAGGCCGGGTAGGACACGGCCCAAAGCGCGATGAACTGGCCCGCAACCTCATCAATGACGATCTCCGAGGGGTCGTGATCATCTTGCCCTTCGGTCATGACGCGCGTGGCCCAGAGGCCAGCGGCGAAGGCTGCCGCGGTCGCCAAGACCAGCAACGGAAAGCCACCGATCACATGCAGCAGCCAAGCCAAAGGCAACGCCGCCAGAGAGCCCCATGTGCCGGGGGCAGGGCGCAGATAGCCCACGCCGCAGACGGTTCCGATCAACTGCGCCGCCGTCATGATTTCACCAGACAGGCGGTGGCGAGCGATGCGATACCCTCGCTGCGGCCGGTAAAGCCCAGCCGTTCGGACGTGGTGGCCTTGACCGAGACCTGATCCGCGCGCAGACCCATGATCCGCGCCATCTCGGTGCGCATGGCCTCGGCATGAGGGCCGATCTTGGGGTATTCGCAGACCAGCGTGCAGTCGACGTTCGAAATGGCGTAGCCCATCTGCCCGGCCAGTTCGACGGCGTGGCGCAGGAATATCTCGCTGGCGGCCCCTTTCCATTGCGGGTCGGAAGGCGGGAAATGCTGTCCGATATCGCCCTGCGCCAGCGCGCCATAGATGGCATCGGTGACCGCATGCATCCCCACATCGGCATCCGAATGGCCCTGAAGCCCGCGATCATGCGGGACCCTCACGCCACACAGGATAACATGATCCCCGTCACCAAAGCGGTGCACATCATAGCCGTTGCCCAGCCTTACATTCATATCCGTTCCCATTGTGCGCTCGGCCCGGGTGAAATCCTCGGGTCGGGTGATTTTCAGATTATCTGCGTCGCCGGGGACGATGACCACCTCAATCCCGGCGGACCGCGCAACCTCGACGTCATCCGCCGCGTCGCCGGGGTGGGCGGCATGGGCTGCGGTGATCGCGTCATAGTGAAACCCCTGCGGCGTTTGCGCAGCAAAGAGGCCTTTGCGATCCTGCGTTCCCGTCACCAGCGATCCGTCCCCGGTCCAGAGCGCATCTGTGACCGCCAGCCCGGGCGCAGCGGCGGCGTGGCTGTCGAGCGCGGCCAGCACATCGCCAATGATCCGGGCGCTGACACAGGGGCGCGCAACGTCGTGGATCAGGACCTTGTCGACATTATGCGCCGCCAAGGCCCGCAGCCCGCTTTGAACCGATGCGGCACGGCTGGCACCGCCCGACGTCAGGATCAGATCCGAGACGCTGAATTCTTCCCACGCATCAGTGTCGTCTTCCGACAGCACCAGAACGATATGATCGACGCACCCCCGGAACCGATCGAGGGTCCAGTCCGCCACCCGTCGCCCGCCCAGCCCGCGCCACTGTTTGGGTACACCGCCCCCGGCGCGCTGGCCGCGTCCGGCGGCGACGATGATGGCGGCTGTGGTCATCTGTGGGTTCCTTCGATTGGGCTTTGTTTAGGCGGCGGTGAATGCAGAGGCAATCACCCGCGTCAAGATGCCTAAAAATTAATCACGTGATGATTTTGCGGGCTTGAATGGCGCTGTTTTGTTGTTCATATGCTGCGATTTCGATATCAAATGCACAATTGCTCAAGGATTAGGCACGTTGACCCTGCGTCTTGCTGAAAAGGATCTGACCCCTCCGGTGCTGTTGGCACCCATGGCCGGAATCACCGACCGGCCTTTCCGCGATCTCGTGATGCGCTTTGGCGCCGGTATGGTGGTCAGCGAAATGGTCGCCAGTCAGGAAATGGTGCAGGCCAAGCCGGGCGTGCGCGAACGGGCCGAGCTGTCAGCGGATGTGGAAAACACCGCCGTGCAACTGGCCGGGCGCGAGGCGCATTGGATGGCCGAGGCCGCGCGGCAGGTTGCCGACCGCGGCGCGCGGGTGATCGACATCAACATGGGGTGCCCCGCCAAGAAGGTGACGAACGGGTATTCCGGGTCTGCTTTGCTGAAGACGCCGGATCATGCGCTGACGTTGATCGAGGCTGTCGTCGCTGCGGTGGATGTTCCGGTGACGCTGAAGACCCGTTTAGGCTGGGATGACAGCCTGCTGAACGCGCCGGATGTGGCGCGGCGGGCGCAGGAGGCCGGTATCCGGATGGTCACGATCCACGGGCGCACCCGTTGTCAGTTCTACAAGGGACGCGCCGATTGGCAGGCGATCCGGGCAGTGAAAGAGGCGGTCTCGATCCCCGTCATCGCCAACGGAGATATTGTCGACACCGATACCGCGCGCATGGCGCTGGAACACTCCGGCGCGGATGGCGTGATGGTGGGGCGGGGCGCGCAGGGCAAGCCGTGGCTGTTGGCGCAGGTCTGTCATGATCTGTACGGGGCGCAGGCCCCAATCATTCCCAAGGGGGCAGACCTGATCGACATGGTGCGCGGTCACTATCAGGCGATGCTGGACTTCTACGGCACCGATCTGGGCCTGCGCGTGGCGCGTAAACACTTGGGCTGGTATATGGATGAGGCCGCAACGCCCGCCAACCTGCGGCGCGCGGTTCTGACGTCGCGCGACACGGATGAGGTGCTGCGGTTGCTGAGCGATGCGCTGAGCGGCCCGGCAGAGGCGGCGGCATGAATTCGGATCAGAGCATCTGGGCTTCGTTGCCCGTACCGGCCTTTATCATCGACGCCGAGGATCGGATATCGGATGTCAATTCCTCGGGCGAGGGTTTTTTGAACGCCTCGCACAAGGCGGTTGTCGGGCACCCGGTCTGGGACCAGATCGCCGTCGATGCGCCGCTGGAAGAGGCGTTTTTGCGGGCCCGCCAGCAGGGCACGCCTTTGTTTGTGAATGATGTGGATGTGGGGTCCGGCAACCGCGCGCCGCTGCAATGCGCGCTGCAGATCGCGCCGCTGATGGGACACCCTGGGTCGATGATCATGATCATCTCGCCTCGCGAACTGGCCGGGCGGATGACGCGCGGGAACACAGTGAAATCTGCGGCGCAATCGGCCATCGGCATGGCCGAGATGCTGGCGCATGAGATCAAGAATCCCTTGGCTGGGATCACCGGTGCGGCGCAGCTGCTGAGCATGAACATATCACAGCAAGACCTTGAATTAACAGATCTTATCGTCGAAGAAAGCCGCCGGATCGTGAAGCTGCTCGAGCAGGTCGAACAGTTCGGAAACCTCTCCGAACCCGCGTTCAAGCCGGTCAATATCCATGACGTTCTGGACCGCGCCCGCCGCTCGGCGCTGCTGGGCTTTGGCGCGCATATGACCATTGTCGAGGACTATGACCCGTCGCTGCCACTGGCCTATGGCGATCCGGATCAGTTCTTGCAGGTGGTGCTGAACCTGCTCAAAAACGCCTCGGAAGCCGCTGAGGAAAAAGGCACAATCCGGCTGCGCACCTATTTCGAACACTCGTTCCGGCTGCGGCGCAGCGACGGGTCGGGCCACTCGCTGCCCCTGCAGATCGAGATCATTGATGACGGCCCGGGGCTGCCCGAAAATATTCGAAGCGATATTTTTGATCCCTTCGTCTCAGGCAAGGAAAACGGCACGGGTCTGGGGCTGGCTCTGGTCAGCAAGATCGTGTCCGACCATGACGGCTGGATTTCGGCGGATTCGGTGCCCGGACGCACCGTCTTCCGCCTGTCCCTGCGGCGCGCGCCGCCGGACGCATATGATAAGGAGAGCATCTGATGGATGGCACAGTTCTGGTTGCCGATGACGACCGCACGATCCGCACGGTTCTGACACAGGCGCTGACGCGGGCAGGGTGCAAGGTGCACGCGACGTCGTCTCTGACCACGCTGATGCGCTGGGTCGCCGAGGGCAAGGGCGACGTCGTGATCTCGGACGTGGTGATGCCGGACGGGAACGGGCTTGAGATGCTGCCCAAGATTGCACAGGACCGGCCCGGATTGCCGGTCATCGTGATCTCGGCCCAAAACACGATCATGACCGCCATTCAGGCAGCCGAGGCGGATGCCTATGATTACCTGCCCAAACCGTTCGATCTGCCCGATCTGATGAAGCGCACGGCGCGCGCGCTGGATCAGAAACAGCGTGCTCATGCCGAACCGGTTGAGGCCAGCGAGGACCGCCCAGATGAGCTGCCTTTGGTTGGGCGGACGCCGGTGATGCAGGCGCTCTATCGTTTGGTGGCGCGTGTGATGAATACCGATCTGTCGGTGATGATCTCGGGCGAAAGCGGCACGGGCAAGTCATTGATCGCGCGCGCTATTCACGATTTCTCGGACCGGCGGACATTGCCGTTTGTCACAGCAACAGCGGCTGATCTGAGCGATCTTGAGGGCCCCGCACGGGTCATGGCGCGGGTGCGCGGTGGCACGCTGCTGATCGACGAAATCGCCGATATAGATGACGAGATTCAGGCGCGCATCGTGCGGATGATGGACACTCCGGGCGATCACGTTCCGCGCTTCATGGCCACCAGCCAATCTGATCTGACCGACGCGATGGAGAGTGGTCGGGTACGGCAAGACCTGTATTATCGCCTGTGCGGTGCGACGATCCATGTCCCGGCTCTGCGCGAACGTGTCGACGATATTACCCTGCTGACCGACCATTTTCTGGTGCGCGAAGAACGCGACAGCGGCGCGCAACGCCGCCTGAGCCCCGAGGCCGTGGAACTGGTGCGCCGCTATTCCTGGCCCGGCAATGTCCGCCAGTTAGAAAACGCGATCCGTCGCCTCAGCCTGACCAGCCGCGCCGATGAAATCTCGCGCACCGAGGTCGAGATGGTGCTGGGCAGCCAGCCCGAGGCCGAGCCGGTTTTGGGCGATGGCGAGCGCGAGAAACTGTCATCCTCGGTGGGTCGCCACCTGCGGCGTTACTTCGATCTGCATGGAAATATCCTGCCGCCTCCTGGCCTGTATCAACGTATTCTGCGCGAGGTCGAGGCACCGTTGATCGAGATTGCGCTGGATGCGACCGGGGGCAATCAGGCAAAATGTGCTGATCTTCTGGGGATTAACCGGAATACGCTGCGGAAAAAGATCACGGACCTCGATATTCAGGTGACACGTCGCCGCAAACTGATGTAATATCGCCACACAAGCCGTGGCATTCGGGTTCGCTCCCGACAACGACCACGACATATGGCGGTCAGCCGCACAGGCGGCACATCAGTAAGAGGGCAGACGGTGGCAACCCGGGCACAGAGCGGGCCGATCCTATGGATCAACCGGTGGCGTAAGTCCCGGAAAATGCGCAATTTCAGCACTCTGGGGCTGGTCGTTTTGGGCCCCGTGCTGACGCTCGCAACCTATCTGGTCATTGGTCCTTTCGATCTAGGTGCTGCGGCCCCCACGCTGCGGCTGATTCTGCTGGCCGATCTGGTCTATGTGCTGGTTGTGGCCGCGCTTGTGCTGGGGCAGCTGTTCAGCCTGATCGCGGCGCGGCGGGCGAAATCGGCGGGCTCTCGCCTGCACTTGCGTCTGATCGGCGCGTTCACGTTGCTGGCGCTGGTTCCGACGGTCACCGTGGCGATTTTCGCCGGGCTGACGGTGAATATCGGTCTCGAGGGTTGGTTTTCGGACCGAGTGCGGCAGGTGGTGGGATCATCGCTGAGTGCAGCCGAGGCTTATGAGCAGGAACATCGGCAAGGCCTGACGCAAGACGCGGCCGTATTGGCGCGGTTTCTGGATAATGCCCGCGCACTTGACTATTACATCTCGGACGCCGAACTGCGCGAGGTTCTGGCGCAGGGGCAGGCGCAGATTCAGCGCGGTCTGCGCGAGGCTTATGTGATCGACGGCAGCGGCGAGATCCGGTCGCGCGGGGACCGGTCCTACCTGTTCGATTACGAAGCGCCGACACCCGAAGAGATGGTCGAGGCCAACGATCAGGGCATGGCCATCATTGCCGATTGGGACAACAGCGAATTCCGCGCGCTGGTGCCGTTGAAGGCTTATCTGGACCGTTACCTCTATGTCAGCCGCGAGGTGGATGGTGAGCTGCTGACACTATTGGACGAAACTAAGGAAACGGCGCAGTTCTACAGCCAGTTGGAAAGCGAACGGGGCAGGGTACTGTTCGAATTTGGCCTGTTATATCTTGGATTTGCGGTCATCCTGATCCTTGCCGCCATGTCACTGGGCATGTGGTTTGCCGAGCGTCTTTCCCGGCCCGTCGGGCGTTTAACCACAGCGGCGCAACGGGTGGGCGCGGGCGATCTGAGCGTTCAGGTCTATGAAGAGGCCAGCGATGACGAGATCGCCATGCTGGGCCGGTACTTCAACCAGATGACGCGCCAGTTGAAGGGTCAGCGCGACACGTTGCTGGACAACACACGCCATATCGAACGCCGTCGGCGGCTGTTTGACTCGGTGCTGAGTTCGGTGACTTCGGGCGTGGTCGGCGTTGACCCCGATGGCTGCGTGACCTTCGTGAACCGATCAGGCGAACGTCTGCTGGGCTGGTCCGGTGGGGAACAGAACCTGGCGATCGGCATTGCCGTGCCCGAGTTCCTGCCGTTGTTCGAAGAACTGAAAGCCAGCGGACAAGAGGCGATTCAGGGTGAGGTCAAGGTGACCCGTAAAGGCCAGTTGGAAAACCTGCTGGTGCGGATGGCCACGCGGCGTGGCGAGGATGGTGGGCTTGAGGGCTATGTGGTCGCCTTCGATGACGTCACCGATCTGGTCAGCGCGCAGCGGATGGCGGCGTGGGGCGACGTGGCGCGGCGCATTGCGCATGAGATCAAGAACCCTCTGACCCCGATCCAGCTGAGCGCCGAGCGGATCAAGCGCAAATTCTCACGCAAGCTGGACGAGGATGATTGCGATAGTCTGGAATCGATGACCGACGTCATCGTACGGCAGACCAACGACCTGCGGCGGATCGTGGATGAGTTCTCGAAATTCGCCCGCATGCCCGAGCCGGAGCGGCAGGAAGAGAACATCGTAGGGTTGGTCCGAGAGGCGGTGTTACTACAGCAGGCCGGGCAGCCGGATGTGCAGATTGATGCCGACCTTCCCGATCAGCCCATCGCAGCCGATGTGGATGCCACGATGCTGAGCCAGGCGCTGACCAATCTGATCAAAAATGCCGGTGAAGCGATTGAAACCCTGAAAGAAAAAGGTGCACCGGATAATCTAAAGCCGCAGATCAAGGTGGTGGTTTCCAGCGATGACGCCGGAACGCAGATCACCATTGCCGACAACGGCATCGGCCTGCCCGAGGACCGGGCACGGCTGTTTGAACCCTACGTGACCACCCGCGACGAGGGCACCGGCCTTGGCCTGCCCATCGTCAAGAAGATCATCGAAGAACATGGCGGAGCGCTGACATTGGAAGATGCGCCCACATTCGACGGACAGGACCATTTCGGCGCGATGGCTGTCATTCGTCTTCCCGGGGCCTCAGGCGGCCCGTCAATCGCGCCAGACAAACAGGCGATTAAAACAAACAAACTGAAAGCAGGCCAAAGATGAGCGACATTCTGATCGTAGATGACGAACGCGATATTCGCGAATTGGTGTCCGATATTCTCGAGGACGAAGGCTATTCCACCCGGTTGGCGGGAAACTCGGACGATTGCATGGCGGCCATCAACGCCGAGCCTCCGGGGCTGTTGATCCTGGATATCTGGCTGAAAGACAGCCGCATGGACGGGATCGACATCCTGAAGGCGGTGAAACGCGACAACCCGGATGTGCCGGTGGTGATCATTTCAGGTCACGGCAATATCGAAATCGCGGTCGCCGCGATCAAGCAGGGCGCTTACGACTTTATCGAAAAGCCCTTCAATATTGACCAGTTGATGGTGGTGATCCGCCGCGCAATGGAAACCTCACGCCTGCGGCGTGAAAACGCCTCGCTGAAACGGCAGGAGGTCAGCTGCTCCGACATGATCGGCAAATCGGCCTCGTTCCGGGCAATGCAGGGGCAGTTGGACAAGGTGACCAAATCCAACGGTCGCGTGATGCTCAGCGGTCCGGCCGGGTCGGGTAAGGAAATCGCGGCGCGCTATATTCACGCCCATTCCAACCGCGCCAATGCGCCCTTTGTCACTGTGAACTGCGCCGGGATTGAGCCTGAGCGGGTTGAAGAAGTTCTGTTCGGCCGCGAATCCTCGGAGCGCGGGATCGAGTCCGGTCTGCTGGAAGAGGCCCATGGCGGTGTTGTGTATTTCGACGAGGTCGCGGATATGCCGCTGGGCACCCAGTCGAAAATCCTGCGGGTGCTGGTGGATCAGCAGTTCCAGCGGGTGGGCGGTAGCGACAAGGTTCGGGTTGATCTGCGCGTTATCTCGTCGACCAACCGCGATCTGGAAGAAGAGATCGCCGCCGACCGGTTCCGCGAAGAACTCTATCACCGGCTGAACGTGGTTCCGATCGCCGTACCCTCGCTGGAAGAACGGCGAGAGGATATCCCGGTTCTGGCGCAGCACTTCATCGAAATGTGCAACGAGACGCAGGGCTTGCCTGCGCGTGAGTTGTCGGACGAGGCGGTTGCTTTACTGCAAACGATGACATGGCCGGGCAATGTGCGCCAGTTGAAGAACCTGATCGAACGGGTGCTGATCCTTGGCGATGGCACCGACCCGATCGAGGCGCGCGAGCTGCCCAGCGAGGAAGAGAAATCCGACGAATCCGGGCGCGTGGTCCTGTCGGGTGCATTGGCGACCCTACCGCTGCGCGAGGCGCGCGAGGCGTTCGAGCGGGAATATCTGCTGACCCAGATCAACCGGTTTGGCGGCAATATCAGCCGCACCGCCAGCTTTGTCGGCATGGAACGCAGCGCGCTGCACCGCAAGTTGAAATCGCTGGGCGTCGTGACCTCGAACAAATCCGGTGCTCGGGTGGCGCAGATTGACGAACCTGAACCGGCGGAGTGATCCGCCGGGTTAACCCGTCTGGCCCGGCGTGATGATCTGGAACGATCCATCGTCGAATTTGACGAAACAGCTCTCGGTGCTCAGCGGCGGCAGGGTGGTTGTGCGCGCAGGCGTCACCCGTGATTTCACCCCTTGCCTGCAGGGCCGCAGGCTGACCGGCTGATAGCCTTTGGCGGCCATGCATTGCGCCTCGACCGTGCTGCGCAGCCCCGAGTTGACATCGACGGTGTAGATCCGCCCCGGCTCCCACCAGCCGGGATTGCGATAGCAGCGGCCGTTGCGGTCGCAATAGGTGCGACCGGGCCAGTAGGTCGGTGGGCTTTGCCGGACCTGATTGGCCACAGGGGCGTCTTTCAGCGCCTGCACCTGGCAGGCCGTGGTCTCGGTCTGCATCCGCGCAACGCTCTCACCTTCGCGGTAATACAGCGACAGCGGGCCGCAAGCCGAAAGGGTCAACAGGCAAATCAGGACAGGCAGCATTGTTTTCATGCGCTTATTCTGGCGCAGCTTGTGCGGCATGACAATTCAATTGACCGCTTCGGGGGCATCTGTCATTCAAAGATTTCAGGCAGAAGGGCCAGTAATATGAAGGTCATCATATGCGGTGCCGGTCAGGTTGGCTGGCAGATTGCGCGTCACCTTTCGGGCGAGCTGAACGATGTGACGGTGGTCGACAACAATCCCGATCTGGTGCGCCGCGCGACCGAAACGCTGGACGTGCAGGGGATCGCAGGCTTTGCAAGCTACCCCGACGTGCTGGAGCGGGCAGGGGCCCGCGATGCCGATATGATCATCGCCGCGACTCATTCGGACGAGGTGAACATGGTCACCTGCCAGATGGCGCATTCGGTTTTTTCGATCCAGCGCAAGATCGCTCGTTTGCGGTCGAAATCCTATCTTGAGGCGATCCATTCCGACCTCTACCGCCGCGATCACCTGCCCATCGATGTGGTGATCAGCCCCGAACGCGAGGTTGCAGCGGCTGCCATGCGCCGCCTGTCGGCGCCAGCCGCCTTTGACACCGAACTGTTTATGGATGGCAAGGCGCAGTTGCTGGGCATTCGGGTCGATGAGGACTGCCCCATCGTGAATACCCCCCTGCGCCAGCTGACCGACCTGTTCTCGACCCTCAGCTCGATTGTCGTGGGCGTCCGGCGCGAGGGGTCGCTGTTCGCCCCCGAGCCGGATGATCAGTTGTTCGTCGGCGACGAATGCTATGTCTTCACCAGCGTCAACGATGTCGACCGCACGATGGAGGTGTTCGGCAAGGCGCAACGCAAGCAGGACCGGGTTGTGATCGTTGGCGGCGGCAACGTCGGGCTGGAAGTGGCCCGCACACTCGAAGAGCGCGAAAGCCGGGTCCGGGCGAAGGTTATTGAACGCGACCGCAAATGCGCCGAGATCGCGGCCGAGGCGCTAGAACGGACGATCGTTCTGAACGGCGACGGTCTGGATTCCGCGTTGCTGAGCGAGGCGGGGATTGAACGCGCCGATGCGATGCTGGCGGTCACGGACGATGACCGCACCAACATGCTGGCCGCGGTGCGGGCCAAGGGCGAAGGCTGCGCGCTGGCCATTGCGCTGATCAACGATCCCAGCATGGTGGCGCTGATGGGGCCGCTGGGAATTGACGCTTATATCAACCCGCGCGCAACCACCGTCAGCTCGATCCTGCGGCATATCCGGCACGGGCGTGTTCGCCAGGTCTATTCCATCGGCGATGCCGAGGCCGAGGTGATCGAGGCTGAGGTGCTGTCGACCTCGCCCATGGCGGGGCAAAAGCTGCGCGATATCGATTTTCCCGAAGGCGTTCTGGTCGGGGCGGTGCGCAAAGGCGACGAGCTTTTGCGCCCGACTGGCAGCCTGCGGATCGACGAAAAGGACGTGGTCGCGATCTTCGCCATGGCCAAGGACGTGCCCGAGGTCGAACGCCTGATGCAGGTCTCGATTGATTTCTTCTGATGGTGCAGGCGCGCGCACAGCAACAGGTCGGGGTGCTGCGGCGGTTGCCGCTGCTTCTGATGATCTGGGGGATTGCCGCGCTCGCAATGTGGATACCTGCCGCCTACGCGCTGGTGCTGGACGATCATGCGACGTCGCGGGCGTTTTTCTATGCGGGTCTTCTTGGCTTGTTCTGCGTGTCGATTATCGCGGTGGCGATGTCGAACCGAACGCCGCGCCGGGGTACGTTGGGGCAGCTGGCGGTATTGCTGGCGGCCTTCACGATCATGCCGGTGTTTCTGGCGATCCCGTTCCATGATGCGCTGGGAACCACCAGCTTTCTGAACGCCTATTTCGATATGGTCAGCGCGCTGACCACAACCGGGGCAGATCTGTTCCCCGATCCGGCGCGGCTGTCTGCGCCATTACATCTGTGGCGCGCCCTTGTAGGGTGGATGGGTGGCCTGCTGATGTGGATTTCGGCGGCGGCCATCCTTGCTCCGCTGTCGCTGGGCGGGTTCGAGGTCACCGCGCGGGGGCAACCAGGCCGCCCGGTCTCGGGCGTGGCGCAGAGCGAAAAGACCGACCCGCGCGGGCATCTGATCCGCGTGACCCGCACGCTGAGCCCGGTCTATGCGGGCCTGACCGTGGTGATCTGGATTTTGCTGCTGATCGCAGGGGAACAGGGGCTGACGGCGGTTTGCCATGCGATGTCGGTGATGGCGACCTCTGGTATCTCTCCGGTCGGCGGACTGGAAGGGTCGACGGCGGGCTTCACTGGCGAGGCGATCCTGTTCCTGTTTTTATTCTTCGCCCTTTCACGGCTGACCTTTTCCACCGATACGGCGACCTCGGGCTATGCGCGGCTCGACAAGGACCCTGAGTTCCGCATCGGCATTTCGATCGTGCTGGCGGTGGCGCTGCTGCTGTTTCTGCGGTTCATGGCCGGTGTGGCCGAGTTGAGCATCGAGATTTCCCCGTTGCAGGCGCTGCAGGTGATCTGGGGCATGATCTTCACCGCGATGTCGTTTCTGACCACCGCCGGGTTCGAAAGTGCGAACTGGAACGATGCGCAGCAGCTGTCAGGTCTGGGCACGCCGGGCCTGATCCTGATGGGGCTGGCGTTGATTGGTGGCGGTGTGGCGACCACGGCAGGCGGGGTCAAGCTGCTGCGGGTCTTTGCGCTGTACCTCAATGGCAAGCGCGAGATTGACCGGCTGATTTATCCCTCATCCATCAGCGGCGAGGGCGGGGGCAACCGTCGCATCCAAAGCGATGGTGCCTTTATCGCGTGGATCTTCCTGATGATGTTCGCCCTGACGCTGGCGTTCTTCAACCTGCTGCTCGCCGCGATGGGGGTCGGGTTCGAGCAGGCGATGGTGCTGGCGGTCGCAGCACTCAGCACGACGGGGCCGCTGATCGAGCTGGCAACCGATGTGCCGATCCGCCTGATCGATCTGTCTGATGCGGCCAAGCTGACCGTCTGCGCGGGGATGGTGATTGGCCGGCTTGAGACGCTGGCCATCGTCGCGCTGATCACGCCGACGCTGTGGCGCGATTGACCTATCGTCATCGATTGGCGTTACTGCCTGATTTTTCATCTGGAATATCTGTGCGCGCCGCTCCATAGTGAGCGGGAGGGAGCGCGTTGGTCCGCAGCGCGTAGCAAGAACAATGGCGAGATTATAACAATATGGCTTCGGACAGACAAAATCTGCAGGACGCGTTCCTGAACAATGTACGTAAGGCAAAGGTCCCGGTCACGATATTCCTGATCAACGGCGTGAAATTGCAGGGTGTGATCACCTGGTTCGACAATTTCTGTGTGCTGCTGCGCCGCGACGGACAGTCGCAGCTGGTCTATAAGCACGCGATTTCGACCATCATGCCGTCACAGCCGATCAACCTGTATGAGGGCGAAGACGCCTCTTGATGGAACATGAAAGGGCGCGCACCCGGGCTTGGGTGCTGCATCCTGAAATCAAATCAGATGAACAGCGCCGCGTCCCTGAACCGGCGCTGGCCGAGGCGGTTGCGCTGGCTGCCGCATTGCCCGATTTGGATGTGATCGGGTCCGAGATCGTGCGCCTTCCGCGCGCGCAGGCCGGATTGCTGTTCGGCAGCGGCAAGATCGAGGAACTGGCTGACCGCCTGCATGACAATGACGTCGAACTGGTTCTGATCGACGGTCCGGTGACGCCGGTCCAGCAGCGCAACTTGGAAAGGGCTTGGAAGGTCAAAATCCTCGACCGGACCGGGCTGATCCTGGAAATCTTCAGCGACCGCGCGCGCACTCGTGAAGGGGTGCTGCAGGTCGAGATGGCTGCGCTCAGCTATCAGCGCACGCGTCTGGTACGGGCCTGGACCCACCTGGAACGTCAGCGGGGGGGCTTGGGCTTTGTCGGTGGCCCTGGTGAGACTCAGATCGAGGCCGACCGCCGCGCGATTGACGATCAGCTGGTGCGCCTGCGCCGTCAGTTGCAGAAGGTGATCAAGACCCGCACTCTGCACCGCGCCGCCCGGGCCAAGGTGCCGTATCCGATTGTCGCTTTGGTTGGCTACACCAACGCTGGAAAATCCACCCTGTTCAACAGCCTGACCGGGGCCGAGGTGATGGCCAAGGACATGCTGTTCGCCACGCTGGACCCGACCATGCGCCGGGTCGAACTGCCCGATGGCCCCGAGGTGATCCTGTCGGACACGGTGGGGTTCATCTCGAACCTGCCGACCGAACTGGTCGCCGCCTTCCGCGCCACGTTGGAGGAGGTGTTGGGCGCTGATCTGGTCGTCCATGTCCGCGACATCAGCCACGAAGAGACCGAGGCGCAGGCGCAGGATGTGGAAACGATTCTGACCTCTCTGGGGGTCGAGGATGACCGGCCCCGGCTGGAGGTCTGGAACAAGATCGACCTGCTGGATGCGCAGGAGCGCGAAGCCACGCTGGCACGGGCCGAGCGTGATCCGGCGATTTTTGCCATATCTGCTGTGACCGGCGAGGGGGTCACGCATTTGCTGTCCGAAATCGCCACGATCCTGCAGGGCGCGCGGCATGAAACCACGCTGACGCTGGGCTTCGCCGAGGGCGACAAGCGCGCGTGGCTGTTCCGTCAGGACGTGGTCCGCGCAGAAGAGCAGACCGACGACGGGTTCGAGATCACCGTGCTGTGGACCGACAAGCAGGCGGCTCAATTCGCGGCGCTTTGACCTCGGATTTGCCTAACCGCGGGGGGTGAGGATGACGCAGGACAACGGCAAGGTCTATCTTCGAGGGCACATCACGGTGCCACAAGATCGTCTGGAACAGGTGCGGCAGGCGTTGCCTGTGCATATCGCGCTGACGCGGGCGGAAGAGGGCTGCATTGCTTTTGAGGTCAGCGAAGATGCAGAGTACCCCGGGCGGTTCAACGTGTCCGAGGTATTCGCAAATCAGACTGCCTTTGATGCCCATCAGAACCGGACGCGGAATTCGGATTGGTTCCGTATCACACAAGGCATCCCGCGCGACTATGTGGTGACCTCAGAGTAAATCAGGTCAAGACCCGTCGATCTGGCTTTGCCGTTCATCCGCATCGAACCATTCCAATGAGCTTTGGATCTTGTGGTCCGGCGTCAGTTCCCATTGCTCCCACCCGCGCGTGATAACGCGGTTTCCTGTGGTTTTGTGGTGCCCTTCGAGTGTCCTGACGAACAGGGCATGAGGCCCGGCCCACCGCATCATGTCGCAACGGACTTCAAGATCGGGAAACTGGGCGTACAAGTCGCGCGCCATCTCGGCGATGGCGGCGTGACCTTGCAGAGGTTCGCTCCGATTGATGATGATCTGTCCGTCGGGCGCGAAGAAGTTGGCGACGGCGTCGGGATCTCCTGAACTCCAGGCGACGGCGTAGTCGCGCGCCAGATTGTTCAGGGTATCGCGAAGGCTACCCATGAAATTACCCCCTTCTTGCCAATGCCACGACCCGTTGAATTTAGGCGAAAAGCACCGGCGGCGTCCACGCGGGGTGTAAAAGGGCGCGGGTAATTGCCGATCACTTCAGCGCGGGTTCAGCACCGTCACCCCAACCGCCGCCGCGCGGGCCAACCCGATATCTAGCGACATGGGGATATATTCGCCGCGCCGCCACAGCTGCGCCTGATCATCGTAATAGCGTGACAGGAAATGGCCGGATTGGCCGGTGGCGGTGATGAAAACCGAGCTGTCGGGGTCGGCAAAATCATAGACGCCGCGATAGCCCGCGCCATGTACGTTCTGGAACGGGTCCGGCCCTTCGCCCGAGGTGCGCCCGCGCAGCAGGGTGTTGTCACCGCCGCTGGTGGACTGGCGGATGTTGACGAAAAAGCGCAGCACAGGAACCTCTCCCAGAACCGGGTGGTCATGGGTGGCCTGATGCGCATCGCCCCAGCGCAGGGACTGTAGCGCCGTACCGTAGCGCTCGGAAATCCAGATGATCGCATCGTCCAGCGCCAGCCGCGCCATGTCGGTACAGGTCTCGACCGGGGCGCTTTGGCTCACGTCGCACCAGACCGAGGCGCCGTCGATATCGCGATACACCCGTTCGATGAACAGTGGCTCGACATGCTTGTACTCAGCCGCCAGCGGGCCAAGCTCGTCCGAGATCAGGCGGATTTGCAGCGCCCTCAGCCAGGCGGCGTAGATCAGCGGCTCGGGCAGATGCTCGTTCATCTCCCCGTTCCAGTTGGCCAGCAGGTCCAGCGCGATCTGTCGTTGACGCTCGGGTGTGCCTTCGGGCGCGGATTCGCCGGTGAACCACAGGTCGGCTCCGATCAGTGGCAGCAAAGAGCGGGCAGTGAAGCTGACAGTATCCAGTTGCGCCTCGATAAAGCTGTCGCGCGTATGTACCTCGCGCGATTGCATCAGGCGTTCCCAGCGATTGACCCGCTGCGTATCACCCCACTCATACGAGACATGGCGCGGGAACGGGCGGTCGATGATCTTGTTGTTGGTGTTGCCCAGCACACCGCCCACCGGGGCCACAAATTCCGGGTTGTCGGCATAGGGCAGACGACCCTGCCAGCGGTTGCGGTCCAGCCAGCCGGGCGTGGGAATGCGGCCCCGGCTTTGGTTATTCAGATCGCGCCGGGGCATCGCGCCGATTAGTTTCAGCCCGATCGTGTCCTTGTCGACCAGCGACAGGTTCTGCGAGGGGGCGATGAAACCTTCGGCCAGATCGATGGCTTCGCGCACGGTATCCGCGTTCATCAGCGCCAGCGAGGCGCTGATTGAGGTGTCGCGGGGGCTCAGGGCGCTCCATGACAGGGACGCGACATGACCGGGTGGTGTGATAGTTTCCAGATCGTAATGCGTACCCGGCAGAACGGGGCCGTTTTCCGTCCAGCGCAGGGTCAGGGTGATGGGAGCGGCATCCTTGATCTCGATGATCGAGGGGCGGGTCTGAAAGCGTTTGTAGCCGTCGGGCGTCAGGTATTCCTCGGGGTTGTCGGGGTTCAGCTGCTCGATATGCACGTCCTGATCGTCCAGATAGGACGAGGTCAGCCCCCATCCAAGGCGATCGCTGCGCCCGGTCATCACGGGCGGCGCACCGGGAATCGTCGCGCCGATCACGCCGCCCTTGGCCAGTTCCAGCCGTGCCAGATACCAGATGCCGGGGGCGGTGAAACCCAGATGGGGATCGTTGGCCAGCAAGGTGCCGCCGCTGGCGGATCGCGACGGCGCGGCGGTCCAGGCGTTGGACGCGCCGGCCAGCCCGCGTTGAGGGAAGGGGGACAGCGCCGTGTCGGGCATCGGCGCGCCCTGCGCATAGCGTGGCAGGTTGGGAAACAGCGCAGCATATTCGGGCAGCGCCGCGATGCCGGGGCCGGGGACGTTGGGCAGAATATCCGCCAGCCGCGCAGGATCCTCGAGCACCAGAGAGGTCCGGGCCCGCAGGACTTCATCGGCGAGATGACCGGATAGCTGCAGGCCCATCAGCTTGATGATCGCAACGCTGTCGCCCGGTTGCCACGGGGGCATGGGGGCGTTGAACAGGAACATCTCGGGCGCGCCGCGTCCCAGCGCTTGTTCGTTGATCTCGGCCAGTCGCGCGTTGATCCCGGCGGAATAGGCGCGCAGCGCGGCCTTGGTATAGTCGTCCTGCACCTCGACCGAGCGATGGGCGAGCCCGTAAAGGTCCAGCCGCCGCAGCAGCTTGTCGATATGCACGGTGCGTTGGCCGAACACCTCGGACAGGCGCCCCTGAACGGTACGGCGCAGAACTGTCATCTGCCACAGCCGGTCCTGCGCGTGGGCGTAGCCCAAGCCAAAGAACACATCCGGGTCGGACTGGCCCAGAATATGGGGCACATTCGCGGTGTCGCGGACGATCTCGACCGGGGCAGTGATGCCTTTGACTTCAACGGTTTGATTGTAGTCGGGCAGGGATTGGCTGGCCAGAAAATAGACCAGCCCCACAGCGGCAACAGCAAGCAGGATCAGGCCTGTCGCAAGTCTTACCAGCCAACGAAAAACCAGACCCATCTGTCCCCCGAGATATCCGTGTCGTCCTTTGCGCCAAGGTTACTGGAACCCCCGCTGAACCGAAAGGGCAATGCTACCGGAATTTGTGGAAATTCACCAAAAGTCAGAGCCCCGCCACAAGATGTAGCGGGGCCGGATCGAGGGGGGAGGGTGGTGTTGCTGCGCTTAGGGGATGATGCGGGTGTATTTTGTGCCTTCGACCGTTGCGCCGAATTTCAGGCCGGCTTGCCCGAAGACGGCTGCCAGTACCGGTTTGCGCAGTTGGGTGGTGTCGGTGGACAGGGATTCTCCGGTCGCGTCGACCACATAGCCGATATCGGCCCCGGCCGTCCAACCGCTGGAGCGGCGGAAATCGTTCAGCGCCTCGTCCGTCATGAAGAACAGCACATGCGCATATTGCTGCGCGCCGATCTGCAGGCCCGCGCTGCCCGAGATGGCCGAGTAATAGTCGACCGTCGCACCCTGAATACGCAGCGCGCCTTGCCCATAGGCACCGCCAAAGATGAACCCAGCTTCGGTGATCAGCGGCATGACGAGCATGCCGTTGGCCTTGTCGGCGATCTCGCGCGTATTGGGGTATTTGTTGTACATCTCGTTCAGCGTCGCATCGACGCGCGCGTCGATTGTGGCTGCGTTCGAGTTGCCGACACCGTTGCCGCAGGCGGCAGTCAGGGTCAGTCCGGCCATGCCAAAGGCAAAGCCACGACGGCTGAGTCGGGGGGAGTTGGAACTGCTCATGTTTCTCTGTCTCTGTGTATGTGCCTGATATGTCGGGTGTTCCCGATCTTATGTGCAAGTTTACGCCGATTGCGGCCGCCTGTCACGGGAAAGCTGCGCCGCGACCGCGTCAGATCGGCGAAAAATTGCGACAAACTCAGGCTTTAGCCCTGCAGGATGCGCGCGGCCTCGGGCGCGAAGTAGGTCAGGATGCCGTCACAGCCCGCGCGTTTGAAGGCCAGCAGGCTTTCCAGCATGACCTTTTCGCCATCAATCCAGCCGTTTTGCGCAGCCGCCTGGATCATCGCGTATTCGCCCGAGACCTGATAGGCATAGGTCGGCGCGCCGAAACTGTCCTTCACCCGGCGGCAGATATCCAGATAGGGCATTCCCGGCTTGATCATGACCATATCCGCGCCCTCGGTCAGGTCGCGCTCGATCAGGCGCAGGGCCTCGTCCGAATTGGCAGGGTCCATCTGATAGGTCTTCTTGTCCCCGGTCAGCGCGCCCGAAGCGCCCACCGCATCGCGGAACGGACCATAGAAGGCGCTGGCATATTTCGCGGCATAGCTCAGGATCATCACCTTGTGATGCCCCGCGACCTCAAGCGCATTGCGCATCGCGCCGATACGGCCATCCATCATATCCGAGGGGCCGATGATGTCCGCCCCGGCCTCGGCCTGTGCTAGAGTCATCTTCACCAGCGCCTCGACCGTCTGGTCGTTCACAATCTCGCCATTGACAACGTATCCGTCATGGCCGTTGATATTATAAGGGTCCAGCGCCACGTCGGTCATCACCGCGATATCCGGCGCGGCGGCTTTGATCGCACGGATGGCGCGGTTTGACAGGTTGTCGGGGTTCCACGCCTCGGCACAATCCTCGGTCTTCAGGCTGGGATCGGTATAGGGGAAGATACAGATCGCCGGGATTCCAAGAGCTTGCGCCTCGACCGCGGCTTTGGCTATCAGGTCGACCGAGCGTCGCACGACACCGGGCATCGATGGGACGGGTTCTTCGATGCCTTCACCACCGCGCACGAAAACGGGCCAGATAAAATCATTCACGGTCAAGGTGTTCTCGCGCACCAGACCTCGGATCGCCTCGGATTGGCGGGCCCTGCGGAACCGCGTGAGGGGATAATGGGCGATTGTCGGTTTCATGGCGCGCTCTCCTTGAACAATTGCGCATTGGGTGGCATGAATTGCACGTGGTCTCAAGGGTAACAATGGACGCGTCAGTGTGATGAGGGTCCCTGCGGACGGTGAATAAAGGGCTGGCGCTTGGACATATACTCTTCGATCTTCGAACTCATCGATATGCGCAGCTTTTCGAATCTGTGGTACTGGATCGGGCTGGCGGTGTTGTGGTCATCGGTCAGCCATTGGACGATGGGCATTCCTTACGATCTGGTGGTACGCGCGCGTCGCGTGGGTGGCCAGACGGAACGCGACTTGCTGGACATTGTTCGCATCAACGGGAACCGGTTGCTGTATATCGTTGATGTGTCGGGACTGGTCATTTTTGCATTGTCGTGCTTCGCGTTCACCGGGCTGGCGGTGCTAGGTTTCTTCTATGACGTCGAGTTTGCACAGGCGGTCTTTATGCTAATGTTCCCATTGTGCTTTGTGATGTTGGCGAATATCGCAGCAGCCCGGCGACTGCGCCGGGAAGTGCCGACGTTGGAGATCGTCTCGAAAACACTGACGCGGTGTCGGCTTTTCACGCAGATCATCGGGATGATTTCGATCTTGATCACGTCCCTTTGGGGGATGTACCAGAACCTTTCGATCGGCGTTTTTGGCTGACAACTGCGGAAAGGATGCGGCGATGACGGCTCCGAACCACGTAACGGTTGGCGGCGCCCCTGAGGGGTTTGACGCGCAGCTTGTCCTGAACGAGATCGCCCGGTCAGGCGGTCCGGTGTGCCACGTCGCACGGGACGACAAGCGCATGGAGGCGGTGCGCGCCGCGCTGACCTTCTTTGCGCCCGACATGCCGGTCTTTGTCTTTCCGGGTTGGGACTGTCTGCCTTACGACCGGGTGTCGCCCAATGCCGATATCTCGGCCGCTCGGGTGGCGACGCTGGCGGCGCTGGTGCATCAGATGCCGGATCGGTTCGTGCTGCTGACCACGCTGAACGCCGCGACCCAACGTGTGCCTGCCCGCGAGGTGTTGCGCGAGGCGGCGTTTACCGCACGCGTGGATCACCGCATCGATGAAGTGGCGTTGCGTAACTTCCTCGTCCGTATGGGGTTTATCCAAAGCCCCACAGTGATGGAGCCCGGCGATTACGCGATCCGCGGCGGCATCATCGACATCTTCCCTCCGGGCGATTCCGGCCCCGTGCGTTTGGACCTTTTCGGAGACGTTCTGGACGGTGTCCGCCGTTTTGATCCCGTCTCGCAACGCACGACCGAAAAGCTTGATATCGTGGAACTGGCTCCGGTCTCCGAGGTCATTCTGGACGAGGCTGCCATCACCCGGTTCCGCCAGAACTATCGCATCGAATTCGGCGCTGCCGGAACCGATGATCCGCTTTATGAGGCGGTCAGCGCAGGCCGCAAACATCAAGGCATCGAACACTGGCTGCCGTTTTTCCATGAAAAGCTGGAGACCCTGTTCGATTATCTGCCCGATGCGACGATCACCGTGGATGATCAGGTGACACCTGCGCGGCTGGCGAGATGGGATACGATTGCCGATCAATATGAGACGCGTAAGCTGGCGCTTGAAAACCGGTCGCGTATGGATACGGTCTATAAACCGACCCCGCCCGGACTGCTGTATATGGACGACGCAGCGTGGGAGCAGGCGGTGGGCGACCGTCGCGTGCTGCAGTTCAGCCCTTTGCCGCAGGCCAGCGGGCCGGGTGTGATCGACGCCGGCGGACGGATCGGACGCAACTTTGCGCCCGAACGTCAGCAGGAAAGCATCAGCGTGTTTGGTGCGTTGGCCGCGCATATCACTGAAAAGATGGCGAAAGGCCCCGTGCTGATCGCGTCCTATTCCGAAGGCGCGCGTGAACGTCTGACCGGCCTGATCGAGGACGAAGGTCTGGCCGAGGCGATCCCTGTCAACGATGGCACCCGCGTCGGCAAACGGGGGCTGCATCTGGCCGTCTGGGCGTTGGAGCACGGGTTCGAAACGCCCGATCTGACGGTGATCTCAGAACAGGACGTGTTGGGCGACCGCCTGATCCGCCAGCCCAAGAAACGCCGCAAGGCCGAGAACTTCCTGACCGAGACCCAATCGCTGTCTCCTGGTGATCTGGTTGTGCATGTGGATCACGGCATAGGTCGCTATCAGGGGATGGAGGTCGTGACAGCCGCCGGGGCCGCGCATGAATGCCTGCTGTTGGAATATGCCGAACAGGCCAAGCTGTACCTGCCGGTCGAGAATATCGAACTGCTGTCCAAATACGGTCATGACGAAGGTCTGCTGGACCGGCTGGGCGGCGGCGCATGGCAGGCCAAGAAGGCCAAGCTGAAAGAGCGCATCCGCGAGATGGCGGACAAGTTGATCCGCATCGCCGCCGAACGCGCGTTGCGGAAGGCTCCGGTCATGGACCCACCTCCACACGCGTGGGAGGAGTTCAGCGCGCGTTTCCCCTATCAGGAAACCGACGACCAGTTGCGGGCGATTTCCGAGGTGATGGAGGACATGCATTCCGGCGCGCCGATGGATCGTCTGATCTGCGGCGACGTGGGCTTTGGCAAGACTGAGGTTGCGATGCGCGCGGCCTTTGTCGCAGCCATGTCCGGCGTTCAGGTCGCGGTGATTGCGCCGACCACGCTGTTGGCGCGCCAACATGCCGCGAGCTTCAAGGACCGTTTCCGGGGTTTCCCGCTGGAGGTGCGTCAATTGTCACGCTTTGTCTCGGCCAAAGAGGCGCAGCAGACCCGTGACGGGCTGGCGCGCGGCACCGTGGATATCGTGATCGGCACCCATGCGCTGCTGGCCAAGGGGATCCGGTTTCAAAACCTTGGACTGCTGATCATCGACGAGGAACAGCATTTTGGCGTGGGCCACAAAGAGCGCCTGAAACAGTTGCGCTCGGACGTGCACGTCCTGACCCTGACCGCAACGCCGATCCCACGGACGCTGCAACTGTCGCTGACGGGTGTGCGCGACCTGTCGATCATCGGTACGCCGCCCATCGACCGGCTGGCGATCCGCACCTATGTCAGCGAGTTCGATGCGGTTACCATTCGCGAGGCGCTGCTGCGCGAGCATTACCGTGGTGGACAGAGCTTCTATGTGGTCCCACGCATCTCGGACCTGCCCGAGATTGAGGAGTTCCTGAAAGATCAACTGCCGGAACTGACCTATGTGGTCGCGCATGGACAAATGGCGGCGGGTGAGCTCGACGACCGGATGAACGCCTTTTACGACGGCAAGTATGATGTCCTGCTGGCCACGACGATTGTGGAAAGCGGGCTGGATATTCCGACCGCGAACACGATGGTTGTGCATCGGGCGGATATGTTTGGGTTGGCGCAGCTCTATCAAATCCGCGGCCGGGTCGGGCGCTCGAAAACCCGCGCTTACGCTTATTTGACCACAAAACCCCGCGCGCGCCTGACTGCGACGGCCGAGAAACGTCTGCGCGTTCTGGGCTCGCTGGATACGCTTGGGGCAGGGTTCACGCTGGCGTCGCAGGATCTGGACATTCGCGGCGCGGGGAACCTGCTGGGCGAGGAACAGTCGGGCCAGATGCGCGACGTGGGTTATGAACTCTACCAGTCGATGCTGGAAGAGGCGATTGCCAAGATCAAAGCGGGCGAGATGGAGGGGCTGTTAGATGCCGACGACCAATGGGCACCGCAGATCAATCTGGGCGTGCCGGTACTGATCCCCGAGGACTATGTGCCCGATCTGGATGTGCGTCTTGGCCTCTACCGTCGTCTGTCGTCGCTGTCGACCAAGGTAGAGTTGGAAGGGTTCGCCGCCGAACTGATCGACCGCTTTGGCACTTTGCCAAAGGAGGTCAACACCCTGATGCTGGTCGTCCGCATCAAAGCCATGTGCAAACGGGCCGGTATCGCGAAACTGGATGGAGGGCCCAAAGGCGCGACGATCCAGTTCCACAATGACAAGTTCGCTTCACCCGAAGGGCTGGTGGAGTTTATCCAGAACCAGCGCGGGCTGGCCAAAGTCAAGGACAACAAGATCGTTGTCCGGCGCGACTGGAAGAAGGACAGCGACAAGATCAAGGGCGCGTTTGCCATCGCCCGCGATCTGGCCGAGAAGGTTGTCGCCGTGAAGAAAAAGGCGAAAACCTAGTCGCCTGTGACAAACGTGCAAAGCTGCCACTGGCCCGCGTCGGATTTCACGAACGCGGCGCGATAGCCGACCATCGGGGTCAGAAAATCCGTGTGCATATAGCCCGATGTCCCGTCGGTCAGGCGGACGTTCTGGTAGGTTTCCTCGGGCTGATAATCCGGCACGAGCACAACTTCATAGCTGATCAGGCCAAGGATTGCCGCACCGAGCGACGGGCTTTGACGCAACGAGATGTCCTGAGCCGTGACGAAATACGCCGTGAACGGGTCGACCGAGGCGGGCAGGGCGATGCGCCAGTGGGTTGGCATCCAGAACTCGCCCTGATCGTCAAAATAGCCCGGCTGGGACAGCGTGGTTTGCAAATCCGTCCAAAAGGCATTGCGCAGGTTCGCTGCCTCGTCGCGAAACTCTTCGGCGAGCGTTTCCGGAGGGACCGTCAGGTTGATGCGAAACTCGTCCGGACCGCCCGCGCTCCCGTGGCTGAGGTAGATGTCGTCGCAGGCCGCCGCCACAACCGCGTCCGTGTCACGGGCCTCGATCTTGGTTCGCAGGTTCTCGCGGAACGCGACCAGAGAGGGATCGCGATCCGCCTCGTCAACGGGCGCAAAGGTCTGACGCTGGGCAAGGGCTGGGCCGGCAATCAGCAGGCTTGCCATCAGCAGCGGTATTCTCATTCAGCGGCCCTCATCGCGGCTTGTGCGCAGAAACAGGACGCGCCAACAGCGCGGTCGGCGCGGGCTAAGGCGAGATCAAGCCGTTGTTTGATTTGCAGGATTTCCACATTTTCACCGCGGGCTTTCAAGCAATCATGCAGGCCCTTCAGGCTCCAGACATTGTCCGGATGGATCGAGGCGCGGCTGAGCGTGCCGCCAAGCCCCAGATCTTCGCGATAGACCTGCTCGGCCTCGTCCGTATGGCCCTGTTCAAACAATAGCGCCCCGAGCGCATGGCGGGTGGGCTGCATCCAGCCCCATGGCTCATCATAGGGCAGCGTGTCGTCCAACTCGACCGAGCGGCGCAGATGGGCATAGGCGATTTCGTGGTTTCCTTTGCGGTACTCGATCTCACCGCGCAGCATTTCGGCGGCGATCTCCAGCAGGTCGATGACGCGGTTGTTGTGCAGGCGGCGGGTTTCGGGGACGCAGGTCTTGGCGCCGAGGAACAGTTGCTCTTCGGCCTCGGCCTGTGCCACTTCGCCGGTGGCCGCGTGCGCGATGGCGCGGGCGTAATGCGTGGTCGCGGTGAGCGTGCGGTAGAGGTCGGGATCCTCGGGCAGTTCCAGCGCCTTGGCCTCGTCCCAGCGGCCAAAGCGGATCAGGATATGCGGTCCCATGGACATATAGCTTTCGAAATAATCCGCCATGGGCGGGCTTTCGATCCGCAGCATATCCTCGGGCGTGGTGTCCCAAAGCCCCTGATTGGCGCGCAGGGCCGGTTCCATCTGGCCAAGGAACAAAGCCCCGTAGATGGTGAAGTGATAATTGTGCTGGCGATAGCCAGTATAGATGTTGAACGCGCCCTCACGCTCGTAATATTTCAGATCCGCGACAGAGGCCTGTGCGTTCCAGTGGACGACGTTCTGGTAATGGCCGCACAGCACGTCGATATGGGTGGGCATATGCACCAGATGCCCGGCGTCGGGCACCAAGGTCCGCAGGATATCCCCGGCTTTCAGGGCCTTTTCCGGGGTGGGCGACATCTCCATCAGATGCACATAAAGGTGCAGCAGGCCAGGATGTGACATGGCGGCCGGATCGTCGGCCATTGCCGTTTCCAGCGCCTCTTGCGCCTCAAGCGTGGCCGCGCCTTCGGCGGGCTGGCCGGTTTTCAGGTCCCACATCTGCCACGGCGTCAGGTTCAGCAGCGCCTCCACATAGATCGTGCGCAGGTCCAGATCACCCGATTGTTCGGCAAAGGCCGCGCGCATGGCGTCGGCATAGTCATAGTCCCAGCGGTGCATATCCTCGGTCGGATCCCGCTGCGGGTATCGCGCGGGCAGGGCGCAGATCAGCGCCTGTTCGACCGGCGTGCATCCGTCCAGCAATGCCATCGCGCGCTGCGTCGCGTCATAGGCGGTCGCCAGCGCTTTGGTCTGGCCTTGTTCGTCGCGCAAATCCCAGGGCAGGTTATAGTTCGGTCCCGCCGCATAGGCGACGCCCCAATGGGCCATGGCGCAGTCGGGGTCGTGCTCGGCAGCTTTCTGAAAACAGGCCACGGCCTCGTCATGGTTGTAGCCATAGGTCCAGACCAGACCGCGATTGAACCAAAGCTGCGCCTCGGGCGATGCTGTGGTGACGGCACAGGAATATGTGCCCAGATCGTAGTAGTCGCTCATGAAGCCCCCTCCCCAAGAATTGAGGGAAGGTTAGCGCGATTCAGGCGGTCTGCACAGATCAGGCGGGTAGTCTGTTTTCGATCCGGCCCATATGCAGCATCAGACCGAAACCGAGGATGCACATGATCAATATGGCCGTCGTCAGCGGAGTGATCGAGCCGTCGAACAGCAGACCCACAGGGGCTGCGATAGCTGCCGCCAGAACCGTGGCAATCGACCCGATCACCGAGGCTGCCATGCCCGCTATATGGCCCATCGGCTCCATCGCGATAGCGTTCAGGTTGCCCATGGTGATGCCCGCCATAAAGAAGACGGTCGTTTGCCACGTAACGAACAGCGCGAACGAGGCGTCAGGCGACAGCGGGGTCATGTTCAGGACAATGACGCAGCTTGTGATCAGGATTTGTCCACCCAAGGCCCATGTCACCATGCGACGCATACCCACGCGGACCACCAGCGCCGCATTCAGCAGACTGGCCGAACCAGAAATCAGCGCAATGAATCCGAACCAGAACGGGAAGCTTTCGGCCCGGTCGTGGACGACATCGAAAATGGGTTGCACCATCGTCAGCATGGTGAACAGCAGCCCCATGCAAAGGGTCTGTACAAGGATCGACAGGCGCACGGTTGGATGAGCGATCATCTCTTGCACCGCGGCGATCATCAGCGGCAACCGGAAGGGGCGGCGGTTTTCGGGGGCCAGGGATTCGGGCAGCCGGATGGACATCCAAAGCACGATGATCGACGCAAACAGGATGAACGACACGAAGATGCCACGCCAACCAACCAGAGCAATAACGCCCGCACCCAGCAGCGGCGCAATCGCCGGGACCAGCGTAAAGATCATCATGGCGATTGAGATGATGCGCGCCATCTCGCGTCCCGCAAACAGGTCCCGAATGATTGCCATCGCGACGACGCGCGGACCGGCGGCACCCAGCCCCTGCGCCACGCGCGCGGCCAGCACCAGCTCTAGTGAGGAACTGGCCCATGCGACGGCAGAGGCCAGAATATACAAGGCGACACCACCATAAATCACCGGCTTGCGTCCCACCGCGTCCGAGATCGGCCCGGTGAAAAACGTACCGATCCCCATGCCCAGCACGAAGGATGTCAGGATCAGCTGCGCCTTGTTGAGATCACCGGGGCTCAGCTCGGCTCCGATCTCGGGCAGGGCGGGCAGCATGGAATCGATCGAAAAGGCAATCGTGGCGAACATCATCGCGACCAGCGCAATGAACTCGCCCCGTGACATGCGGTTGGTCATGGGAAGCTCCTTCCCGGCAGCGCTATCACGGGGCCGGGTGTCGGACTAGATCAGAAATGCACAGAGGTCTGTGCTATTCTGCAGGGGAAGCCTCAAGTTGAGACATGATGTCCGCGATCACTTTCCCCCACAATTCAGGAGGTTGCGCGCCGGGAACGGCGTGCTGATTGGCGACGATGAAAGTGGGGACTGAGCTCACGCCCATCTGGCGCGAATGGGTATCGCGGGTGCGGATATCTTCGCGGTCGGCGTCGGATTTCAGCAGTTTCGCCACCACGGCGGCGTCCATACCGGCACTGTCGGCGATGTCGGCCAGAACCTCATGGTCGCCGATATCGCGCGCCTCGACGAAATAGGCGTTGAACAGCGCGTCGACCACGGCGTTCTGCTTGCCCTCGATCCCGGCCCAATGGATCAGGCGGTGGGCGTCCAGCGTGTTGGGCGTGCGCTTCATCCCCTCGAAATCGATCTTCAGGCCTGCGTTTTCGGCATGTTCCACCACAGGCGCATAGGCGCGGACGGCACCGTCCTTGCCGCCGAACTTACGCTCAAGGTACTCGCGCCGATCCATGCCTGCGTCGGGCATATCGGGGTTCAGCTGAAACGGGTGCCATTCGATCACGAAGGGATGGTCGGGGACCTCGGCCAGCGCCTTGTCCAGATGGGTCTTGCCGATATAGCACCACGGGCAGATCGGATCGGACATGATGTCAAGCTTAACGGTCTGTGTCATTCGGACGTCGCCTTGAAATAGGCCGGCAGGGCGCGGCGCAGGAGTTTGCCGTTGCCTCCGGTGGGCAGGGCGGAGAGATAAACAAAGGCGCGCGGTTGCTTGTAGCGCGCCAGCTTGGTCTCGACATAGGTCCGCAGGTCCGCTTCGTCCAGCTTTTCCGGGCCGGTGTAGAAGGCGGCGATCACGAATGTGTCCTCTTTGACCTCGACCGCAGCCGCGCCCACTTGCGTGATTCCGGGATGGTGCGAGAGGGCGGATTCGACCTCGACCGGGGACACGCGATAGCCGCCTGCATTCATCATGTCGTCGTCGCGGCCCAGATAGGTGATCTGCCCGTCCGCCGCCATCGCGCCCTGATCGCCGGTCAGGAACCAGTTGCCTTGCATTCGGGCCTTGGCCTCGTCTGGCGCGTTGAGATAGGTCAGCATCAGACCGGGGTCGTCGTGATGGATGGCGATGGTCCCCTCTTGCCCCTGCGGGACCGGGCCGTTGGGTCCAACGATCGCGATCCGCCGCCCGGTTTGCGGCTGGCCTAACGCGTCGCCGCGCGCCGGATGGCTGGGGCTGGAAGAGATGAAGGTCGAGCATTCGGACATGCCATAGGCCTCGAACAATTCGGTGCCGGTGGTTTGCACCCAAAGTTCATGCAGATGGCGCGACAGTTTCTCGCCCGCACTGAGGCCGTGGCGCAGGGCGGGCAGGCTAAGGCGGTCGGGGTCTTGCAACATCCGGCGATAGACGCCGGGCGCGGCAGCAAAGATCGTGGCGCGATGCCGGTTCAGCAGCCCGGGCAGGGCGGCGATATCGGTGCGCGGCTCAGGGATCAGCGCCGTCGCACCCATGGTCCACGGGTCCATCAACCCGGTCCCCAGCGTATAGGTCCAGTTGAACGCGCCCGCATGGCACAACCGATCCGTTGGCGTCAGGCCGTACCAGCCGTCGACCATCATCTGCCGCGCCCAGATCGCCCGGTGTGCATGGGCGACGGCGCGGGGCTTGCCGGAGGTGCCCGAGGTATAGATGACGTAAGCCAGCCGGTCGGGGTCTCCCATCTCAAAACGGGCCGGGGGCAGGGGGCGCATCTCGGTCAGATCGAACAGGGTGATTTGACGGGGGTGCGGGGCGCAGGACACGTCCGGGTCGCGCAGGATAGCCGCCGGGTTGAGATCGCGCAGGATGCCCGCCGTCTCGGCCTCGGTCAGTTGCGAGGATGTCGGCACTGGCACCAGTCCCACGGCGATGGCCCCCAGATAGGCAATCGGGAAATCGACTGTATTGCCCAGCCGCATCAGCACGATGTCCCCGGGCGTCAGACCTGCCTGAAGCAACCCGGTTCCGGTGCCAAGGATTGCGGCCTGCAGCTGGGCATAGGTCCAATCCTGCGCAGATTCCGCACCAAGAACCGACAGCGCCGTCTTATCCGCACAATCATCGGCATGGCGCAGAACATGCGCGGCCAGATTGAACGGGCTGGGGCAGGGCGCAAAAGGCCCCTGATCGAAGATCGACAACATGACCAAAGGGCTATCGCCGGGCGCGGCGCGTTGCAAGCGGCGCGGGCTGGCCCTATAGAAAGAGCCATGAGCGCGAAAGACCACAAATCCATCGTCCGAATTGCCCGTGACAACGGCGCCAGCACCGAACTGGAGCCCGTCGATCTGGGCGCTCGTGTGCGCGAATTGCGCAAGGCGCGGAAATGGACGCTGGAACAGGCTGCCAATCAGGCGGGGCTGGCGCGTTCAACGCTCAGCAAGATTGAAAACGGACAGATGTCGCCGACCTATGACGCGCTGAAAAAGCTGGCGACAGGGTTGGAGATCTCGGTGCCGCAACTGTTCACGCCGCCACAGCGCGATCAGGTGATTGGCCGTATGGCGGTAACCAAGATGGGTGAGGGTGCGGCTCACGCGACCACAACTTACGAACATGAGCTGCTGGCGGAAACACTGACCAAAAAGCAGATGCTGCCCTATCGCGCCCGCGTGCGTGCGCGGTCGATGGAGGAATTCGACGGCTGGGTCCGCCATGATGGCGAAGAGTTTCTATATGTTCTGACCGGCGTGGTACGCCTGTTCACCGAGTTCTATGAACCAGTCGAAATGCGCCGTGGCGACAGCGCCTATTACGATGGAAGCATGGGGCACAATGTCATCTCGGTCAGCGACGAGGATGCGACGATCCTGTGGGTCACATCACTTACGTAGCACCTGGCTGGCCTCGCGGTTCAGCCCCTCGATAAACAGAAAGTCCTCAAGCTCTTCGCGCGCTTCGTTCACCGTCAGATGATGGCGCTCGGCCAGATAGGCCTCGAACTGTTTGCGATCTTCGCCAACGCGCGCCATATCCTGATCGCGCAGGTTCGGGAACCTGCGTTTCGCGCGCGCATAAGACGCGCCCCAATCTTGCGTCAGATCAGCCCAGTTTAGCATCTGCGAGCCTTCCTTTGTTCGGGTTTCAGGACTGCTCTCCCCCAAGTCAGCGTACGGAGACGGGCGGGATGCTGCGGACATGACAAAATGTCGCAGGCTGCCGTTGGGTCAATTGGACGTGAAAAAACCCGCTGCGGCTAAACCGCAACGGGCAGACGGACCTGCTGTTAAGTGAGTGGCGGCCGGTCCGTTATTCCTCTGGCTTGAACAGCCAGTTCAGTAAAACATGCCCGATAAATACAGCAATTATCTGCATTAAGATGAACATCTGGATATGGGCAGGGTATATCCCGGCGAACGTATCCGTAAAGCCTCTTGCGATGGTCACCGCCGGATTCGCAAAACTTGTGGACGATGTGTACCAGTAGGCGCCGGTGATATAGAGACCCACAAGCGCTGGTACCGTGTCCGGTTTGTGCCGAATTCCGCCGAAAATCACGAACAACAGGCCCAGCGTTGCGATGATTTCTGAAAACCACTGGTGCGACCCGGTGCGGTGCAGGGTTTCCGAGGTCTGAAGAATCGGCAGGTCGAACATATAGTGGCTGGCCCAGACGCCCGCGATCCCGCCTGCGATCTGCACCAGCATGTACGGTGCCACGGCGCGCCACGGGTGTTCGCCGCGCAGGGCAAAGGCCAGCGTTACCGCCGGGTTGAAATGCGCGCCCGAAACGGGGCCCAGCGTGGTGATGATTGCATAGAGCATACAGCCCGTCGCAATCGCATTGGCCAGCAGCGCGAGCGCGATGTTATCGCCTGCCAACGTCTGCGCCATGATGCCTGAACCGACGACGCCGATCAGCAGGAACGCGGTGCCGAGGAACTCGGCGAAATACTGGCGGGCGGTCATGTGATGTCTCCGATACGTCTGAGCTGAGCGGTCAGTGCGGTACTGTCCATGGTCTCGATGGGCAGGGCCAGCAGCGCCTCGGCGCGGCGGCCCAGAATGTCGTAGGCGGTGCGAAAGGCGGCGTCCCACTCGGGTTCGGCTGCTGCTGCGGGATCTTCGACGCCCCAATGGGCCCGGACCGGAGCACCGGGCCAGATAGGGCAGGTTTCTTCAGCGGCTGAGCCGCAGACGGTGATCACCATATCCATCGTCGGCGCGTCATCTGCCGCGAATTCGTCCCAGCTTTTCGAACGAGCGTCGCGGACGTCATGGCCTTCGCCGCCCAGAAGGGTCAGGGATTGCGGATGCACCTTGCCGGTCGGGTTCGATCCGGCCGAATAGGCGCGCACCCGTCCGTCACCGGTATGGTTGAAGATCGATTCCAGCAGTATCGACCGGGCAGAGTTGCCCGTGCACAGAACCAGTATGTTCATCAGAGATGTCCTTGGGTTGGTCGCGGGTCACTCGGCCATGCGGCCAATATCGTCGACGTGATGTTGGAGCGAGATACGGTCGAGCGTTTCGAACGGAAGGCTCGCGAAGGCGGTGATACGGTTGCGCAAAAGGCCGTAGGCTTGCTGAAACGCCAGCTGCTTCTGCGCCTCGGTGCCCTCGGCCTTGACCGGGTCGGGCAGGCCCCAATGGGCGCTCATCGGCTGGCCGGGCCATGCGGGGCAGGCCTCATTCGCGGCGTGATCGCAGACGGTGAACACAAAGTCCATCTTTGGCGCGCCGTCGGCGGCGAACTCATCTACGGATTTCGAGCGCAGATCAGAGATGTCGTAGTCTTTCTGCTGCAGCAACTCCAACACGGTCGGGTTCGGCCCATCCGAGGGCGCGGTTCCGGCCGAGAAGGCGCGGATCATGCCGTTACCCGCGCTGTTCAGAATAGCCTCGGCCATGATCGAACGGGCCGAGTTGCCGGTGCAGATGAAGAGGGCATTCATAACGCGGTCTGGATTTGCCATCAAAGCGTCCTCGGACGGTTGCAGGCACAGATCGGGGCGGTTCTGACAGCATTCTCCCAGCAGGCCATCGAACAACCCCCGGACGGCGGGCAGGTTGGCCGTATACTGCAGCGACGTGCCTGCACGGGTCTGCTCGATCAGACCCGCGGCCTTAAGCGCATTGAGGTAGGTTGAGGTTGTATTCGGCTTCAGCGCCAGCGCCTCGGCAATCTGACCCGCCGGGACGGAATCCGGATAGCGGCGCATCAGCAGCCGGAACAGGTCCAGCCGTTTGGGATGCGCCAATGCGCCCAGTCTGTCATGAATCTCTATTTCCATAATTCATGAAATATGGAAATATAGGGTGTGCGTCAATCCTGATACCACCAGACCTGAGGCATATATTCCGGACCGTCGCCATAGATCGGCAGGGTTTCGGGCTGCTTCAGTTCCTTGGCATGGGCGATGCGCCCGACATCGAAGCTCCAGATCGGGATGACATAGCGCCCGGCGGTCAGAACCCGATCCAGCGCGCGGGTGGCGGCGACGAAATCCTCATGGCTTTCCGAGGCCAGCATCGCGTCAATCAGCCCGTCGACCGCGGGCGAGTCGACACCCATCAGGTTCCGTGTACCGGGCGTATCTGCATTCTCGCTGCCCCAATACAGCCGCTGTTCGTTGCCGGGTGACAGGGACAGGGCGCGGCGGAAGATGGTCATGTCGAAATCCAGCTCGGACGTGCGCCCAGTATATTGCGCGCTATCGACCTGTTCGATTGTCACCGCGATCCCCAGACGCTCCAGCGCGCGGGTGTAAATCTCCATCGCTGTCATGTTGTCGGTATCGCCCTGCGGCAGCAGGACGGTGATGGTAAACGGCTCACCCTTGTCATTGCGCAGGACGCCGTCCTGAATGGTCCAGCCGGCCTCGGCCAGCAGCTTTGTCGCTTCTCGGATATTGGCGCGGTTGCGGGCCGATCCGTCCCCTGCAGGCGGGCTGTAGCCTTCCAGCGTACCTGGCGGCAGATCGGCCGCGTAAGGTTCCAGCAGTTCCGCAACCCGGCCGGTGGCGGGCCCCGGCTGCATCGCCAGATCAGAGCCCGAGAAATACGAGGTGATCCGGGGCTGCGCGCCGCCGGTGATGGTGTCGTTGATGAACTCGAAATTGAAGGCCAGCGTCAGCGCCTCGCGCACGCGCCAGTCATTGAAGGGGGCCTTGCGGGTGTTCATGACATAGCCGGTCATGCCCGAGGGCTTACCGTGCGGGATCTCGGTTTTGACCACATCGCCCCGCTGGACGGCGGGGAAGTCGTACTGGGTGTCCCATTTGTCGGCGTTGAACTCGCGCACGGCGGTCAGTTCTCCGGCTTTGAAAGCCTCGAACAGGACGGTGCCGTCGCCGTAAAACTCGATCCGCATTTCATCGAGGTTCATGGTCCCCTTGCGGAACGGGATATCCGCGCCCCAATAGTCGGGGTTGCGGCGCAGGGTGACATAGCGCCCGGCCTCATAGTCATCGACAACATACGGTCCGCTGCCGATGGGAATGTCGTGCAGGGGGGCCTCGGCGAAGTCTTTTCCCTCCCACTGGGCTTTCTGCAGGATCGGGCGCATCCCGGCGATCAGTGCCAGTTCGCGGTCCGGTTCGTTGAAAGTGATCCGCACGCTGCGCGGGCCGGTCTGTTCGATGCTATCGATCTTGCCCCACAGCCCGCGATAGCGCAGGTGCCCTTCGGTGCCCAAAGTCTCATACGACCAGATCACATCGTCGATGGTGACGGGCGTTCCGTCCGAGAAAGCCGCGTTTTCACGGAGGGTAAATTCGACCCAGGACCGGTCATCTGCAGTCTCAACTGATTCGGCTAACAACCCGTAAAGAGTGAAAGGTTCGTCCCAGGACCGGCCCATCAGGCTTTCATGGGTCCAAAATCGCAACTGCCAGGGTGGGGTGCCTTTTTGCACAAATGGGTTAAGGCTGTTATAGCCGCCGGTGTTTCCGAATACGACTTTGCCGCCTTTGGGTGCATCCGCATTTGCATAGGGCAGCGACACAAAATCCGGTGGTAGGGCCGGGTCACCATACATAGCTATGCCATGAGCCGATTCTGCCGACGCCCAAGAGGCGGCAAAAACGCAGGTGATTCCGGCAATCACGGGACGAAGCGGGCGGAGATAATCGGGGCTCATTTTGGAAACAATCCTGCTCTGGCCTTATTTTGTTTGGGATTCACCGTAGCCATGATTTTTCATATTATCAAACTTTTAGCTTGGACGAAGGCGCAGAATTGCTTATAAAGGTGCCACTGCTCGATAGGTTTCTTGCCTGTATGAAACCTGCCTCAATAACTTAACGCCCGCTTCGTGCGGGCGTTTTTTTATGCAGATTTTGTCTGGGAAACAGACCCGCGCTCATTCCCCGTTTTCTTTGCAGGTGCAGCATGGCACTGTGGCGGCGAAACGAAACATTGAGGGACAGCGTCATGAGTCTGGCAGGCAAGACAGCCGTTATTACGGGATCGAATTCGGGGATCGGCTTGGGCATCGCGCGCGAACTGGCAAAGGCCGGGGCGGATGTGGTGTTGAACTCTTTCACCGACCGGGACGAGGATCACGCGCTGGCCGCCGAGATCGGACAGGAGACGGGGACCAAGGCACGTTACATCAAGGCGGATATGTCAAAGGGCGATGAATGCCGCGCGCTGATCGAGCAGGCGGGGGCTTGCGATATTCTGGTGAATAATGCGGGCATTCAGCATGTTGCGCCCGTCGATCAGTTTCCGGTCGACAAATGGGATGCGATTATCGCGATCAACATGAACTCGGCCTTTCATACCATGGCGGCGGCGCTGCCGATGATGCGGCAAGCCGGATGGGGACGGATCGTGAATATTGCCTCGGCCCACGGCTTGACGGCCTCGCCCTTCAAGGCGGCCTATATCGCGGCCAAGCATGGCGTTGTGGGCATGACCAAGAGCGTCGCACTGGAGACCGCGCAAGAGCCGATCACCTGCAATGCGATCTGTCCGGGTTATGTCCTGACACCTTTGATCGATTCCCAGATTCCTAACACGATGAAAGAATACAACATGACCAGAGAAGAGGTCATAAAGAACGTCTTGCTGGAGCGGCAGCCCTCGAAGGAGTTCGCGACAATCGAACAATTGGGCGGAACCACCATTTTCCTGTGTTCGGATGCTGCAGCGCAGATCACCGGGACGACGATTTCGGTCGATGGGGGATGGACGGCGCTTTAGGTCATCGTGGGGGCTCTGCCCCCATACCCCCGAAGTATTTTTGAACAGAAGAAGGGCTTGGGCCGTGAAGAGGATCAATCTGGCGCTGCAGGGCGGTGGGGCGCATGGGGCGTTTACCTGGGGGGTGCTGGACCGGCTGCTGGATGAAGAGGATATCGAGGTTGCGGCGATCACCGGGACCTCGGCCGGGGCGCTGAACGGGGCGGCGTTCAAGTCGGGGATGGTGCGGGACGGGCGTGCTGGTGCGCGTGAATGTCTCGATGGTTTGTGGCGGCGCATGGGGTCGGTGGAGGACGCGCGTATCGGCGACTGGATGCGTGGGATCGAGCCCGGCCATATCGCGCGGGCGCTGGAGTATTCTTGGCCGGTCGCAATGGCCGAGGCGTGGTCGCGGCTGGTGTCGCCCTATGCCTATGGGCCGTTTTATCGCAACCCCCTGGCCTCGGTTGTGGATCGGTTCAACTTTGATGAAATCTGCACCGAGGAAGGGCCCGCGCTATTTGTCTGTGCGACCTGTGTGCGCAGCGGCAAGATAAGGGTCTTCACCGGGGGCGAGATTTCGACGGATGCGATTCTGGCCTCGGCCTGTTTGCCGAACCTGTTTCAGGCGGTTGAAATCCATGATCCCAAATCGGGTCGGACCGAGGCCTATTGGGATGGTGGTTATACCGGGAACCCGGCGCTGTATCCGTTGTTCAATGGGGGACTGCCGGATGATGTGGTGATCGTGAACATCAATCCGCTGGAACGGGACGAGGTGCCCAAGACCCCGCAGCAGATTCAAAACCGGATCAATGAGATCAGCTTTAATTCATCGCTGTTTCGCGAGTTGCGGGCGATCAGCTTCGTGCAGCGTTTGCTGGCCGAAGGCAAGCTGAAAGCGGGGGAAATGAGCCGGGTTCTGGTGCATATGATCGCCGATGACGCGCTGATGAACGACCTGTCGGCTGTGACCAAGACCGTGCCGAACCCGGTGGTGCTGAACCGGTTGAAGCAGGCCGGGCAGGCGGCGGCGCATCAGTTCCTGCGCGATCACAAATCCGATCTGGGTGCGCGCAGCACGGTCGATCTGCCGGCGATGTTCGGGTGATTACTCGGGCGGCTGGGTCGGGTCTTTTTCGTTCGGATAAACCAGCCCGGCGGAAATCACCAGCTTGGCGGCCTCTTCGATGGTCATGTCCAGCAGGATGACATCCTCGGCCGGGAAGAACAGCAGAAAGCCCGATGTGGGGTTCGGTGTGGTGGGAACAAAGACGCCCAGTAACTCGCCCCCGGTTTCGGCGCGCTGGCTGACCTCGCCCTTGGCGGTGGTCGAGACAAAGCCGATGGCCCAGATGCCCCGGCGCGGGTATTGGATCAGGCAGGCCTTTTCAAAGGACCGCTCGGTCTGGGCGAAAACCGTTTCCGATATCTGTTTGATCCCGGAATAGACTGACCGTACGACCGGCATCCGGTCGACCACGCTTTCGGCGAAGTGGATCAGCGAGCGGCCGAGGATGCCCTTGGCCACCCAGCCGACGATGATGGTGAAGATCAGGAAGATGACCACGCCCACGCCGCGCAGGTTGATGCCCACATATTCCGAAGGTTGGAACTGCTGCGGGATCAGGGGCAGGACAGCGCTGTCGATCCAGCCGACCACGGACCAGATCAGCCAGATCGTCAACCAGACCGGCGCAATGACGACAATCCCGGTCAGAAACGACGCCCGCAGGCCCGAGAGCAGGCCCGGGCGGCGGTGTGGTTCTTCGTCAAAGGGTGTGTTCATCGCTGTTCCGAGTGGCTTGCCCGTGTAGTTAGGCAGTTTTTCGTGCCGTTACAATAGGCTGACGCGGCTGTGTCAAACGGTTGTCAACGCCTGTGCAATCCCGGCGGCCAGCCGGGCATTATTGCGCACCAGCGCGACATTGGCCGTCAGCGACCGGCCCTCGGTCTGTTCAAAGATGCGCTGCAGCAAATAAGGTGTCACGCCTTTGCCGGTGATGCGGTGCGCCTCGGCATCGGCCTGCGCGGCGGCGATGATCGGGGCCATCTCGGCAGCAGGGATCTCGTCGGTGGCAGGGATCGGGTTGGCGACCAGTTGCCCTCCGGGCAGGCCCAGGGCGCGGCGGGTGGCGTGGGCGCGGGCGATCTGATCGGCGCTGTCCATGCGTAGCGGTGCGTCATGGGGCGACTTGGCGGACCAGAAGGCGGGGAATTGATCCTGTCCATGGGCGATGACGGGGACGCCCAGTGTTTCCAGAACCTCGAGCGTTTTGGCAAGGTCGAGGATCGCCTTGGCCCCCGCAGCAACCACCGTGACCGGCGTTTGCGCCAGCTCGTGCAGGTCGGCGGAGATGTCGAACGAGGTCTCGGCCCCCTGGTGCACACCGCCGATGCCTCCGGTGGCGAAGACCTCGATCCCGGCGCAATGGGCCGCGATCATCGTGGCGGCCACGGTGGTTGCCCCGGTGCCGCCCGTCGCGATGCAGGCGGCCATATCTGCGCGTGAGAGTTTGGCGACGCCCTGCGCCTGACCCAGATCGGTCAGTTGTTGTGGCTCTAACCCCACATGCAGCTTGCCCGCGATCACGGCGATGGTCGCGGGGGTCGCGCCGGCGTCGCGGATGTCCTGTTCGACCTGTGCGGCGACCTCGATGTTCTGAGGGTAGGGCATACCATGGGTAATGATGGTGCTTTCCAGCGCCACGATGGGTTGGCCTGCGTCTTTGGCGGCGCGGACCTCGGCGGAATAGTGGATGTCGATCACAGGGGGGTCTCTCCGGAAACGTAGGTTGCGGCGGCGTGCAGGGCGCGGGTCAGGGCCTGTTCGGTGTCGGCCCCGGCGGCCTCGGACGCGATATGCGCCGCCATGAACGTGTCGCCCGCGCCGGTCACACGCGTGACCAGAACGGACGGAGGTGTCTGGGTCAGAACGCCATCCGCGCTGCCGATGGTGGCCGAATTGCCGCCATCGGTCACCAGCGCCCGCAGCGCGCCGCGGTCCAGCAGGCCCTTGGCGGCGGATTCGGAATCCGCAAACTCGCGCTGGCACAAGATGCCGGCCTCTTCGAGATTCACGTAAAGCGTCGCGCGGGCGTGTTTGAGAATGGGCAGCAGCCGTTCGGCCTTGCCGGGCGAGGCCGGGGCCACGCGCAGGTCTGCGCGGGCAAAGGCGGGGCTTTGGGCGATTTCTTCCAGCAGGTTCAGCGTCAGGTTGCCGTCCAGCGCGATGAGACCCTGAAACGGAGCGGTGTCGCTGCCCAGCGGGCCATGCACCAGCGGGTTGAGAATCTTCGCTCCTGCCGCTTCCAGCGAGTGCGCGTCGGCGATGGCCGCGATCAGGCCGTTTGCGCCCTCGACAGCCATGTAGCGGTCGGTGGGCAGGTCCTGCGAGCGATAGATATGGTCCGTGACCATACCCAGCCGGGCGCAGGATTGGATCAGTTCGTCTCCGTCCGCATCGCTGCCAATGGCGGTCAGCAGGGTTGGTGTCATGCCGAACCGGATCAGCGTCATGGCGATGTTCATGGCCACGCCGCCGGGCAGGCGGGTGATGCGGCCCGGAACGTCCGAGCCCTGCCGCATGGCGCTGGCCGACCGACCGATGATGTCCCACAGGACCGAGCCGATACACAGGATTTCGCTGTTCTGAGTCATGCGCGTGTCATGCCGCAGCCCCGGCGCAGGTGCAAGGGCGAAGGCTCAGATCGCGTCGGTCAGGGTTTTCAGCGCGGCCAACGGGTCGTCCTGCGACCAGATCTCGGCCCCGATGCCGAAGAAATCGGTGCAGGGGCTCAAGTCGCGGATCAGGTTGGGGGTCAACCCGCCTTCGGCCACGACGGGGACCTCGATCATCTCGGACCACCATTGAAACAGGTCTTTCTCGGCCTGCGTGCCGTCGCCCAGCGCCGACGCGCCGACCGGGCCGAAGGCGACGTAATCCACGCCTGCCTCGCCCGCGGTCATGCCGTCATGGCTGGAGGCCCCGCAAAAGCTGCCGACAATGGCGTCCGCGCCCAGTTCCTTGCGCGCCGCCCGGACCGAGCGCGCCGCATCATCCAGATGCACCCCGTCCAGCCCCAGCCGCTGCGCCAGCAGAACGTGGTTCGAGATCACCAGCGCCACATCGCGCGCATGGGCCACCTCGCGGCAGGCATCGGCGGCGCGGGCGATGGTGTCCTCGTCGCTGCCTGCCAGCGCAAGGCGGATGCAGGCGATCTCGGCCCCGTCCAGGACGCGAGCCAGTTGATCCGGGAAGGTGCTGAGCGCGATGGTCGGCGGGGTGATCAGGTAAATCTGCGGCTGCTCGGGGGTGTCCATGGCGCGTCCTTTGGGTGTTCCGTCTTGGGCGCGGTTTAGCGGATTGGGCGGGGGAAGCAAACTTTTATGCCTCCGGCGGAAGTATTTGGGAACAGAAGAAGGGATCGGGTTGCTCTGACACGGCAAGCGGATTAGAGCGGGCAAGCGTTTTCGGAGACAGCCATGCTCAGCGATATATCCCAGCCGTCTTTTGTGCTTGTGCGCCCGCAGATGGGCGAGAACATCGGAGCCGCGGCGCGGGCGATGTGGAATTTCGGGCTGGACCGGATGCGGATCGTGGCCCCTCGGGATGGGTGGCCCAACCCCAAGGCGGTGGCGATGTCGAGCGGGGCGGGGCGGCTGCTGGACGAGGCGCAGCTGTTCGATGATCTGGCAGGGGCGCTGGGGGATCGGACCTATGTCTTTGCGACCACCGCGCGCCAGCGTGGGCTGACCAAGCCGGTCTACAGCCCCGAACGCGCCATGCAGATCGCCGCCGAAAAGGTGGCGGCGGGCGAAAAGGTCGCCGTGCTGTTCGGCCCCGAACGCGCGGGGCTTGAGAATGAGGATATCGCCAAGGCCAATGCCATCATCTCGGTCCCGGTGAACCCCGAATACGCGTCGCTGAACCTTGGGCAATGCGTTTTGCTGACGGCCTATGAATGGATGCGCCAGACCGGGGATGTGGTGCATGAGGCGACCGATCTGGGCAAGGGCGACTGGGCCACGGGGATCGAGGTCGAGAAACTGGTCGAACATTACGAAGATCGGTTGGAGGAGGCCGGGTTCTTCTATCCCCCTGAAAAGGCCGAGGGGATGAAGACCAACCTGCGCAATCTGTGGTCCCGGATGCGGATGACACGGGCCGATGTGCAGATGTTGCACGGGGTCATGCGGCAGATGGTCCGCTGGAAGGACAAGGGCTGAGGCTGGACCTTGGCCCCCGGTGGCCCTAGCTTGCGACGAAATTCAAAGGCATGAGGACAGCATGAGCGGCAAGCGCAGCATCTTCGAAGAGGTCTCGGACACCGAAAAGCAGACCGCCCAGCCCGGCATGATCGATCGGGGGCGCAAGGGCGCGCGCGGGGCCATTCGGATATGGCTGATGGCGCTGTTCGCACTGGTCGTCATCATGATCGCCGTGGGCGGGCTGACCCGGCTGACCGATAGCGGGTTGTCGATCACCGAATGGCGACCGATCACCGGCGCGCTGCCGCCAATGTCCGAGGCGGACTGGCAGGCCGAGTTCGACAAATACAAGCAGATCGACCAGTGGCGCATTCAGAATCAGTGGATGGAGCTGGACGATTTCAAAACGATCTATTGGTGGGAATGGGGGCACCGGCAGCTTGGCCGCGTGATCGGCCTTGTCTGGGCGGTCGGGTTCTTTGGCTTTCTTGCCGCGCGTCAGATTCCTGTGGGTTGGACCGGTCGTCTGTTGATCCCCGGCGTGCTGGGCGGTGTGCAGGGAGCCGTCGGCTGGTGGATGGTCGCCTCGGGCGTGACGCAGGGCGAGGGGATGACCGCCGTGGCCAGCTATCGTCTGGCGGTGCATCTTGGGCTGGCATTTGTGATCCTTGGCTACCTTGCGTGGTACATCTTCATGCTGGGCCGCGAAGAACGCGATCTGATGCAGGCCCGCCGCGCGAAAGAGGCCAAGCTGTTTTCGCTTTCGACCGGCCTGATGCATTTCGCCTTTTTGCAAATACTCATCGGCGCGCTGGTTGCCGGAATTGACGCCGGTCGATCCTATACCGACTGGCCGCTGATCGGCGGGCAGTTGCTGCCGCCCGACGCCACGATGCTGGAACCCATGTGGCGCAACTTCTTCGAAAGCCCCGGTCTGGTGCAGTTCATTCACCGCTGCGCAGGTTATCTGCTGCTGGCCTTCGGCATCGTCGTCTGGCGGCGTGGCAGCGGCAGCGCCCATCCGCAGACGCGGTTTGCCTTCAACGCCGCCTTTGCCGCCCTGTCGCTGCAGGTCGTCGTCGGCATCATGACGGTGATTTACGCCGCACCGTGGCCGATTGCCATCTTCCACCAATTCCTGGCCGTAGTGGTCTGGACGCTGATCCTGCGCGCCCGGTTCCTGACGGCATACCCCATAGCAACCTCTGTGCGCGGAGCATGACCCGGATGACAGCTTTTGACGACCTGATGGCCTTTCAACGTGAAACCTCGGCGCTTGGCCAGATCGCCGGGCGGCTGGGCTGGGATCAAGAGACGATGATGCCCCGGGGGGCCGCCCCACAGCGGGCCGAGGAGATGGCCGCGATCGAGGCCGTTCTACACGCCCGTCGATCCGACCCGCGCGTGGCCGAGTGGCTGGACAAGGCCGAGCCCGCAACCGACGCCGACGCAGCACAGCTGCGTGAAATTCGCCGGTCCTATGACCGCACCATCAAGGTGCCCGCCGATCTGGCCAAAGCCATCGCGCGGGTAACCTCGGCGGCGCAGGGCAAATGGGCCCAGGCCCGCGCGGACGAGGACGTGGCCGCCTTTCTGCCCGTTCTGGACGAGGTTGTTGCCCTGAAACGCGAAGAGGGGGCCGCGTTGGCGCAGGGCGGAGACATCTATGACGCGATGGTCGAGGATTATGAGCCCTACACGACCGGAGCGCAGATCGCCGCGATCTTCGATGCTATGCGCCCGCGTCTGGTCGCCCTACGTGCAGCGGTTCTGGACCGGCCCGCGCCGCAAGCCCTGTCAGGCACATTCGACGAACTGACCCAGATGCGCCTGTCGCAGAAACTGGCCGAGACCTTCGGCTATGACCTGCGCCACGGGCGCTTGGACAAGGCCGTTCATCCATTCAGCTCCGGCAGCGGTCTGGATGTGCGCATCACCACCCGGACCAGTGAGACAGACCCGTTCAATTGCTTCTATTCCACCATTCACGAGGTCGGCCACGCCGCCTATGAACAGGGCATCGATCCGGCCTATGTGCTGACCCCGCTGGGCTGCGGGGTATCGATGGGTGTGCATGAAAGCCAAAGCCGTATCTACGAAAACCAGCTGGGCCGGTCGCGGGCCTTTACCGGATGGCTCTATGACCAGATGACCGAGGCGTTTGGCGACTTTGGGATCACGGATGCGGATGCGTTCTATGCCACGGTCAACAATGTCCACAACGGCTATATCCGCACCGAGGCGGATGAGGTGCAGTATAACCTCCACATCATGCTGCGCTTTGATCTCGAACGCGCCCTGATGGCCGGGGACCTGCAGGTCAAAGATCTTGAGGCGGCGTGGAACGACCGGTTCAAGGCCGATTTCGGCTATGCGGTCGACAAGCCGTCGAATGGATGCCTGCAGGATGTGCACTGGTCGGTGGGCTTGTTTGGCTATTTCCCGACCTATTCGCTGGGCAATGTCTATGCCGGATGCCTGTATCAGGCACTTCGTACCGCGGTGCCGGGGCTGGATGGGCAACTGGCGCAGGGCGATACCTCAGGGGCGACCGGCTGGCTGCGCGAGACGGTGCAGCAGCACGGGGGGCTCTACGCCCCGCGTGAAATCATTGAACGCGCCAGCGGGGTCAAGCCGGGGCCCGAGCCTTTGCTGGCTTATCTGGAAAGCAAGTTCGGCGATCTTTACGGGCTCTAGGCCGACGGGTCACTTTACCGTCAGGCCGCTGGGCTTTGTCAGCGGTCCGGGTAATCTGGCGGCAAATAACCCGCCGGAGCAGTGCATTGTCCTTTGACCGCCACATCAAATCCCGCATCGCCGAGGTGCTGACCGGGCGCACCCTTCTGAGCGCCCGCAGGCAGGCTCACGCGATCAGGCACCGGTTGCGGGGCGGGGCGCATGTGGTGCATTATTTCCATGACGCAGCGGACCCGTATTGCCACTTGACTGCGCAGGTTTTGCAACGGTTTCAGGACAGATATGCGGTCGAGTTGAGGCCTCATCTCATTTCGCGCCCGCCGCCGCAGGCGTTACCTGATCCGGACGCGTTTTATCGCAACGCTCAGATTGATGCTGCCCGGCTGGCGCACAAGCTAGGCCTGGAACCGCCACAGAGTGCGGCCGATGTTCATGCGCAGGCGGCAGGCCTCGGGATCGAGATCGCCGATCTGCCAGCGACCAAACACGCCGGAGACCGCAAGCTTGCCGCGTTGGGTCACTATCAGGGCGGCACGTTTTATTACGCCGGGGAATGGTATTGGGGCGTCGACCGTCTGCATTACCTTGAGGCGCGGTTGCAGCGCGCGGGACTTGGCACGCCATCGCCCTTCCTTGCACCGGTGCCGCAGCTGCGCACCGATCCTGCAGATGCCGCCGGCGCAGAGGTCGAGGTCTTTTTGTCTTTCCGCAGCCCTTATTCCTATCTGGCCTTCGAGCGGGTCGTGGATATGGCCCGCCGTCACAATGCACGGCTGACCGTGCGCCCGGTTCTGCCGATGCTGATGCGCGGCTTGCCGGTTCCCAAGCTGAAATCCTCGTACATTCTTCAGGATTGCGCGCGCGAGGCGCGGCGTCTGAATGTTCCCTTCGGGCGCATTTGTGATCCGCTCGGCACTGGGGTCGAGCGGGGATATGCCCTGCTGAACTATGCCGAGGAGCAGGAGCGCTTGCCCGAGTTCTGCGCGGCGTTCATGCGCTCTGTCTGGTCCAAGGGGGTCGACGCGGCTACGGATCGGGGCTTGGCGGAGATCGTTGGGCAGGCGGGCCTGGATTGGAGTAAGGCACGGCGTGGCTCCGAAAAGACCACATGGCGCAACCGCATCGAGGTCAATCAGGCGCGGCTGACCGATATCGGGCTGTGGGGCGTGCCCAGTTTTCGGGTGCGGGGGCAGAGCATCTGGGGGCAGGATCGGCTATGGGCGGTCGAGGACGCGTTGCTTGGCCCCGAATGGAAATGAGCGCCGCAGGACATGCGACGCTCGGTATTCTCTTGACCGAAGGCCTTATTCTTCGGCTTCGTCGTCCGCGCCCTGATCTGCAATCCACGCGACGCTGACCACTTCTTCGCCCTTACCGGTATTGAACACCTTGACGCCACCGGCGCTGCGCGAGCGGAAGGATATCCCATCAACGGGCACTCGGATCGACTGGCCTTTGGACGTGGCCAGCATGATCTGATCGTCGATCTCGACCGGGAACGAGGCCACCAGTTCGCCGCCCCGCATCGCCTTGTCCATTGCCGCCACACCCATGCCGCCACGTCCGCGGACGGGGTAGTCATGGCTTGAACTCAGCTTGCCCGCACCGCCCGACGTGATGGTCAGGATCAGGTTCTCGGCCGCCGACATCTCGGCATAGCGTTCCTGGGTGATCGTGCCGGGGGTGCCTTCATCCTCATCCGTTTCTCCGTCATCGGCGATACCGGCCACGGCACGACGCATCTTGAGATAAGCGGCGCGCTCATCCGACCCAGCCTCGAAATGACGGATGACGGACATCGAGACCACGCGGTCGCCATTGGTCAGCCTGATACCACGAACACCGGTGGATTCGCGCGAGTTGAACACGCGCACATCGGTGGTGCGGAAGCGGATCGCACGGCCCGAATTGGTCACCAGCATCACGTCTTCGTCTTCCGAGCAGATGCGGGCGTTTACCAGTTCCACGTCCTCGGGCAGTTTCATGGCGATCTTGCCGTTGCGGCGGACATTGGTGAAATCCGACAGGCGGTTACGCCGCACGTCGCCCGCGCTGGTGGCGAAGACGATCTGCAAGTTCTCCCACTCTTCATCCGGCACATCGACGGGCATGATCGCAGCGATGGAAACGCCGGTCGGGATCGGCAGGATGTTGACGATGGCCTTGCCTTTGCCGGTGCGGCTGGATTGCGGCAGTCGCCAGGTCTTGAGCTTGTAGACCATGCCTTCGGTGGTGAAGAACAGCAGTTGGGTATGGGTGTTGGCGACGAAGAGGTTGGTGACAACATCCTCTTCCTTGGTCTGCATCCCCGACAGGCCCTTGCCGCCGCGCTTCTGAGCGCGGAAATCGGCCAGTGGCGTACGCTTGATGTAACCGCCAGATGTCACGGTCACGACCATATCTTCACGCTCGATCAGGTCCTCATCTTCCATGTCACCGGACCAGTCGACAATCTCGGTGCGACGGGGCACGGCGAATTGGTCGCGGACTTCGCGCAACTCATCACCGATAATCGACATGATGCGTTCGCGCGAGGACAGAATATCGAGGTATTCCTTGATCTTGGCGGCCAGTTGTTCCAGCTCGTCCGTGACCTCTTTGACACCCAGTTGCGTCAGCCGCTGCAGACGCAGTTCCAAGATTGCGCGGGCCTGAACCTCGGTCAGGTTATAGGTGCCGTCGTCGTTCATCTTGGACAGAGGATCGTCGATCAGGCGCAGATAGCCTTCGATCTCGGCCGCAGGCCAGCGGCGGGTCATCAGTTTCTCGCGCGCCTCGGCGGCGTCGGCGGATGAACGGATCGTTGCAACCACTTCGTCCACGTTCGAGACCGCCACGGCCAGACCACATAGGATGTGGCTACGCTCGCGCGCCTTGCGCAGGTCATAGGCGGTGCGACGGGCAACGACATCCTCGCGGAAGTCGATGAACGAGGTCAGGAAGCGGCGCAGCGTCAACTGCTCGGGCCGGCCACCATTCAGGGCCAGCATGTTGCAGCCGAACGAGGTTTGCATCGGCGAGAACCGATAAAGCTGGTTCAGCACCACCTCGGGCGTTGCGTCGCGTTTCAGTTCCACAACCACGCGCACGCCGTTCCGGTCGGATTCGTCCTGTACGTGGGCGACACCTTCGATGCGTTTTTCACGCACCGCTTCGGCGATCTTTTCGATCATCGAGGCTTTGTTCACCTGATAGGGGATCTCATCCACCACAATCGCATATCGGTCGCGGCGGATTTCTTCCACGCGGGTCTTGGCGCGGATGATGACGCTGCCGCGCCCCTCAAGATAGGCCTTGCGCGCGCCCGAACGGCCCAGCATGACGCCTCCGGTCGGAAAATCTGGGCCGGGGACGTATTCGATCAACTGCTCGGACGTCAGGTCCGGGTCGTCGATCAGCGCCAGAGTGGCGTCGACCACCTCACCCAGATTGTGCGGAGGGATATTCGTGGCCATACCCACGGCGATACCACCGGCGCCATTGACCAGCATGTTCGGGAATCGGGCGGGCAGGACGGTTGGTTCCTGATCCTTGCCGTCATAGTTGTCCTGAAAATCGACCGTTTCTTTTTCGATATCGGCCAGCAGGGCGGCGGCGGGTTTGTCCATCCGCACTTCGGTATACCGCATCGCCGCCGGGTTATCGCCATCCATCGAGCCAAAGTTGCCCTGACCATCCAGCAGCGGCAGCGACATCGAGAAATCCTGCGCCATCCGCACCAGCGCGTCGTAGATCGCGCTGTCGCCGTGCGGGTGGTATTTACCCATCACATCGCCGACCGGACGGGCCGATTTGCGGTATGCCTTGTCATGCGTGTTGCCGGTTTCGTGCATCGCGTACAGGATGCGCCGATGTACCGGCTTGAGCCCGTCGCGCAGATCGGGGATCGCGCGGGAGACGATGACCGACATTGCATAGTCCAGATAGGACGTGCGCATCTCGGATTCGATGGACACCGTCGGACCGTCGTAAACAGGGCGCTCGGGTGGGGTTTCATCCATGTTTTCAGGAATTTCTGGCGTATCGCTCACGTAAACTGCCCGTGTCTTGTTTTGGGTCTATATCTTGTGGATGCACTCTATCAGACCCGGCATATAAGGTGCAAGCAAGCTAATCATTTCGCTGAAAATACCGCGGTAACACGGGGGTAACACTTTGTTATCGCAGAATTTGGAAGGTTCCGTGTTACCCTAAAGAGACCTTGCAAGAAATTGGAGGTCTGCATGGCGCAAAGTGAAACAGAGTTAATGCTTAAGGGATACGGGCTGACGACGGCGGAATTCTTCTATCACATGCCCGACTATATTCATGTTCTGAACACGTTTATCTGGCAGGAATACGACCTTGCCCCGGATCATCCGAAACTGTTCAAATTCATCGAGTTCTGGCAGCGCGAGATCGAAGGCCCGCTGCATTCGGTGAAATTCACCCACCGCAAGATGATCGCCCCCGGCGAGTGGCGTAACATGGTGGGCGAGTTCCGGGTGAACTAGGCCTCAGGCCGAACAACTTGCTCCGCCCAAAACGCAGAACTTGGCGCAATGCGGGTGATTTAGGTGTACGTCAGTCTCTGCCTCTTCCAGCGTCTCACCCAGTTCGAACTCGGGCGCGTAGGGCAGCAGGGTGCAAGCTAGAACTGCGGGACGTTTGGCGCCCTTGCGCTTCACCACCATGCGGGAACTGGCGCACATCACCGCGTCGGGGGATTTGTCCAGAATGCCCCAGCAGGCGGTTGTGATCTCGGGCACTTCGACGGTTTCATCCATTTCGGGGAACAACACGGTCTGACCAGGGTTTTGCGCGTCGATATCAAAGCCGTGCTCGGCAAAGAACGTGGCATAGCCCGCGCGGCTTTCAGCGTCGGTGTCGCCCCAGACGGTCCGCCCGGCAATGGCCATGCGGAAACCGTTGTCACGCAGCCATTCCATGCCCGCTACCGTTTTGCCAAAGCTGCCCTTGCCGCGTTCCTCATCGTGCAGTTCGGGGCGATAGTGATCAACCGATATGCGCAGGGTCAGCCTGTGACCATAGGTCCGCTGCAAGTCCAGCAATCCCTCGCGCATTTTTGGACGCATCATCGGGGCCATGGCGTTGGTCAGGATCAGCACCTCGTAACCGCGCTCTAACGCGGCGCGGGTCATGGCGATCATCTCGGGGTTCATGAACGGCTCACCGCCGGTAAAGCCGATCTCGCGGATGGGCCAGTTACGGGCCTCGATCTGGTCGAGATAGTCGCGCACCTCGTCGGCGGTGATATAGACCAGCGCATCGTTGGTCGGGCTACTGGCGATATAGCAGTTCACGCATTCGATGTTGCACAGCGTTCCGGTGTTGAACCACAACGTCTCGGGGTTGGTCAGCGCAACCGAGGCGCGCGCCTGACCATCGGCTGTCACCAAACTGTCCTGAAACTTGCCGATATTGGCGACCTGAGGGGCGTTGTCTTTCATTCCGGCATCCGGTTGTCATTGGCTCGTCGATCTGACTTAACCTTTTGCGCGGGTTTCGTTAAGTGCGGTAGCCTGTCGCTGACAGAGTTTTGATGACGGACATTTCTCGCCAGATTCTCACAATATGGTGGCGCTAACATTGGACAGGGCTGAGGTGGTAAGGTAAGGAAAACCCATGGTTTCTCGTGTCATACCTGTTGACCCATTTGATCTGGCCATTTTCGGCGCAACCGGCGATCTGGCGCAGCGCAAGATCGTTCCGGCGCTGTTTCGCCGCTATTGCGCCGGTCAGTGGCCGCAGGACGCGCGGATCATCGGAGTAGCGCGCCGTCAGCTGGGCCGGGATGCGTTTCGGGCGCTGGTGCGCGAATCGCTGCAGCGGCATGTGAGAGGACAGGTTGCAGACGCCGATGCGCTGAACGGTTTCCTGGAACGCATCGACTATGTCCCGCTGGATGCGCTGTCTGATGAGGGATGGGCTAAGCTGGCCGGTAAACTGCAGCCCGGGCGGGTGCGCGCGTTCTATTTCTCGGTCGGGCCACGTCTGTTCGGGCCGCTGGCCGAGCAGATCAAGGCGCATGACATGGCCACGGATCAGACCCGGATCGTGGTCGAAAAACCCTTTGGTCATGATCTGGACAGCGCCCGCGCGCTGAACGCGACGCTGGCGGCGCATTTCGACGAAAGCCAGATCTACCGGATCGACCATTATCTGGGCAAAGAAACGGTCCAGAACCTGATGGCCGTCCGGTTCGGCAACATGCTGTTCGAGCCGTTGTGGAATAGCCAGTACGTAGATCACATCCAGATCACGGTGGCCGAAACCGTCGGCATCGACGGGCGCGAGGAGTATTATGAGCGCGCAGGGGCGATGCGCGACATGATGCAGAACCACCTGATGCAGCTTTTGTGCCTGATTGCGATGGAACCCCCGGCGAAATTCGACCCCGATGCGGTGCGCGACGAAAAGCTGAAGGTGATCCGGGCGCTCGACCCGGTTGAGCCGCACCATATCGTGCGGGGTCAGTTCTCGGGCGGGGCCAGAGGGTATCGTGAGGTGGTGGGCAACCCGCGCTCGACGACGGAAAGCTATGTGGCGCTGCGGGCGCATGTCAGCAATTGGCGATGGGCCGGCACTCCGTTCTATCTGCGCACGGGCAAGGAACTGGTCGCGCGGTCGTCAGTCATCAACGTGATGTTCAAGGACGCGCCGCATTCCATCTTTGGCGAAGAGGCCGGGCGTCATGCCAATGCGCTGTCGATCCGGCTGCAGCCGAACGAAGGCATCACGCTGAAGGTGACGATCAAGGAACCGGGGCAGGGCGGGATGCGCCTGATTGACGTTCCGCTGGACATGAGCTTTGCTGAGGCTCTGGGGCCGGAAAGCCAGACCCCACCCGACGCATATGAGCGCCTGGTCATGGACGTCATCCGCGGCAACCAGACCCTGTTCATGCGCGGTGACGAGGTCGAGGCCGCCTGGGCCTGGACCGATCCGATCATTGCCGGGTGGGAAGCGCGTGGCGATGTACCCAAACCTTATGAAAGCGGCAGCACCGGCCCGGGCGACGCCGAGTTGCTGATGAAACGGGATGGTCGCCGCTGGCAGGGGATAAACCCATGAATATCAAAGAATATGCCGACCGGGACATGCTGGCGATTGATGTCGCCAACAATCTGGCCGGAGACCTCGAATCCGCGTTGCTGCACCACGACACGGTGACACTTGCGGTACCGGGTGGGACAACGCCCGGGCCGATTTTCGACGGTCTGTGTGCCGCCGATCTGGATTGGGACCGGGTGCGCATCCTGCCCACCGACGAACGCTGTGTTCCGGGGAATAGCGAGCGGTCGAACGAGCGTCTGATCCGCGAACGTTTGCTGACCAACCGCGCGTCGGTCGCGCAATATGTGCCTCTCTATGTCGAAGGCCGTGCGCCCGAAGAGATTCTGCCCGAGATCGAAAGCCTGATTAACCCCGTTCTGCCGCTTTCGGTTCTGGTGCTTGGGATGGGTGAGGACATGCATACCGCCTCGCTGTTTCCGGGGATGCAGGGGTTGGCAGCGGCGCTGGACAGCCGCGCACCAACGCTGGCTGTGGCGCGCACTGATGTGCAGCCCGAGCCGAGGATTACGCTGACCGCGCCTATTCTGGACGGGGCATTGTCCAAGCATCTGGTTATCTATGGCGAAGCCAAGCGCGAAGCGCTGCAGCGGGCTGTGACCCTGCCAGCGGACGAGGCGCCGATTGCGGCGGTGCTGCGCGATATGACAGTTCATTGGGCGGAGTAGACTTGGTGCAGTTAGACAGCCTCAGAACCTTTGCCGCAATGACCCACGACCGCCGGATCGAGGATTTGTTCCAAGACGATCCCATGCGAGCGCAGAGCTTTTCGGCCTCGGCTGGTGATCTGCTGTTTGACTATTCAAAAACGCAGATTGCCGAGGATATCCGATCGGGTCTGATTGATCTGTGCGATCAGGCGGGGTTGGCAGAGCGTCGTGAAGCGATGTTTGCGGGCCAGAAGATCAACGAGACCGAGGGCCGCGCGGTGCTGCATACGGCCCTGCGCAACCTCGACGGCGGACCTGTCGAGGTCGACGGGCAGGAAGTGATGCCCGAGGTGCTGGCGACCCTGCAGCGGATGCGGGTCTTTGCCGAGGAAGTGCGCGGCGGCGCGGTCAAAGGGGCAGGGGGCAGTTTCACCGACGTGGTGAATATCGGCATCGGCGGTTCCGATCTGGGACCGGTTATGGCCACCCATGCGCTATCGCCGTATCACGACGGACCGCGGCTGCATTATGTGTCGAACGTGGATGGGGCGCATATTGCCGATACGCTGCGCCCGCTTGATCCGACGCGTACGCTGATCATCGTGGCCTCGAAAACCTTCACCACCATTGAGACCATGACAAACGCGCGCACCGCCCGCGCATGGATGCAGGATGGTGGCGGAGACCCGGCACAGCAATTCGCAGCCGTCTCCAGTGCCGTCGACAAGACCGCCGTCTTCGGCATCCCCGAGGCGCGCGTCTTCGGGTTCGCCGATTGGGTGGGCGGGCGTTATTCCGTCTGGGGCCCGGTTGGCCTGCCGGTGATGATCGCCGTTGGCTCGAACGCGTTTGATGCGTTTCTAAGGGGCGGGCAGGCGATGGATTTGCATTTCCGCTCGGCCGAGTGGGTCGAGAATATGCCGGTGATGCTGGCCCTTGTGGGTATCTGGCACCGTCAGGTTCTGGGACACGCCAGCCGCGCGGTGCTGCCCTATGATCAACGTCTGCTGCGGCTTCCTGCCTATTTCCAGCAGCTTGAAATGGAATCCAATGGCAAATCGGTGGCCATGGATGGCAGCGATCTGACGATGCCTTCTGGCCCCGTGGTTTGGGGCGAACCGGGTACAAACGGGCAGCACGCATTTTATCAGCTAATCCATCAGGGCACCGATGTGATTCCCTGCGAATTCATGGTCGCCGCCGAAGGCCACGAACCCGAACTGGCCCATCATCACCGCTTGCTGCTGGCCAATTGCCTCGCCCAGTCCGAGGCCTTGATGCGGGGCCGTTCGCTGGACGAGGCCCGGTCGCGGATGGCCGACAAAGGCCTGACCGGCGACGAGTTGGAACGTCAGGCGCGGCACCGGGTGTTTCCGGGCAATCGTCCCTCGACCACCTTGATCTATCCGCTGCTGACGCCCTTTGTTCTGGGCCAGATCATTGCGCTTTATGAGCATCGCGTGTTTGTCGAAGGCGTGCTGCTGGGCATCAACTCGTTCGACCAATGGGGCGTGGAGCTGGGCAAGGAACTGGCAACGTCTCTGGGGCCGATTGTGGACGGCGAGGCCGGCACCGAAGGCAAGGACGGATCGACCGTGGCGCTGGTCGCCTATGCCCTGCGCCATCGCGGTTGACGCGGCACCCGGTCGCACTCTCTTATTGTCAGACAATTAAAATCTTGGCAGGGTCAATGCCAAGATAAAACGGCGCGGCACAGCGCTGCTGATGGGAGGAATGTCCATGCTGGGACAGATGATGACGCAGCCCTTGCTGATTTCGTCGCTGATTGATCACGCCGAACGCTATCACGGCCAGACCGAGATCATCTCGGTGGAGACAGACGGAACCGTGACCGAGACCAACTGGGCCGGGATTGCGCGTAACGCCCGTTGGATGGCTTCGGCGCTGGTAAAGCTTGGGCTTGAGCCGCAGGATCGCGTCGGCACGCTGGCTTGGAACAACCGCCGTCATCTTGAGATCTATTTTGCGGTCTCGGGCGCTGGCTTCGTGTGCCATACCGTCAATCCGCGCCTGTTCCCCGAGCAGCTGACCTATATCATCAACCATGCACAGGACCGGGTCTTATTCTTCGACTCGACCTTTCTGCCGCTGGTCGCCGCGCTGCGCGAGCATCTGACAGAGGTGCAGCATTACGTGCTGATGGGTGCCCGCGATGAGGCCGCGCTGTCTCAGGTGCCGGGGCTGGTTTTCTATGATGAGCTGATCAAGACCGGAGATCAGGACTATGCCTGGCCCAGCTTTGATGAAAACACGGCGTCCAGCCTGTGCTATACGTCGGGAACAACAGGGAATCCCAAGGGTGTTCTCTATTCCCACCGGTCCACTTTGCTGCACAGTTTTGCGTCGAATACCCGTGATGTGATCGGCTATTCCGCGATGGACGTGGTGATGCCTGTGGTGCCGATGTTCCACGTCAACGCGTGGGGGTCGCCTTATGCCAGCGCGATGTCCGGTTCGCGGATGGTGATGCCGGGGCCGGATTTGCATGGGGAAGCACTGGTCAACCTGATCGACACCTATGGCGTAACGCTTGCGATGGGCGTGCCGACCATCTGGCAGGGCTTGCTGGCCCATGCTGCGAAATGCGGCACCAAACTGGAAAGCCTCAATCGCACGGTGATCGGCGGCGCGGCCTGTCCGCCCTCGATGATCGAAACCTTCCGCGAGACCTACCGCGTAGATACCGTCCACGCCTGGGGGATGAGTGAGATGAGCCCGCTGGGCACCACAAACTACCCAATGGCCAAGCATCTCGAGATGCCCCTCGAAGCGCAGCATAAACTGCGCGAGAATCAGGGGCGTCCGCCCTTTGGGGTCGAGTTGAAGATTGTTGATGATGACGGCAATGATCTGCCCCATGACGGAGAAACGCAAGGCGATCTGATGGTGCGCGGCCACTGGGTTCTGGACAGCTATTTCCACATGCAGGACGATGCGCTTTTGCAGGATGGATGGTTCGCGACCGGAGACGTGGCAACGCTTGACCCCGACGGCTACATGACCATCCGTGACCGGTCGAAGGACATCATCAAATCGGGCGGCGAATGGATCAGCTCGGTGGAGTTAGAGAACATCGCCGTCGCGCATCCTCAGCTCGCAACTGCTGCTGTTGTGGGTGTCCCGCATCCGAAATGGGACGAACGGCCTTTGCTGGTTGCTGTCAAGGCTGAAGGCGAAGAGCCGACCGAGCGGGATTTGCTTGCCTTTTTCGACGGCAAGATCGCCAAATGGCAGGTGCCTGATAAGGTTGTGTTCGTGGATGCGCTGCCACTGAACGCGACGGGCAAGGTCCTGAAACGCACTTTGCGTGCGGATTTCAGTGATGTCCTGATGGGTTAGGGAAAATGGCTCCGGCGGTAGGGATCGAACCTACGACCAATTGATTAACAGTCAACTGCTCTACCGCTGAGCTACGCCGGAACGGTTCGCGCCGTATAGCAACCCGTATCTGCGGCGTCCAGAGGGGGGATTGAGTTTTTTCGACGAAAAAGCACGCCCGTGATAGAGAGTGCGATTTGGGTCTGAAATGCGGTGAATTTGGCTCCGGCGGTAGGGATCGAACCTACGACCAATTGATTAACAGTCAACTGCTCTACCGCTGAGCTACGCCGGAACTGAGGGGCGTATAACAACCACGATTTTCGCCGTCCAGAGGGGAAGCGCATGGGCGGGCAAAATTTTTGTTCGCTCAATCGATGCGCCGAAAACGGGCTGTGGCTGACAGGGCATCGTCCGGCGCGATGTGGGATCTGCGGGTCAGGTCTACCAGATGGGCAAAGACGTTGCGCTCGGCCGCAGGCAGCAGGGTTTTGGGGATGTCGGTGTAGATGCGCTGCGCCAGCTCATGGGCGGTGGCAGCGCCTTGTGACAGGGCGTCGAGGATTTGCGCCTCGCGTCCCAGCCGGTGATTGATCAGCCAATCCAGACGCTCGGCGGGCTGGGTTATGGGGGCTCCGTGGCCCGGGTGAAACACCGACCAGTCGCGTCCGCGCAGACGGTGGCAGGCGTCCATGAAATCCGTGAGGTCTCCGTCCGGGGGCGAGACCAGCGAACTGGCCCAGCCCATGACGTGATCAGCAGTGAAACAGGCATCGCCCCAAGCCAGTGCGATGTGATTGCCCAGATGGCCGGGCGTGTGGATCACCTCGAGCTGCCAACCGTCGGTAGCGATTGTCTCACCATCTGCAAGTTCGATGTCCGGGCGGAAGTTGGCGTCGATTCCCTCGCCACCCCCCGCAAGGCCCTGTTGCGCCAGTTGTGTCATCACGGCGCTGCGCCCGGCCTGCGGACCGCCAAACGCAAGGATCGGGGCACCGGTGCGCGCGGCCAGCGGCGCGGCCAGCGGAGAGTGGTCCAGGTGGGTGTGGGTCACGAAGATATGGCTGATGCGCTGCCCGGGCTGCAGCGCCGCCAGAATCGCGTCGAGATGCGCGTCGCTCAGCGGGCCGGGGTCGATCACAGCGATATCGGTCTGGCCCAGAAGATAGGTGTTGGTCCCGCGATAGGTCATCGGAGAGGGGTTCGGGGCCAGCACCCGGCGCAGGCCCGGAGACAGCTCAGCAACCAAACCCGGGGTGGGGTTGAAATCGTCAGGGGCTGGCATCGTCACCTCTTCCTCTTGCCCGGGCAGCCCGCTAGGTTTAGCGCATGTCGACGCAATGGCTCAAACCCTATATGCCGCGCAGCCTTTATACCCGCGCTGCGCTGATACTGGTTCTGCCGGTCATCGTTGTCTTGCTGGTTGTTTCCATTGCCTTTCTGCAAAAACACCTTGAGGAAGTTACGGCCCAGATGACCCGCACTGCCGCGCGCGAGGTTATGTTGGTGCTGGATGTGATGCAGGGCGCAGAAACCCAGCAGCAGGCCTTGGCCGCGGTGCGCAAGGATTTGTCTGTTCTGGACATGCAAGCTCGGTTTCTGGCACCGAACGAGATGCCGCAACTGGGCTCGCGGCGCTGGTATGATTTCATCGCACCGCAGGTCGAGGCAGAGATGCGGGCGCTCTTGCCTGAAACAGTGGACATTGCGCTGCCTGACGGCAATGAGGTGCGGTTGTATCTTGCCACCGATCTGGGTGTGCTTGCGCTGAGCTTTGATCGCAGGCGTTTGTCGCCGACCGCTCCGCATCAGTTGATCGTGACGATGGTGTTTTTTGCGGGTCTGATGACTTCGATTGCCTTTCTCTACATGCGCAATCAACTACGTCCGATCACGCGTCTGGCCGATGCGGCGCAGGCCTTTGGCAGAGGACGGGTGGTGCCTTATACGCCCGGTGGTGCGATTGAGGTGCGCGCCGCCGGCAGCGCCTTTGTCGACATGCGCGCCCGGATCGAACGGCAGATTGAACAGCGGACCTTGATGCTGTCCGGGGTCAGTCATGATCTGCGCACGCCGCTGACGCGATTAAAGCTGGGTCTGGCGCTGTTGCCCGAAGAAGACGCGTCCCCGTTGCTGCAGGATGTCGATGAGATGCAATCCCTGCTGGACGCGTTTCTGGATTTTGCGCGCGGGACATCCGAAGCTGCGCCTGAGTCGGTCGATCCCGAAAGCTGGCTGCGCCAGATCGTCGACGATGCGCAGCGTGCTGGCCAGCAGGTTGAACTGACGTCCGTCGAAGGGCAGGGCGACGCCATGTTGCGCCCCACGGCCATGCGACGAGCGGTCGAGAATCTGATCGGTAACGCGATCCGCTATGGAACGAGGGCCGAGGTCAGCTTGTCCCTGACGCCGAAGTCGCTGCGAATCCGGGTCGAGGATGACGGCCCCGGTATTCCGCGCGACCAACGTACCGAGGCGGTCAAGCCATTCACGCGCCTTGATCCCGCACGAAACCAGAATCAGGGCAGTGGTGTGGGTCTTGGCCTTGCCATCGTGGCCGATATCGCCCGGGTGCATGGGGGTACCCTGCGGCTGGGCAGCAGCGAGCAGCTGGGCGGTTTGTGCGCGGATATCGTGATTGGACGGTGATTTGGTAGGCCCGGCAGGACTTGAACCCGCAACCAAAGCGTTATGAGCGCTCTGCTCTAACCAATTGAGCTACAGGCCCGCCATGTCGCCTTGGGTATCACGATCAGTCCCCGCGTCAAGCCTGACCGTTGCAACATGGGCCACAATCGAATAACCCGCGCGCAAAGCACTCATGAGGGACTGGCCATGACAGCGGGCAAGAACGGAATCACCTACGCCGATGCGGGTGTGGATATCGATGCGGGGAACGCTCTGGTCGATCGCATCAAGCCTGCAGCCAAGCGGACCAACCGTTCGGGTGTGATGAGCGGTCTAGGCGGTTTTGGCGCGTTGTTCGACCTCAAGGCGGCGGGTTATCAGGACCCGATTCTGGTTGGGGCCACCGATGGCGTTGGCACCAAGCTGCGGATTGCCATCGACACGGGCGTTGTAGATGGCGTCGGCATTGATCTGGTGGCGATGTGCGTCAATGACTTGATCTGTCAGGGTGCTGAGCCGCTGTTCTTCCTTGATTACTTCGCCACCGGCAAGCTCGACACCGACACCGCCGCGCGGATCATCGAAGGTATTGCCGAGGGGTGTGTGCAATCCGGTTGTGCCCTGATCGGTGGTGAAACCGCCGAGATGCCGGGGATGTACCCGGATGGCGATTTTGATCTGGCCGGGTTCTCGGTCGGCGCGATGGAACGCGGTACGGCGCTGCCCGAGGGTGTGCTGCAAGGAGACGTTCTTCTGGGGCTGGCCTCGAACGGGGTGCATTCCAACGGTTATTCTCTGGTGCGTAAGCTGGTCGAAATGTCCGGGCTGGGCTGGGATGCCGCGTCGCCGTTTGGTGGCGGTACGCTGGGCGAGGCGCTGCTGACGCCCACTCGGCTGTATGTTCAGCCTGCGCTGAATGCGATCCGCGCAGGCGGCGTGCATGCGCTGGCCCATATCACCGGAGGCGGCCTGACCGAAAACTTGCCGCGCGTGCTGCCCGAGGGGCTGGGGGCCGAGATCAATCTGGACGCATGGGATTTGCCACCCGTCTTCAAATGGATGGCAGAAACTGGCGGGACCGCCGAGGCCGAGATGCTCAAGACCTTCAACTGCGGTCTCGGCATGATCGTGGTCTGCGCTGCGGATCAGGCTGAGGGGCTGGAGGCGCTTTTGGCCGAGGCAGGCGAAACCGTCTCGCGGATCGGCAACGTGACCGACGCGCCGGGTGTCGCCTATTCGGGCAAGCTGCTGTGAGCCATAAGCGCGTCGCCATCCTGATTTCCGGAGGCGGCTCGAATATGCTGTCTCTGGTCGACAGCATGACCGGCGACCATCCCGCGCGGCCCTGTCTGGTTCTGTCCAACGATGCCGAGGCGGGGGGGCTGAAGAAGGCAGCGGCTCGGGGTATACCGACAGCCTCGGTCGACCACCGGCCTTTTGGCAAGGATCGCGCGGCGTTTGAGGCTGAATTGCTGAAACCTCTGCTTGCGGCGAAACCCGATATCGTCTGCCTTGCCGGGTTCATGCGGGTTCTGACCGGTGATTTCGTCTCGCGCTTTCAGGGGCGGATGCTGAATATCCACCCCTCGCTGCTGCCCAAGTACAAAGGGCTGCACACCCATGCCCGCGCGCTTGAGGCGGGCGACGCCGAACATGGCTGCACCGTGCACGAGGTGACCGCAGCGCTGGATGATGGCCCTGTTCTTGGGCAAGCGCGCGTGGCGATCAAAGCAGGTGATACGTCTGAAACGCTGGCGGCCCGCGTGTTGGAATGGGAGCATAAGCTCTATCCGGCGGTCCTGCGGCGGTATTCTGAAGGCAACACTGATCCGGTTCTTTTGCCCTGAGCCGCAGCGGCGATTTACACGCGTCGATTATTCGTCTTATGGTCCCGTAACGCTCGGGACGTGGTCAAGACGGGCAGCAACAAAAACCATAAAAGCAAGAACACAACGGCGCATGAAAACCCTGACAACGACGCAAGAGCTGGCCGCGTTCTGCACGGCCGCCGCGCAGCATCCCTATGTCACCGTAGATACCGAGTTTCTGCGCGAACGGACCTACTATTCCAAGCTGTGTCTGGTGCAACTGGCGTTTCCGTCCGAGGATCCCGACAGCGCCGTTCTGGTTGATCCGCTGGCCGATGGCCTGTCGCTTGAGCCGCTGTATGAACTGTTCCGCAACGAAGACGTGGTCAAAGTGTTCCATGCCGCGCGGCAGGACCTTGAGATTTTCTGGGTCGATGCCGGTGTCTTTCCCACGCCCCTGTTTGACACGCAGGTTGCGGCCATGGTCTGCGGCTTTGGTGAACAGGTCGGCTATGAGACGCTGGTGCGCAAGATTTGCAAAGAAGGGGTCGACAAGACCTCACGGTTCACCGACTGGTCGCGCCGCCCGCTGAGCGATGCGCAAAAGACCTATGCGCTGGCCGATGTGACCCATCTGCGGCGCATCTACGAATATCTCGCGGCTGAGCTGGAAAAGACCCGGCGCGATCATTGGGTCGCGGAAGAGCTGCGCATACTGACCCGCTCTGAGACCTACGATATCCGCCCCGAGGACGCGTGGCGGCGCGTCAAGACACGCACCAACTCGGCTAAGTTTCTGGCCGTGGTGCGCGAGCTGGCCGAATTCCGCGAGGCTTATGCGCAGGAAAACAACGTCCCGCGCAGCCGGGTGTTCAAGGATGATGCGCTGATCGAGATGGCCTCGACCAAGCCGAAATCGCACTCAGATCTGGGTGGGTCGCGCATGCTGCTGCGCGAGGCGCGCAAGGGTGCGATTGCGGATGGCATTCTGGCGGCGGTGAAGCGGGGGGTGAACTGCCCGCCGGACAAGCTGCCCAAGGTGGATAACAGCCGCGACAAGCTGAAAGTAAACCCGGCGCTGGCCGACTTGCTGCGGGTGCTGCTGAAATCCAAGACCGAAAGCGCGGGTGTTGCGGCAAAACTGATCGCCTCAAGCGCCGATCTGGATCAGATCGCTGCCGGAGAGCGCGAAGTGGCTGCCTTGTCCGGCTGGCGGTTTGAGGTGTTTGGCCAGGATGCGCTGAAACTCTGCGATGGCAAGATCGCCCTTGCGGCCAAGGGCCAGACGGTACGCGTCGTGTCGCTCTAGCGGCGGCGCGATTCCAGCGCGTTCTGTGCACCTTTGACGCGAACCAGGCGAATACCCTCAAGGTCCTTTGTGCTGACGGTAACGGCCTCAGACACCATGCGCGACCGCGGGGTGCCCTGCACGGTGGCATTTTCCGGATAATCGACGCGGAAGGTGAATTCCATCACCCCGTTCTTGCTGAGCTCGTCGGATCGGACACGAGCAAGCTGGGCATTAAACGCGCCCTGACGGATTGCAGTTCCGGCGGCATAGATGATCGCACCGTTTGGCGTCGGGTCGATACGCAGCTCGTCAATCGTGGCGATTGGGACGCTGTTGTCCTCGGCTTCGGGCCGATTGAACAGGCTGACGCCCTCGCTTTGCTGCGGCACCAGCGCATTTGCGTCATCGACCGAGAATTCAGCCGGGGCGGGGGTGCTGCTGCCAAACCAGTTCGACGGATTCGCGCGGGAATCGCGCCACGCACCACATGCAGACAGCGACATCGCGGCGACCAGAAGAACGGACAGAGTTTTGTGCATGGACCCAACACTTTGCGCAACTTTACCTGCAACGGGTTAGCGCAAATTCGGCGGCTTGAAAAGCCACGCAAGGGGCTGGACAGCCGCGAAAGCTGAGCATAGGTCATTTTTTGTGATCGCGTAATGCAAGGACAGCCCGCCATGGCCACGCCCGCCTTTGAAGAAATTGTCGAGGATTTCGAGTTCCTGGAGGACTGGGAAGATCGCTATCGCCACGTGATCGAGCAGGGCAAGGCGATGGAACCGCTGGACGAAGCCTTCAAGGTGCCTGCCACCAAGGTCACAGGCTGCGCCAGTCAGGTCTGGCTGCAACCGACCATCGAGAACGGTCAGTTCCACTTTGACGGCGACAGCGATGCGTTGATCGTGCGCGGCCTGATTGCCGTGCTGCGCAAGCTTTACAACGGCCTGCCGGTGGCGGATGTCCCCAAGGTGGATGCGGGAGGCGAGCTTGCACGGCTGGGCCTGCATGATCACCTCTCGGCGCAGCGTTCGAATGGTTTGAGGGCCATGATCGAACGCATACGCGAAGTGGCGCTCGCCAGCGCCTGATCGTCAGTCGCGCGTCGCCCAATCTGACAAGGTGGTCTCAAGATCACCGTAACCGGTCAGGCGACGTTCGAACTCAAGCCCCATGCGTTGGGCACAGTCCTGTGCGCGGCGGGTGAGGTCGGGATTATCCGTCTGCGCTTGATAGACCAGTTTGGTGTAATTGCCGAAATACATATCTCGCAGCTCGGGATGGCGGTCGAGACCCAGAGGTTTCCAGACGAAGGCGTCGAACTGCCGGGCCAGAAAATCGGTCAGATAAAACGCAGTCGTCTCATCTTCGCCATGGGCGGCAAAGGTCCTGTTTCCTTCGAAGAAGGAATAGCAATGGGGGCCTTGAATCATCTCGACCCCCAGTTTTTCACAAGCGGTTTGCAGCAACCCGCCGGTACCGCAATCGGCATAGACGACGTAGATGCGGTCGTAATTGTCACGGTGTTTGGCCACGGCCTCTTCGACGGCCTGCGTGATCTTTTCGGGGTGAACATGCAGGATGGCGGGCAGGCAAGTCAGCGCCATGTGATCCCAGCCATTGCGTTCCTTCAGGTCCAGGATTTCGCGGGCCAACGCCCCGCAGGCAATCAGAAGAATGGATTCGGCAGCGTGGGGCGCGGCATAGCCCTGGCGGGTCAGGCTTTCATCATCTGGCAGGGGGGCATCGGTCATCTGATCTCTCCTCCGGGCTGACTTCACATAGGTACGCGCATCTCGGACGAAAAAGGCCGCCCCTTTGCAGGACGGCCTGTCTCACAGCATTGTCTGTGGCTCAGCCGGCCAGCGAGTTGTGCTTGCGCGACATGAAGTCCTTGGCCATTTCCACGGCCACAGCGGCATCGCGGCAGTAACCGTCGGCGCCGATGGCTTTGCCGAACTCTTCATTCAGCGGCGCGCCACCAACCAGAACCACGTATTCTTCACGCAGGCCTTGTTCGACCATCGTGTCGATCACAACTTTCATGTAAGGCATGGTAGTCGTCAGCAGGGCGGACATGCCCAGAATATCCGGCTTTTCGTTTTCCAGCGCTTCCAGATAGTTCTCGACCGGGTTGTTGATGCCGATATCGACAACTTCGAAACCTGCGCCTTCCATCATCATCGACACGAGGTTCTTGCCGATGTCGTGGATGTCGCCCTTGACGGTGCCGATCACCATCTTGCCGACGCGCGGCGCGCCGGTTTCGGCCAGCAAGGGCTTCAGGATCGCCATGCCGCCTTTCATTGCGTTGGCGGCCAGCAGCACTTCGGGAACGAACAGGATGCCGTCGCGGAAGTCATGGCCCACGATGGTCATGCCGCCGACAAGGGCCTTGGTCAGAATGTCGTAAGGCATCCACCCGCGTTCCAGCAGGATGTTCACACCTTCCTCGATTTCCTCTTTCAGGCCGTCATAAAGGTCATCGAACATCTGTTCGACAAGTTCGTCGTCGTTGAGTTCGGACAGGACGATGTCTTCTTCGTCGGACATGGAGCGTTTCCCTGAGCTTGGCGGGCCCGTGGCCCGTGGTGGCAATTTTTATCGTTTTGGCCATTTCGTCGCAGGTCGACTGTGACGATTGCGACCTCGGTCGATCCGAGACCGACCTATATGAGGAAATGTGACAACCAGCGACAGAATAATTTGCAAGATCATCCTGCATTCCTTTCATTTTTCCACATCAGATCGTCGTTCTGTCAACTGTCATTTCAGTCCAAGGACAGATGCAGCGATGTGCTCATCTTGTCGCGGAACTGCATTTGAGCTAAATCTGAGCTATGGAACATATAGTGAACAAATGCCGCATCACCTGAAAACGCCGGGGCGGGGCACCACTACCAACGCAACCGGTAGGTTCGAACGTTTTGGGACCGAAGCAGCCGACGATGGCTGGGATTTGCCCGATGACTTGCCGCCGCTGAGGACCGAGGTGCGGGATGAGGTCGCCCGCAGTCTGATCACATATAACCGGTCGCCGGATTTGCCCTTTGACCGGTCGATCAATCCTTATAGGGGTTGCGAACATGGCTGCGTTTATTGCTTTGCCCGTCCGACCCATGCCTATCTTGGTCTGTCGCCGGGTCTGGATTTCGAAACACGCCTGGTCGCGCGGCCCAATGCGGCAGACGTGTTGCGGCAAGAACTGTCTCGGCGCTCGTACAAGGTTGCCACGATCGCGTTGGGCACCAATACTGACCCCTACCAACCGGTCGAGAAAACGCGTGAAATAACAAGGTCCTGCCTGAAAGTTCTGGGCGAGTTCGGTCATCCCATTGGCATCGTGACCAAAGGCGCGCTGATCGAGCGGGATCTGGATATTCTAGCCCCGATGGCGCGCAAGAATCTGGTCCGCGTCGGGATTTCGCTGACCACGCTGGACGCGGATCTGTCGCGCCGGATGGAGCCCCGGGCACCATCCCCGCAGCGCAGGATTCGCATGATCCAAAGGCTGACAGAGGCCGGAGTGCCGGTGCGAGTGATGACCTCGCCCATTGTGCCGGGGCTGACAGATCACGAGCTTGAGCAGCTGCTTGAAGCAGGCCGTGACGCCGGTGCCGACGCGGCAAGCTGGATCATGCTGCGCCTGCCGCGCGAGGTTTCGGACCTGTGGCAGGATTGGCTGGCCGAGCATCAGCCGGGCCGGGCCGAAAAGGTGATGGCGCGGCTGCGCGAGATGCATGGTGGCAAGGACTATGACCCGCGCTGGGGGCACCGGATGCGGGGCGAGGGAACCTATGCTCAAATGGTTGCGCAGCGCTTCAAGGCGGCTTGCAAAAGACTGGGGCTTGCCATCAGGACGCCGCCACTCAGCACGGCGCATTTTGCGCGTCCGCCGCAGCCGGGCGATCAGTTGTCGCTGTTCTGAACCGCAGGCTCAGAAACTGATCCCCAGCCCGACCGTGAACCCGTTGACCGTGTCGCTGCCATAGTATCGCACCATGAGCCGGGTCGTCGTCACCCATGGCACCCATGTGTCCGAAAGGTCCACCTCGACCCCGCCGCCAACACGGGCCAGCCAGTCGGTGCCAAGCACAATGGATTGATCCCCTATCAGATAAGACAGGGACAAATCTCCGACCCAGCGCACAGGGCGACCGAACATCCGCTTGCCTGTAGGGAACCGATACCGGGTCCACAGAACCGTATTGGCAGCGGTGGACTGAACCAGCAGGTCTTTGTCGTCGCCGATCGGCCAGTATTCGATATGCGTGTGGCGCAGGCTCGCTTCGAATTCACGGTCGTTTTTCAAAGGCAGGTGGTAGTCGAGCGTCAGCGACCCCCCAGCGCCACCGGCCCACAGACCTCCGCTTTCGACGAAATCCCCTTCGATGCCCAGCCGATTGGCGATCACCTGCGTCGCCACGGATGCATCGGACTGGGTCCGGCCAACTGAGATATGGGCCATCGGAGTCACCTTCCACCGCTCACCCAGATCGAACTGATATCCAACGCCTCCGGTCGCGACGACGCTGGTCCATTTCAACGGCAGAGCTGTGGTCTGGTCCGTACCGCTGAACGTCAGCACCGGGTCGTACCGGGCGTATCCGATATATCCCTCCAGATAGATCGGGACACCTTCGCTCAACCGGAAACCTCCACCCAGTTGCGCGGATTTGAAATCGTAGTCGCGATTTCTGGTGTCGGATTGCAGGGAAATCGCGCTGGCCGAATCGTCAGGGATGCCAGCCAGCCCCATCACGGCCAGCGACCCGGCTGCGTTTTCGCGTTGCAGCTTTTCGAACGCGTTCTCAAGCAGGTCCTGCGCTGCAACGGGGCTGCTGAGCATGAAAGCCAGAATGATCAGAATGATACGCATGGATTCGAAGACCTGCCGGAAATTTTGACGCAAACTAGGCAGCAGACCCATGGCTGCAAAGTAAAGCGGTGGCCGGAGCTGCAGATTTCCCACTAAGGCTACATTTCGGACACACAACAAGACAAAGCCCCGGCGAACCGAGGCTTGTTGTGTAGGCGTTATCGGGATGCCGAACAGCGCTTAGCGGTTTTCGATATCCACATAATCCCGGGTGGTCTCGCCCAGATACAGCTGGCGCGGACGGCCGATCTTGTTCTGCGGGTCGGCGATCATCTCTTTCCACTGGCTGACCCAGCCCACGGTGCGCGACAGCGCGAAGATCGGGGTAAACATCGAGGTCGGGAAACCCATCGCCTCAAGGATGATGCCCGAATAGAAGTCCACGTTCGGGAACAGCTTCTTCTCGGCAAAATACGGATCTTCCAGAGCCTGTTTTTCCAACGCCTTGGCGACCTGCAATTTGGGGTTATCTTCAATTCCCAGCAGGTCCAGCACTTCGTCCGCCGACTGCTTCATCACCTTGGCGCGTGGGTCGAAATTCTTGTAGACCCGGTGACCAAAGCCCATCAGGCGGAACGGATCGCTCTTGTCCTTGGCGCGGGCGATGTATTCGGGGATGCGGTCGACGGTCCCGATCTCCTCCAGCATCTCAAGGCAGGCCTGGTTGGCACCGCCATGCGCCGGACCCCAGAGGCAGGCGATGCCCGCGGCGATACAGGCAAACGGGTTCGCACCCGAAGACGACGCCAGACGCACGGTCGAGGTCGACGCGTTCTGTTCGTGATCGGCATGCAGCGTAAAGATCCGGTCCATCGCGCGGCTGAGGATCGGGTTGACCTCATATTCCTCGGACGGCACGCCAAAGCACATGCGCAGGAAGTTCGAGGCATAATCCAGGTCGTTGCGCGGATAGATGAACGGCTGGCCGATGTGATACTTATAGGCCCAGGCCGCGATGGTCGGCATCTTGGCCAGCAGCCGGTGCGAGGCGATCTCGCGCTGGCGCGGGTCGGTGATGTCGGTCGAGTCGTGATAGAAGGCCGACATCGCGCCCACAACGCCCACCATGATCGCCATCGGATGCGCGTCACGGCGGAAGCCGCGATAGAAATACTGCATCTGCTCGTGCAGCATCGTGTGGCGGGTGATCGTGGTCTCGAATTTCTCAAGATCTTTTGCGACCGGCAGCTCACCGTACAGCAGCAGATAACACACTTCGAGGAAGTGAGATTTTTCCGCCAATTGATCAATCGGATAGCCGCGATGCAGCAACTCACCCTTTTCACCATCGATAAACGTGATTGTGCTGTCGCAGCTGGCAGTCGAGGTAAAGCCGGGATCATAAGTGAACACGTCGGCCTGACCATAAAGTTTGCGGATGTCGATGACATCGGGGCCCGCGGTGGGCGAGTGGATCGGCAGCTCGTACGTGTTGCCGTGGACAGTCAGGGTCGCTGTTTTTTGGCTATCGGTCATTTGTCCCTTCCTCATTCATGCGCATGTCGGGTCGCTGTCCGACGCTGCGGGCAACGGCTGCGCGCGGGCGCGCAGTCCGGGTGTTAGCGGAGCAGCGTTACCCTAATATGAAGATCGGGTTTAAGTCGCTGCATCAGAAAGCCGCGCCAGGGTTTCATCCCGCCCCAGCACGAGCATCATGTCAAAAACCGAAGGTGTGACTGCCCGACCGGCCAGCACCGCACGTAGCGGACCCGCCAGCTTGCCGAACTTGATCCCTTTCGCTTTGGCGAAGGAATTCAGAGCCTCCTCCAGCTCGTTCCGGGACCAGCTAACATTTTGCAGATGCGGCGTCAATTCTTCCAGTATACCGTCGGATACAGACGCCAGCGCATTTGCGGCTTTCTCATCTGGCGAAATCGGGCGTGACGTGAGCGCAAAGTGAGCCTTTTCAAGAAGTTCCGGGAAGGTCCGTGCCCGATCCTTGAGGCAATACATCGCACGTTCCAGATCACCAGATTGTGCATCGCTTAACGAGGGCAGGTCTGCAGCAGCCAGATATGCCTGGATTTCCTGCCGCAACGCAGCATCATCCGAGACGGCGATATGCTGTCCACAGAGGTTCTCGAGCTTTTTCAGGTCGAACCGCGCGGGGCTTTTGCCGATTCCGTCCAGATCGAACCACTCCTGCGCCTGCGCGTCGGTGAAGAATTCGTCGTCTCCGTGGCTCCAGCCCAGACGCGCCAGATAGTTCCGCATCCCGGCGGCGGGGTAGCCCATCGCCTGATATTCCTGCGCACCAAGCGCGCCGTGGCGTTTCGAAAGCTTCTTGCCGTCGGGCCCGTGGATCAGCGGGATATGCGCCCAGACCGGAACATCCCAGCCCATCGCCTCGTAGATCATCATCTGCCGGGCGGCGTTGTTGAGGTGATCATCGCCCCGGATCACGTGGGTGACGCCCATATCATGATCGTCCACCACAACGGCCAGCATGTAGACTGGCGTCCCGTCCGAGCGCAGCAGGATCATGTCGTCCAGCTGATCGTTGCGGATGGTCACATCACCCTGCACCTGATCGCGGATCACGGTTGCCCCATCCTGCGGGGCCCTGATGCGGATTGCAAACGGTGCATCGGGGTGCGAGGCCGGATCAGCATCCCGCCACGGACTGCGGAACAGCGTTGATCTACCCTCGGCCCGGGCTTGTTCGCGGAAGGCCGCGATTTCGTCTTGCGTCGAGAAACACTTATAGGCCTTGCCTTCGGCGAGAAGCTGCTGCGCGACCTCGGCGTGCCGGGCGGCCCCTTCGAACTGGCTGATCACGTCGCCGTCGTGGTCCAGCCCCAGCCACGCCATACCTTGCAAAATCGCCGCCGTCGCTTCGGGGGTCGAGCGTTCGCGGTCGGTATCCTCGATCCGCAGCAGGAACTTGCCGCCACGACCCCGCGCATACAGCCAGTTGAACAGCGCGGTGCGCGCGCCGCCGATATGCAGAAAACCGGTAGGAGAGGGGGCAAAACGGGTGACGACCTGATCGGACATTGTGTGGATTAACCTTTTGGTAACCTTAGCGGCATAGTTTTGCGACTATCTACCCAGCCCGAAGGACGGGGGCAACCATGCGTGTTCTGGCACGGGCCACCGCTGCATTGCTGAACCAACGCGGGCATCTGTTTCCATGGTCGCCGGTCTGTCTGGCGGTGGGAATCGGTTGCTATTTTAGCCTGCGGTTTGAACCCGGACTGGGGCTCTATGGCGCTGCTGCCGCTCTGGTGCTTTGCTGTGTGTTGGCAAGTCACCGGATGGGCGCTGCCTGGTCGCCGCTTGCTGTTGCTACAGCGCTGATTGCGGCTGGGTTTCTGCTTGCGGGTGCGAGGGCTCACAAGGTTGCAGAGCCGGTTCTGCAATGGCGCTACTATGGCCCGGTCGAGGGGCGGGTCGTGGCGCTGGACCGCTCTGCGTCGGATGCGCTGCGGATCACTCTGGATCAGGTGCGGATCGGGGACGTTCCTGCAGATCAGAAGCCGCGGCGCGTCCGGCTGTCCGTGCATGGTGATAATGTGCATCTGGCACCCGGGCAGCGGATCATGACCACAGCACACTTGTCACCGCCTCAGGGTCCGGTTGAACCCGGAGGCTTCGATTTCCGCCGTCATGCGTGGTTTCAACGGCTTGGCGCGGTTGGCTATACCCGCGTCCCGGTCCTGACCTCCGCGCCTGCGGCAGGGGCGCAGGGCGGGGTTCGGGTTACAGCTTGGCGCATGGCGATCTCGGATCGCGTGCGCGCTATCCTGCCGGGCGAGACCGGAGGGTTCGCCGCCGCTGTCACCACCGGCGACCGGAGCGGGATGGGCCAGGGGTCGCTGGAGAAACTGCGGGCCTCGAACCTGGCGCATCTGCTGGCGATTTCGGGTCTGCATATGGGCCTGCTGACCGGTTTCGTTTTTATGGCCTGCCGGATCGGGTTGTCTATGCTGCCTGCGGTGGCCCTGCGGCTGCCGGTGCGCAAGCTGGCGGCGATCTGCGCCTTGGTCGCGGCGACGATCTATCTGTTCCTGTCGGGCGGCAACGTGGCGACCGAACGCGCCTTTGTCATGGTTTGCGTCATGCTAGGTGCGGTGCTGTTGGACCGCCGGGCAATATCTCTGCGGGCCGTGGCGATTGCGGCCCTGATCGTCCTGACGATGCGGCCCGAGACGCTGTTGAGCCCGGGGTTCCAGATGTCTTTTGCAGCAACGACAGCGCTGGTTGCTGTCTTCGGCGGGCTGCGGGACTACGGGCCGTTACCGGGGCCGACGTGGCTGCGGCCGGTGGTTGCTCTGCTGATGTCCTCGGCCATCGCCGGGCTGGCCACCGCCCCGATCGGGGCCGCGCATTTCAACACGATGTCGCATTACGGGTTGCTGGCGAACCTGCTGTCGGTACCCGTCATGGGGACGGTGGTCGTTCCGGCGGCTGTGGTCGCAGCGCTGCTCGCACCTTTTGGGCTTGAAGCACTGGCGTTGCAGGTGATGGGAGCGGGGCTGCGCTGGATCTTGACCGTCGCAGATCGGGTGTCGACCCTGGATGGGGCACAAGGCTACGTGGCCAGCCCGCCTGGGTTTCTGTTGCCGGTGCTGGCGATTGCACTTTTATGGCTCATACTGTGGCGGGGACGTGCGCGTTGGCTGGGTGCAATACCGGCGGTTGCGGTGCTGGCGCTCTGGGGGCAGGGGCAGCGGCCCGAGGTCCTGATCGCCGAGACCGGTGGCCTGGTCGGCGTCATGACCGAGCGGGGCCGCGCGCTCAGCAAACAGAAAGGCAGCGGTTTCGTCGCATCGGTCTGGCTGGAAAATGACGGCGACGGGACAGACCAGCTGCAGGCGGCGCAGCGGTGGCCCGAAGCCACGGGTGGTATTCAGCGCTATCTGCTCGGCAGCAAGGAACTGATCCACATCACGGGCAAAAGAGCCGCAGGCACCTTTGATGAATGCCGGAAAGACCAGATTATCGTCGCGCCCGTGTCACTGGCACTGACCGGCGACTGTTGGATTTACGATCCTGAAAAGCTCAGAAAGACAGGCAGTCTTGCCCTGTCCGACGGGCGTCTGCGCAGCAGCGCTGCGGTTTCGGGCGACCGGCTCTGGTCGCCCAAACCTGATCAGTAGCTGCGGATCAGGCCCACGAGGCGACCCTGCACCTTCACCTTGTCCTCGGGCAAAACGCGTGTCTCATAGGCCGGGTTCGCAGCCTCAAGCGCGATGGCCTGACCGCGCCGGAAAAAGCGCTTCAAGGTGGCCTCCTGATCCTCGACCAAGGCGACAACGATATCTCCGTTGTCCGCAGCAGACGTTTCTCGGATTACCACGACGTCGCCATCATTGATGCCAGCGTCGATCATCGAATCTCCGCGCACCTCAAGCGCATAGTGCTCGCCCGCGCCCGAAACCATTGAGCCCGGCACGGCAACCCGATGCGAGACATGGCTGATCGCCTCAATCGGGACACCGGCGGCGATGCGGCCCATGACCGGCAGCTCCAGCGCATCCACTGTCACCGGCTCGAAATTCGCCGGGCGAGGCCCTTCGGGACGGTCGCCTTCGATCACGCGGGGTTTGAAACCTGCGGTCGGTTCGCCGCCCAAGCTCTCGGGCAGCTTCACGATTTCGATCGCGCGGGCCCGGTGGGCGAGGCGGCGGATAAAGCCGCGTTCCTCCAAGGCGGTGATCAGACGGTGGATGCCGGATTTCGACCGCAAGTCCAACGCGGCCTTCATTTCATCAAAACTGGGCGGAACACCGTCCGCCTGCACGCGTTTGTGGATGAATTCCAGCAAATCCAATTGCTTCTTGGTCAGCATCGCTCGCACCTCATCGCTCATGCGTTTTCTTTTGTTCTACGCATGTTCACGTTTTGTGTCAACGGATTTGCTAGATCGGCAGGTACAGCACCTCGTCCCCCGCATCGCGCGGCGGGTCATGCGGCTGGCGCACCAGCAGCGCATTGGCCTGCGCCAGAACGCTGAGCAGTGAGCTGTCCTGATCATCACAGGCACGGATGCCATCCTGATCCAGAACCGCCCGCATATAGTGCTCTCGCGGGCCATTCTGAGCGATGGGCGCAGACAGGCGCGCGCGTTTGAACGGGTTCAGAATCTGCTCGATCCCCAACATGCGCCGCACCATCGGGATCAGGAACAGATAGCCGCAGACCATCGCGCTGACCGGGTTTCCCGGCAGACCAACCATGGCCGCATCGCCAAGCCGACCTGCCATCAGTGGTTTGCCCGGACGCATGCGGATTTTGTAGAAAGACCGCTCCATCCCCAGCGCTTCGGAAACATCCGAGACCAGATCATATTCGCCGACCGAGGCCCCGCCGATCGCGACCACCAGATCAGCGCCCCGTGCCAGACCGAAGGCGGTTTCCAGCGACGCGACCGTGTCCTGCGCGATGGGTAACACACGCACATGCGCGCCAGCTTCCTCGAGTAACGCCTTGAGGCCAAAGGTATTTGAGGCGATGATCTGATCGGGGCCGGGGGTCTCGCCGGGCATCACCAATTCATTGCCGGTTGAGATCAGCGCCACCACCGGTTTGCGCGTCACTGGGACCGAGGCGATGTTCATCGCCGACATCAAAGCGACATCTTCAGGGCGGAGACGTCGTGGTGCCGAGATTTGCGCACCAATGGCGAAATCGACGCCTGCGGGACGAATGTTGGTTTTCGGGCCGGGTGCATCCGTAATGGTGATCAGATCGCCGCGTCGGTCGATGTCTTCCTGAATGACCACAAAATCCGCGCCATCGGGCACGGGCGCGCCGGTGAAGATGCGGACCGCCTGGCCGGGTCCGACCGTGCCCTCAAATCGCTTACCTGCCGCCGCTTCGCCCACAAGTTTGAACATGGCGTGCAGTTCAACCTCGGTCGCCTTAACCGCGTAGCCATCCATAGAGGACGCGGCAAAGGGAGGCTGATCTCGAGTGGCCGCAACGTTCTGCGCCAGTACGCGCCCCGCAGCGTCGATCAGGGGAACAGTCTCAGCAGGCAACGGAGAAACAAGGTCAAAAAGTAGCGCGCGGGCGTCTTCGACTGAGATCATGTCGCCTCGTAGCGGCCTGATTTACCGCCATCTTTCAGGAGAACGCGGATACCACCGATCTCCATCGCCTTGTCGACCGCCTTGGTCATGTCATAGACCGTCAGAGCCGCCGTCGAGACTGCAGTCAGCGCCTCCATCTCGACCCCGGTTTGGCCCGAGGTCTTGACGGTCGCCTCGATCCGCACGCCCGGCAGGTCCGGGTCCAGTGTCAATTCCACGGCCACCTTGGTCACGGGCAACGGATGGCAGAGTGGGATCAGGTCCGGCGTTTTCTTTGCCCCCATGATCCCGGCAAGCCGCGCAACGCCCAGCACATCGCCCTTTTTGGCGCGACCTTCTGAAATAAGATCAAAGGTTTCCTGGGCCATCTTGATGTGGCCTGCTGCAACAGCAACCCGGTCAGTCACCGCCTTGTCCGAGACGTCAACCATATGGGCCTGACCCTGAGCGTCGAAGTGCGTCAGCGGCATCACATCACCCCCGGGATCAGCGGGTTGGCGAGCAGGTTTCGGGTGGCCGAGGCGACGTCCTCCTGCCGCATCAGGCTTTCGCCGATCAGGAAGCATCGCGCGCCATAGCGGGCGATATCGGCCAGATCGGCGGGCGTGCTCAGTCCGCTTTCGCAAACGATGGTCCGGTCTGCAGGCACCAGTTTCGACAGGTGCCGCGTTGTATCAAGACTGGTCTCGAACGTCTTGAGATTACGGTTATTTATCCCGATCAGGGGGCTTTTCAACTGCGTCGCGCGCTCAAGTTCTGCGGCGTCATGCACCTCGATCAGAACATCCATACCCCAGTCAAAGGCGGTCTGCTCAAGCTCTGCCGCCTGTGCATCCTCGACCGAAGCCATGATGATCAGGATGCAGTCAGCACCCAACGCACGGGCCTCGACCACCTGATAGGAGTCATACATGAAATCCTTGCGCAGCGCAGGCAGCGAACAGGCTGCGCGCGCTTCGGTCAGAAACTCTTTGGCACCCTGAAAGCTGGGCGTGTCGGTCAGCACCGAAAGGCAGGCGGCGCCGCCGTCTTCATAGGCTTGGGCCAGAGCAGGCGGGTCGAAATCCTCTCGGATCAAGCCCTTCGAGGGGCTGGCCTTTTTGACCTCTGCAATCAGCCCGTAACCGGTGCGGGTGGCGGTCTGCAGCGCCTTGGCGAAACCGCGCACTTCCGGCGCATTGCGCGCCTCGGATTCCAGCGTTTCCAGTGATTTATGCGCCTTGTCTAAAGCGATTTCTTCCAGCTTGTAGGCTTTAATCCTGTCCAGAACGGTCTCGGTCATGCGGCTTCCTGTGTAATGCGTGCCAGAGCGTTGATTTTGTCCCGCGCCTTGCCGCTGTCGATGCTTTCGCGTGCCATGGCGACACCTTCGCGCAGGTCGTCTGCGGCATCGGCCACGACCAGAGCGGCGGCGGAGTTCAGCAGCACCGCGTCGCGATAGGCCGAGGGTTGCCCGTCCAGCAAAGCGCGGAAGGCGACTGCGTTTTCCTCGGGTGTGCCGCCGAGGATATCTTCGAACGGGTGTACCGGCAGGCCTGCGTCCTCGGGATGAATCTCGACCTCTTTGACTGTGCCGTCCTCGACCGAGGCGACCCAGCTGACGCCGGTGATTGTCAGCTCATCCGTGCCGTCTGACCCGTGGACCAGCCAGGCATGTTCTGCGCCCAACAGGCCCAGCGTTTCGGCCATGGGGCGGATCAGGTCGCGGCTGAACGCCCCCGTCAGCTGGCGTTTGACGCCTGCGGGGTTGGTAAGCGGGCCCAGAATGTTAAAGATCGTACGCGTCCCAAGTTCCTGCCGCGAGGGCATGACATGGGCGATCGCGGGATGGTGCATGGGGGCCATCATGAAGCCTATCCCGACTTCTTGCAGAGCTTTTTCAACCACTTGCGGCCCGACCATCACGTTGATTCCGAGTTGTCCCAGCGCATCCGCCGCGCCCGATTTGGAACTCAGGTTCCGGTTGCCATGCTTGGCCACTGTGACCCCGGCACCCGCCGTGACAAAGGCCGTCGCGGTCGAGATATTCAGGGTGCCTTTGCCGTCGCCACCGGTGCCAACGATATCAATCGCACCCGCCGGAGCCTTAACCGCGTTACATTTCGCGCGCATCACGGCGGCGGCGGCGGCGTATTCGTCCACCGTTTCGCCCCGCGTGCGCATGGCCATCAGCAGCCCGCCGATCTGGCTGGGCGTCGCGGCACCGTCAAAGAGGATGCCAAAGGCCTGTTCAGCCTCGGCACGGGTCAGAGGCCGATCCGCCGCAGCGCCGATCAGCGGTTTCAGAGCGTCGCTCATGCGGGGACTTTCATCTCATTCAGGAAATTCTTGAGCAGGGCATGACCATGCTCGGACGCGATGGATTCGGGATGGAACTGCACACCGTGGATCGGCAATTCGCGGTGTTGCAGGCCCATAATGGTGCCATCCTCAAGCTCTGCCGTGATCTCAAGACAGTCGGGCAGGGTGTCGCGATCGACAACCAGCGAATGATAGCGTGTGGCCTCAAAAGGCGATGGTAGCCCGGCAAAAACGCCTTTGCCGGTGTGGTTCATCGTGCCCATCTTGCCATGCACGATCTCATGGCACCGCACGACCTGGCCGCCAAAAGCCTGACCGATGGTCTGATGACCAAGGCAAACCCCCATCAGCGGTGTCTGTGTCTCGGCGGCGGCCTCGGTCAATGCCAGACAAATGCCCGCCTGATCCGGGTCGCAGGGGCCGGGGCTGAGCAGGATTCCAGCGGGGTTCATCGCCATCGCTTCTTGCACATCCAGCGCATCGTTCCGGCGCACGACCATCTCTGCCCCAAGCTCACCTAAGTAGTGAACGAGGTTGTAGGTAAACGAGTCATAGTTGTCGATCAGCAGCAGCATTTGGGCACTTATCTTCCTATGGGCATTTCAGGCTGGCGATGCAGCCTATAGCCACGGTATGATGTCGGAACATACATGCTCAGGCTTGTGCGGCAGCGTCAAGAGGACATACCGATCCTGACGCCGTACGGGTGAGCGCCGCAGCAGATGGCGCCGGGGCGGTTGAGGCAAGAAACAACGCGAAAGGCGAGATTTCGATGGGCGGATTTTACGGTGGACTGATCGCCGGGGCGGTCTCGGTGCTGGCTTTGGGCGCTGTTCTGTCGCTGACGGCCCCTTTGTCGCGCAAACCGGAACTGGCCGAGGACGCGCCGCAGGTGGCCGAGGCTCCGGCGCCTGTGCAGCCGGTCGAGGTCGACGATACCGGAGTGGATGCCGATCTGGTCGAGCTGCCGCCCTCGGGTCCGGAAAGCCCGGATGCGGAAACGGATTCGCTTGATGCGCTGACGGGGATCGAGCAAGAGCCCGGTCAACGCCCCGAAACGGCCGCCGCGCCAGCCGGGTCCGATGCGCCAGCGATTGGTTCGACGACGACTGTGACGGTCCAAACCGACGCGCCCGCTGCGCCTCCGGCACCGGCTCCGGTCCCGGACTCGCCTTTGCAAGAGGCCGATCCCGAGGTGCTTGCCAAAGCGCCTCCGGCACCGGAGCCCGAGCATACCCCAGAGCCCGAAGTGATCGAAGAGGTGCCCGCTGAGGAGGAGCCCGAGATCGCGGCCCTGCAGCCCGAGGTGCCGAAGGACGAACCAGAAGCCACCGAACCACAGGTTGCCCAGCCCGAGGCGGCACCCCAAGACAATCCAATCGCGGTTGAGGGCGAAGAGGATACCCGACCGGTCGTCCAGCCCCGCGTTCTGGCGTTGCCACAGATCCGGGGCGATGGCCCCACGGTTTCGGGTGGATTGATCGGCAAACGGGTGGTCCCGCTGACCGAGCGCGACGACGCACCCGCCGAGGCGTCCGATCCGGTCGCGGTGGCGCGAAAACCGATCGAGGAACACGCGGCCAGCTTTGAAAACCCCGAAGCCAAGCCTCTGATGTCGATTATTCTGATTGACGACGAAGGCGCGTTCGGGGCTGAGGCGTTGCAGGATTTTCCATATCCGCTGAGCTTCGCCATCAGCCCTTCGGACCCTGATGCCGCCGAGAAGATGGCCCGCCATCGCGAGGCCGGGTTCGAAGTTCTGGCCCTGATCGACATGCACGAAGCCGCCAGCGCGCAGGATGCCGAGGTGTCCTTGTCCGTGTGGCTGGATCAGCTGCCCGATACCGTTGGTATTCTCGAAGGCGTCGGCTCGGGCATTCAGGGCAACCGCAAGCTGGCTGATCAGGTGGCGGCGATTGCGGGCGATACCGGGCGTGGGCTGGTTACGCAGGATAACGGTCTGAACACGGTACAGAAGCTGGCCGCGCGCAATGGCGTGCCGTCGAGCGTCGTGTTCCGGGACTTTGATGGGGCCAAGCAGGACCCCAAGGTTATGCGGCGGTTCCTGGATCAGGCGGCCTTCCGCGCCGGGCAGGAGGGGGCCGTTGTGATGCTGGGCCGCCTGCGCCCCGAAACGATCTCGGCCCTGCTGCTGTGGGGGCTTGAGGATCGCGGAGGCCGGGTTGCGATGGCACCGATCTCAGCGGTGATGATGAACGAAGTCCAGCCAGACGAATCGGGATCCTGACGCGGCAGGCGGTGAACTCGCCGCGTCGGGTTTAACCGTTCCCGCTGCCGGTAAAGCGCGCCGCATCTGCCGCCGCACGGCGGATGGCGTTCGACTTGTGCACGGTCTCCATGTATTCCGCCTCGGGGTCGCTGTCATAGACCACGCCGCCGCCTGCCTGGATATAGAGCTTGTGATCTTTCACGATGGCCGTTCGCAGCGCGATGCACATATCCATGTCGCCGCCCGCGCTGAAATAACCGACCCCGCCGCCATAGATGCCGCGTTTCTCGGGCTCCAACTCGTCGATGATCTCCATCGCGCGCACCTTGGGCGCTCCCGATACAGTGCCCGCTGGCATCCCGGCAAAGAAGGCGTCCAGCGCGTCTTTGTCCTCGGCCAACTCTCCGACCACGTTTGACACGATATGCATCACGTGGCTGTAGCGTTCGATGACGAACTCTTCGGTGGGGCGCACGGTGCCGATTTTCGAAACGCGCCCGGTGTCGTTTCGGCCCAGATCCAGCAGCATCAGATGCTCGGCCAGTTCTTTCTGGTCGGCCAGCAGATCGACCTCATTGGCCTTGTCTTCCTCGGGCGTTGCGCCGCGCGGGCGGGTGCCTGCGATGGGGCGAATGGTGACTTCGTCGCCGAAGACACGCACGAGGATTTCGGGGCTGGCCCCGACAACCTGAAAGCCGCCGAAGTTGAAATAGAACATGAAGGGCGACGGGTTGGTGCGCCGCAGCGATCGGTACAGGGCAAAGGGCGGCTGCGGGAAATCCTGCGTCCAGCGTTGCGCCGGGACGACTTGAAAGATATCGCCCGCGCGGATGTATTCCTTGGCCTTTTCGACCGCCTCCATATAGCCCGACTTGGTGAAGTTCGAGGCCGGAGGCCCGACCTCAATCGCCTCACCCAGATCGCGGGTTTCGGCGGGCATCGCGCGTTCCAGATCGCGCACCGCGTCCATCACACGTTCAGCCGCCTGCGCATAGGCCGCCTTGGCGGACTGGCCTTCGCTGACCCATGCGGGCGAGACCACGGTAACCTCGCCCTTGACGCCGTCCAGTACGGCGACGACCGAGGGGCGCAACATGATCGCATCCGGCAGGCCCAGCGGGTCGGGGTTCACATCCGGCAGGTATTCCACCAACCGCACCATGTCATAGCCCAGGTAGCCGAACAGCCCGGCCGCGGCCTGAGGCAGATCATCCGGCAGCGCGATGCGGCTTTCGGCCAGCAGGTCGCGCAGGTTGTCCATCGGGTTGCCATTCTGCGGCTGAAACGCCTCGGCATCGAAGCGGGCGGACCGGTTCAGCGCGGACGTCTCGCCGTGACAGCGCCAGACCAGATCGGGCTTCATACCGATGATCGAATAGCGCCCGCGCACCTCTCCGCCTGTCACAGATTCAAGCATGAAGGCGTCTTTCTGCGCCCCCGTCAGCTTGAGCATCAGCGAAACCGGCGTATCCAGATCGGCGGCAAGGCGGGTGTAGACAACCTGATTTTCGCCCGCGTCGTAGGCGCGTGCGAAACTGTCATAATCCGGGGTCAGGGCCATCTGAGGTCTCGTTCAATAGCTGGCCCGGACTGCGTTCAGCGCCTGCTGATCGACCACCGGGCGCGCGCGGGTCCGGGCGTTGCGCACGTAGACATCAAAAATGTTCTGCGCCAGCGCCTGATTGAGCTGTGCTGCCAGCGCATCCTGCATCTGACGCTGCTCGTCGGTTTCTGCGGGGGGCAGTTCCTCGTCCAACCGCACGATCAGTGCTGTGCCATTGCCGGGGATGACGCGCAGCTCTGCGGGCTCCATTTCAAAAACCTGGGTCATGAAATCGGCCGGAACATCGTCAAGAAACGCTGTACGGGTCAGGGCATTCTCGACGCGGAACGGCAAGCCGGTCGCGGTGAAGTCGCCATCGGTTGCAAGCTGGGTCAGTACCGTATTGGCCTGACTTTGCAATGCTTTTGCAATCTCATCCTGCACCCATGCGCCTGCAACCCGGGGCCGCGCGCTGTCGAGCGGCTCGGGGCGTTGCGGCAGCACTTCGTTCAGGCGCAGGGCAAAGATGGAGCCATCTTCGAGGAATGCGATCTCGGGGAAATCGCCGTCCTGCACGGCGACAGCCGCCTCGCGGAAGCCGTTATAGGCGGCAACACCTTCGTCGCTTTGCTGGGTCCAGTCGATCTGGCCCAGCTCCATCTCGGTCTCACCAGCCAGCTCTTCCAGCGTGGCCCCGCCGGCCAGCAGGTCGTTGATATCTTCGGCCAGCGCCTCGATCTGGCGACGGGCGCGATCAGCGGCCAGTTCTTCGCGCAGCTCAGGCTCGGCGTCTTCGAAGGTCACTATGTTTTCGGCCAGCGAGCCGTTCACGCGGAACAGGGCAGGACCAAACAGCGACGGCAGCGGGCCGACAACGTCGTCGATTTCTGCCGCGAATACGCGGTCTGCAGCCTCGCCAAGGTCTTCGCGGGTCACGTCGCCCAGATCGACATCGCTGAGTTCCAGCTGACGATCCCGCACCAGCTGTTCAAAATCAGCGCCGCCGACTTCCAGTTGAGCCAGCGCTGCGGTCGCCTCGGCCTCGCTGGGGTAGGGCAGGCGTTCGACCAGACGGCGCTCGGGCTGGTTGTACTGGTCCGAGCGCTGATCGTAGAGGCGGCGCAGCGCATCCTCATCAACCTCGACACTATCCACCAGCATCTCGGGCGACAGGATGGCATAGGTCAGACGTTTGGTGCGGGGCAGGGTGAAACGGTCGGCGTTCTCATCATAATATGCTTGCACCTGTGCGTCCGTCGGTTCAGCCACCGGGGTTTCCAGAGCGTCCGACGACAGAGTAGCGACGGTAAAGCTGCGGCGGGCGAGGACGTAGTTCGACAGGGCCTCGGTCAGGGTGCGGGGCATTTCGACACCGCTCATGACAGCGCCCTGAACGATGGTGCGCGCGGATTCCTTGCGCAGGTCCGATTCGAACTCGGTGTCGGACATGCCGACCTGATCCAGTTGAAAGCGATAGGCCTCGCGGTCGAACGTGCCATCGACGCCCTGGAACGAGGGGATTTGCACGATCTCGCGCTGCAGGTTCTCATCGCCAATCGAGATACCAAGCTGACCGACCTCATTGTCCAGCGCAGCCAGCGCTACAAGACGGGACAGGGCAAGTTGATCCAGCCCCAGATCATGGGCCTGCGAGATTTGCATCGGTTGGCCGGTTTGTGCCTCAACTGCGCGGATTTCGCGCTGCAACTCGCGGAAATACTCGTCGACCGAAACACTTTCGTCGCCCACCTGAGCGACCGTGCGCACGGTGCCGGTCAGGCTGGTTGCGCCAAAACCTGCAAGGCCCAGCATCAGAAGGCCCATGAGAATCCAGACAAAGGTTTTGGATAGCTTTTTTACGCCTGCGGCCATGGTGCCCTCTTGGTTATGTCTGCCCTGTCGGTTGCGGCCCTGAATACGATGCACGCCGCCGGGGGGCAAGCTTAGAAGGTGAGGGTTTCCAGCCGCTCGAACAATTGCGCGATTCCGGCGCGGTCGAGATTGGCAAATGCGATGCGGACCTGGCGCTGTCCGGCGGAGTCATGCGTGGGCATAAACATGGTGCCGGGCAACAGTAGCACACCCGCATCGGCGACCAGCCGCTTGGCCAGTTCGTCCGAGGGCATGTCGAACGGGTGTTCGAGGTAGGCAAAATAGGCCCCCAGCCCCAGCAGACGCCAGCCCTTGTCCGCAAGGCGCGGCATCCCTTCGGTGATCGCAGCGCGGCGGTCTAGGATTTCATCCCGCTCTCCGGCGACCCATTGCGACAGGTTCTGCATCCCCCAGAGCGCGGCGAACTGGCCGATTTGGCCCGGGCAGATGGCCACGGTGTCGAGGAATTTCTCGATCTCGGCCAGCAAGGCAGGGTTGGTCGCAAGCGCCCCGACGCGGTGGCCGGTCAGGCGGTAGGCTTTCGAGAAAGAATAGAGATGGACAAGCGAGTCGTCCCACGCGTGTTGCTGGAACAGTTCGTGAGGGGGGCCGCTGCGGCTGTCGAAATCGCGGTAGGTTTCGTCCACCAGCAGGTACAGGCCGGTTTCCTGTGCAAGATCATAGAAAGCGCGCACCAGCTCGGCTGGATATTCCACGCCGCCGGGATTGTTCGGCGTGACCAGCGCGATTGCACGGGTTTTGTCGGTGATCAGCGCGCGGGCTTGCTCGGGGTCGGGCAGAAGGTCATCGCCGGTGGGCAGATCGATCGCGGTGACACCGGCCATATCCAGCCACATTTTATGGTTAAAATACCATGGGGTCGGCAGGATGACCTGATCCCCCTGATCGGTGATGGCTGAGATGACGGCCGAAAACGCCTGATTGCAGCCCGAGGTGATGGCGATCTGATTGGCGGCGACCTGCGCGGCGTAGTGGGCGCTGATTTGCGCTGCGAGCTCGGACCGCAGATCGTCATTGCCCAGAACCGGGCCATAGAGATGCGCGCTGTCCTGCGACACCGCGAAATCTGCCATGGCCTGACGCAGCCCCAGCGGCGGCGGGTCAACCGGGGCTGCCTGGCTTACATTGATCAGGGGGCGATCCGCGGGGAAGGTGACACCGTCAAGCCAGCGGCGCGCCTCCATCACCGGAGGGGGGAAGGTGGCGCTGGTGCGGGTCTGTGTCATGGTGTGAGTATATTGCGAGGCTCTGCCTCGCGCTCCGAAGTATTTTTGAACAGAAGAAGGATCAGTCGGTGCCGCGGTAGGGTTCGACATATTGCAATGCCATATCCCACGGGAAGAAGATCCATGTGTCCTGAGAGACCTCGGTGATGTAGGTGTCGACCATCGGACGGCCTTTGGGTTTGGCGTAGACGGTGGCGAAATGGGCCTTGGGGTACATTTCGCGCACCAGTTCCAGCGTTTTGCCGCTGTCGACCAGATCGTCGATGATCAGGACGCCGGTGCCGTCGCCCATCAGGTCGGTGTTGGGGGCCTTGAGCACCTCGGCCTCGCCCTGAGCTTGATGGTGGTAGGATTTCACGCTGACCGTGTCGACGGTGCGAATGTCGAGTTCTCGGCTGACGATCATCGCGGGCGCCATGCCGCCGCGGGTGATGGCCACAACGGCGCGCCATGCGCCATCGTCGGGGCCTTGCCCGTCGAGCCGCCATGCCAGCGCGCGCGAGTCGCGGTGAATTTGGTCCCAGCTGATGTGAAAGCCTTTTTCGTGGGGCAGGCGGTCCTTGGCGCTCATGACTTAACCCTTTTCAACGTCTGGTGCGTCAACGGCTTTCATGCCGACGATGTGATAGCCCGAATCCACATGCAGGTTCTCTCCGGTCACGCCGCTGCTGAGATCGGACAGCAGATAGAGCGCCGAGTTGCCGACATCGTCGATGGTCACGTTGCGGCGCAGGGGCGAGTTATACTCGTTCCACTTCATGATGTAGCGGAAGTCGCCAATGCCGCTGGCGGCCAGTGTCTTGATAGGGCCCGCCGAAATGGCGTTTACGCGAATGCCGTCCTTGCCGAGATCTTCGGCGAGGTATTTGACCGACGCTTCCAGCGCGGCCTTGGCGACACCCATGACATTATAGTGCGGCATCACCTGTTCGGCCCCGTAATAGGTGAGTGTGACGGCGCTGCCGCCTTCGGTCATCAGCTTCTCGGCCCGCTGCATGACTGCGGTGAAGGAATAGACCGAAACATCCATGGTCAGGCTGAAATTGGCGCGGCTGGTGTCGACATAGCGGCCGCGCAGTTCGTTTTTGTCCGAAAAGCCAATGGCGTGGACAACGAAATCCAGCTTACCCCACTTCTGTTCAAGCGCTGTGAACAGCCCGTCGATGGACTCTTCGTCGCTGACATCGCAGGGCAGGACGATCTCGCTGCCCAGTTGCGCCGCCAGAGGGTCGACGCGTTTCTTCAGAGCGTCGCCCTGATAGGAAAAGGCCAGCTCGGCCCCGGCATCGGACAAGGCGCGGGCGATTCCCCATGCGATTGATTTGTCATTGGCCAGTCCCATGATGAGGCCGCGTTTTCCGGCCATCAACTGATTTGACATCTTCGGTTCTCCGCCTGTCGTCGCATTGCTTTCGGTTGGTTTATGCCATTGATTGGCCTGCATCAAGGCCATGTCCTCTTGCCCGCAGCGGCTTCTCGCCTTAGGGTCGGAAACAATTGTTTCCAGGGGATGGAAATGAACGAGCGCAGTGGCATCTTTGCCGGAACCGATCCGTTTGAAATTGCGGGCCGGTGGCTGGCCGAGGCGGAAAAGACCGAGACAAACGACCCGAATGCGATTGCGCTGGCAACCGTCGATGAACAGGGTTTGCCCAATGTCCGGATGGTTTTGCTGAAAGAGATCGAGCCGGATGCGTTTGTATTCTACACCAACTATAAAAGCGCCAAGGCTGAGGAGTTGAGCAGCGCAGGCAAGGCCGCGTTTGTGATGCACTGGAAATCATTGCGGCGTCAAATCCGCGTTCGTGGTACAATCACCCGCGAAGATGGGCCGAAAGCCGATGAATATTATGCCTCTCGCTCGCTTAAAAGCCGTTTGGGGGCGTGGGCTTCACGTCAATCGCAGCCGCTGAAAAGCCGCGCATCGCTGATGGCAGAGGTGGCGAAGCTGACAACTAGGCTGGGACCGAATCCGCCGCGTCCGGAATTCTGGGGCGGGTACCGTTTGACGCCGGTCGAGATCGAATTCTGGGCGGATGGCGCCTTTCGGCTGCACGACAGGTTTCAATGGCGCCGGGACAACCCTGATTCCGAATGGCAAGTGCAGAGGCTGAATCCATGACTCTCACGTATCGCGAAATGCAAAGGCCAGCAAACAAAGGTTTTTTTCAGCTTGAATTTGCGGGCCAATACCATAAACAACAGACCCTTAACGACCCCGCTAGCATCGTAATGGGAAAACAGTGCCAGAAGATCTGAACAGCATGTATCGCGTCCGTGGACACGTCAAATGGTTCGACCCCGCCAAGGGGTACGGATTTGTTGTGTCCGACGAAGGCGGCCCTGATATTCTGTTGCATGTCAACGTCTTGCGGAACTTCGGGCAGAGCTCGGTCGCGGATGGTGCGGGCATTGAGATCATGACCCACAAGACTGACCGGGGTGTTCAGGCGGTCGAGGTTGTCAGCATTGATCCGCCCGTGCGGACTGAAACCATGATGCTGGCTGACTTTGCCGAGCTCGATCCCAGCGTGATCGGCAGCGCTCCGCTTGAGGCGGCGCGGGTCAAGTGGTTTGACAAAGGCAAGGGCTTTGGCTTTGCCAATGTGTTTGGCAGCAGCGAAGATGTCTTCTTGCACATCGAGGTCTTGCGCCGTTCTGGGTTGGCCGACCTGCAGCCGGGTGAAGCGCTTGCGATGCGCGTCATTGACGGCAAGCGCGGGCGTATGGCGGCACAGGTTCTGGCCTGGGAAGCGGCCCTGGGCGACTAATCGGCAGATGAAAAAGTTCGCGGCAGTTCTGGCGGTTCTCACGGCTTTGTCCGGTGGAGCGGCTCGTGCGGAATGCCGCGCCGACCGGATTGAGCTGCGGAACGATCTGGCGCAGGTCAGGTTTGACATCGAACTGGCGGTGACGCCGCAAGAGCGCTCGCGCGGGTTGATGTTTCGGGAAACCATGCCAAGCCGGTCCGGGATGCTGTTTATCTTCGACCCGCCACAGCCGGTCGCATTCTGGATGAAGAACACGCTGATTCCTCTGGATATGATTTTCATTGACCGCACCGGAACCGTGACGCGGGTTCATGAGGGGGCCATACCGGGCGACCTGACGCCAATCGAGGGCGGCGATTCGGTTTATGCAGTGCTCGAGATCAACGCGGGTCTGGCCGAGCGCTATGCCCTTCGTCCGGGAACCCAGATGCGGCATGAAGTTTTTTCGCAAGGCCCCGCGATTTGGCCCTGTTAGGGCTTTTCAAATCAAACCACCACGTTTAGGAAGGCGCACGGTCCGGGGCGTGGCGCAGTCTGGTAGCGCACCTGTTTTGGGTACAGGGGGTCGTAGGTTCGAATCCTGCCGCCCCGACCACTTTAATCACACCGGCGTTCCACCGAAATCGGTGTAGAGCCGTGAAAAATCCCGATCCAGATCTTTGCTTTCAACTGGTATCCTGACGGTCTTGCCGTTTTTCTGCGGCACAAGGAAGAACAGTTCCGCGTCTACCCGATAACCCGCTTGGTTTTTACTGGAACTCAGGCGGGTTACGATCTGCGGCAGGTTTTGCGGGTACCCATCGAAATTGAGAATCAGATAGGCCGTCGCCTCGGGCGAAAGGGTCTCGCGGCATTCGACGCTGTTTGTGCCGGTCTTTCGGTAGCTGTCACCGGGGCCGGCGCAGTCTGTCTTGAAGGTGCGGAACAGTTTTTGTGGGTATTCGGGGAACTGAGCGCTGCGTGAGGCCGGAGGCACGTCCTGTGATGTGCAGGACACGATCAGGGCCAGAAGGGGTAGCGGAGCAAGCAGGCGCATGGCTGAAACGGATCCCGGACTAAGAAACACAACATCGCAACTATGGCATGGTGCAGGTGGGCCTGACGATGATTCTCTGGTGGGTTGTTTAACCGTTCGACGCATATCCCGTCCTGCGTAACTGTGCCGTTCAAAACGGGAAATCGGTTTGGGACTTTGACCTGTCCATCCGTTGGTACGAACAAGGTGCCTGTGGAGGAATCGCCGACCGGCGATTTCCCGCCGGTTCGATGAACCGGGTCAAGCCAAAAGATTTGTAAAATGGATGAAAAAGCCCGTTGACCAGATATGGGTGCATACGTCAAGTTGTATGAGCCGAGAGGCGAGCCACAAAATCTGGTAGACAATAACCAGAAGCGGCAGCGAACGAGGGACGGATAGCAAACCAGTATGACGTGCAGCTGTGTTAGCGGTTTTGCGCTGCGACAGGCAGCGTCCGGTCCCTACACGTCCCGATCTCGTCGGTCATGCGGGCGGCACCCCGCAACACAAGATTTGGTGCCGGCGTTGAGAATTTTGGACAACCTGAAGCTGGGGCAGCGGACATGAAGATTGAAAGAAAATTCACCAAACCGGGACAGGATGCATATTCCGATCTGGACTTTGTCTCGGCGACCTCTGAAATCCGCAACCCGGATGGTACAATCGTTTTCCGTCTAGACGAGATTGAGGTCCCCGCGAAATGGAGCCAGGTTGCCAGCGACGTCATCGCGCAGAAATATTTCCGCAAGGCGGGTGTTCCGTCTGCGCTGAAGAAGGTCAAAGAGAAAGACGTTCCGGAATTCCTGTGGCGTTCGGTGCCCGCAGAAGGTGCTGAATTCACAGGCGAAACCTCGTCCAAGCAGGTATTCGACCGTCTGGCCGGTGCGTGGGCTTATTGGGGCTGGAAGGGCGGCTATTTCTCGACCGAGGATGATGCTCGCGCCTATTTCGACGAGATGCGCTACATGCTGGCGACCCAGCGCGCGGCGCCGAATTCGCCTCAGTGGTTCAACACGGGTCTGCATTGGGCTTATGGAATCGACGGCCCGGCGCAGGGGCACCATTATGTCGATTACAAAACCGGCAAACTGACCAAGTCGAAATCCGCATACGAACATCCGCAGCCGCACGCGTGTTTCATCCAGTCCGTCGATGATGATCTGGTGAACGAAGGCGGCATCATGGACCTGTGGGTGCGCGAGGCGCGCCTGTTCAAATACGGCTCGGGCACTGGTACGAACTTCAGCCATCTGCGCGCAGAAGGCGAGGCGCTGTCGGGTGGCGGAAAATCCTCGGGCCTGATGGGCTTTCTCAAGATCGGCGATCGCGCCGCTGGCGCGATCAAATCAGGCGGGACAACCCGTCGAGCAGCAAAGATGGTGATCGTGGACGCCGATCACCCCGATATCGAGCAATTCATCGAATGGAAGGTGCTCGAAGAGCAAAAAGTGGCCTCGATCGTTGCCGGGTCGAAGATGCACGAGAAGATGCTGAATGGCATTTTCGAGGCCATTCGGTCTTGGGACGGGTCTGCGGATGACGCTTACGATCCGAATTCGAACGACGCGTTGAAGAAGGCTGTTCGTGAGGCCAAAAAGGTCGCGATCCCTGAGACTTACATCAAGCGCGTACTGGATTATGCCAAGCAGGGCCACGACAGTATCGAATTCCCGACCTACGATACAGACTGGGATTCGGAGGCCTATAGCTCGGTCTCGGGCCAGAACTCGAACAACTCGATCCGCGTGACCAACGCGTTCCTGACCGCTGTTGAGAAGGACGCCGATTGGGAGCTGATCAACCGCACCGATGGCAAGGTCGCCAAAACCGTCAAGGCGCGGGATCTGTGGGAAAAGGTTGGCCATGCCGCATGGGCCTGCGCCGATCCGGGCATCCAGTTCCACGACACCGTAAACGAATGGCACACATGCCCCGAAGATGGTGAGATTCGCGGATCGAACCCGTGCTCGGAATACATGTTCCTGGACGACACGGCCTGTAACCTTGCCTCGATGAACCTGCTGACCTTCCTCAAGGACGGTGAGTTCCAGGCGGCGGATTACATGCACGCCTCGCGTCTGTGGACCCTGACGTTGGAAATCTCGGTGACGATGGCGCAATTCCCATCGAAGGAAATCGCGCAGCTGTCTTATGACTTCCGCACGCTGGGCCTGGGTTATGCCAATATCGGCGGACTGCTGATGAACATGGGCTACAGCTATGACTCGGATGAGGGTCGGGCGATCTGTGGCGCGCTGACTGCGATCATGACTGGTGTGGCCTATGCGACCTCGGCTGAGATTGCTGGGGAGCTTGGACCGTTCAAGGGGTACGAACGGAACGCGGATCATATGTTGCGGGTTATTCGCAACCACCGCCGTGCGTCGCAGGGTGTTACGACTGGCTACGAGAAACTGGCTGTGAAGCCGGTGCCTCTGGACCACGGCAACTGCCCGGACAAGCGTTTGATCGATCTGGCCATGTCCGCTTGGGATGAAGCGCTGAGCCTGGGTGAGAAGAACGGCTATCGCAACGCGCAGGCCACCGTGATCGCGCCCACCGGCACCATTGGTCTGGTGATGGATTGTGACACCACCGGGATCGAGCCGGACTTTGCTCTGGTCAAGTTCAAGAAACTGGCCGGTGGCGGCTACTTCAAGATCATCAACCGCTCCGTGCCGTCGGCGCTGGAAAAACTGGGCTATTCCTCGGCGCAGATCGAGGAGATCGTCAGCTATGCGGTCGGACACGGCACCATCGGCAACGCGCCGGGGATCAACCACACCTCTCTGACCGGGCATGGATTTGGCCCGAATGAGCTGGCGAAAGTGGACGCTGCACTGGAAAGCGCCTTCGACATCCGCTTTGTCTTCAACCAGTGGACGCTGGGTGAGGATTTCTGCACTGGCGTTCTGGGCATTCCGGCGACCAAGCTGAATGATCCGACTTTCGACCTGTTGCGCCACTTGGGCTTTACCAAGGCGGATATCGACGCAGCGAACGATCATGTCTGCGGAACCATGACGCTGGAAGGCGCGCCGCACCTGAAAGAGGAACACTACGCGATCTTCGACTGCGCCAACCCGTGCGGCAAGAAAGGTAAGCGTTTCCTTGGGGTTGATAGCCATATCACCATGATGGCGGCAGCGCAAAGCTTCATCTCCGGCGCCATCTCGAAGACGATCAACATGCCGAATGACGCGACCATCGAGGATTGCCAGAAAGCCTACGAACTCAGCTGGTCGTTGGGTGTGAAGGCCAATGCGCTGTACCGCGACGGCTCGAAACTGTCTCAGCCTCTGGCCGCAGCGCTGGTCGAGGATGACGACGAAGCAGCGGAAGTGCTGGAAAGCGGTTCGACGCAAGAGAAAGCCGTCGTTCTGGCCGAGAAGGTGATCGAGAAGGTTGTGGTCAAGGAAATGATCCGCAGCCATCGTGAGAAACTGCCCCATCGCCGCAAGGGCTATACCCAGAAAGCAATCGTCGGCGGCCACAAAGTTTATCTGCGCACCGGTGAGTTCGAAGACGGCAAGCTGGGCGAGATCTTCATCGACATGCACAAGGAAGGCGCTGGCTTCCGTGCGATGATGAACAACTTCGCCATCGCCGTGTCGGTCGGCCTGCAATACGGTGTGCCGTTGGAGGAGTTCGTCGACGCGTTCACCTTCACCAAGTTCGAACCGGCCGGGATGGTGCAGGGCAACGACTCGATCAAGAACGCGACGTCGATCCTGGACTACATCTTCCGCGAACTGGCCGTGTCCTATCTGGACCGCACCGATCTGGCGCATGTGAAGCCCGAGGGTGCAACCTTTGACGACATGGGTCGGGGCGAAGAAGACGGCCTGTCTAATCTGTCGGAAATCAGTGACACGGCGGCAACCCGGTCTCTGGAAGTGCTGAAGCAAATCAGTTCGACCGGTTATCTGCGCAAGCGCCTGCCGCAAGACCTGATGGTCTTCAATGGCGGTCAGACCGATGTGACCGGTATGGCCGAAGCCGCAGCTTCGTTCGATGCGCCTGCCGAGACGGCGGTTGCCACCGGGATGGACGCGCGGACCAAAGCCAAGATGCAGGGGTACGAGGGTGATCCTTGCGGCGAATGCGGAAACTACACGCTGGTGCGCAACGGCACCTGCATGAAATGCAACACCTGCGGCGCAACAAGCGGGTGTAGCTGAGTTTAGCGCCCCGGCAACCCGGGGTGCAGGGGTCGGATAGCTGCCACAGGTACCGACCCCGACGAACACGGAAAAAGGCGCTGAGACTTACCATCGATGCCTTTTTCCACTCGGCCGACATGCCCGTGTCGGTCGGGAACAGGGTGGGGCGGAATATTTGCTCTTTCCCACTCTCTCACGGGGCGGGTGCGCTCGTCCCATGCGCAGTCCAGGCCGCAGGCAAAAAAACACCGGGCGGTCAACGAAATGAGCCTGGAAGGCGAAACTGACAGGGGGCTTCGGCCCCCTTTCTTTTTCTACCCCGAGTCGGGTCGTCTGAGCAGCGCCTTGCCGGATCATCCCGGTCGCATAGGGCAAGTCCCGCCGATACGCACCATGTCTATTTCGTCCGGCAATGGTCCGCAGACGCGACTCTGTCAAACACGCGGAGATTGGCGCGAACGCTGCAATTTCAAGCAGAGCGAGTGACGTAACCCAGGAATAGCGATTTCTTAGCCGTTGTCCGGACACTGACACTCAAGAAAACACATTCAGGAGGCATAAAAATGGAATCGAAGAAACTGGTAATCGTCTCTGCTCTGGCTTTTGGGCTGCCGGTCACAGGGCTTGCTCAAAGCTCGGCTGACACCAATGGCGACGGAGTTTTGACCATCGACGAGGTTCAGGCGGTCGTGCCTGATGTTGATGCCGAAGGATTCGCACAGATGGATGCGAATGGCGACGGCGCGCTGGATCAGGATGAAGTTGCCGTTGCGCAGGAGGCAGGATTGCTGCCACCGTCCAACGGGTAAATGATCATCAAGAAGGGCGGCCCGGATTGGTTCGGGCCGCTTGTTTTCAGCGTATTAGGGCGTCAAGTGAATGTTAAACTTGCGACGTAGTTCCGCGTCCAGAAGTGGATCAAATCGGGCGTTCGAGGGGGCCGACAGAATCTCCTCCTTCCGGGCTGTGGCTTTTTCGACCAGATCCGGTTTTCCCAACTCGGCCCATTCTTTGGGCGAGGTCCGGTCGCCCAGTGTCGGATAGACATAATCTGTCTGCATGCGTCCCAGCGTGGCATCCGTACCCAGATAATGCCCCGGTCCGCCCATACACACTTCGGCCATCTGATCCAAAGCCAGAGTCTCGTCGGTGACTTCGATCCCCCGTACACAACGTTGCGCCTGCCCGATAAGATCGTCTCCTAAGATCAGGGATTCATGGCAAAAACCCAGAAGGGAAGAGTGCATTCCGGCCGCTTCGTAGATCATATTCGTTCCCGACAGTCCGGCCATGATGTTTGAACACATCTGCTCCCATCCAGCCTGCATGTCGGGTAGTTTCGAATCCGAGGCTCCGGCCGCCGCACCGCCCGGTAGGTCGTAGAACTTGTGCATCTGAGCGCAACCGGCGCTGAGTAGCGCTTGTTCGCCGGAGCCGACAGACATCGCACCGGTGCGTAGGTCCAGACCAAAGGGCCATGTGCCAAAAATTGCAGGTGCACCGGGACTTACAGCGTTTACATAAACTAATCCGGCGAGGCATTCGGCGGTGGCTTGCGTAATGGCTCCGGCGATGGTCGAAGGGGCGGTTGCACCGGCCATGCCTGCCGACAACAGCAGAACCGGCAATCCGGCCTTGATGCATTCCTCCATCACCTGGCAGCTTTCGGTGGCGAATTTCATCGGCGGGACCACGAAGCAGTTCGAGTTCGACACGAAGGGTCGCGCGCGCCATGCGTCTTCTCCGCCAGCAATCATATGAATCATTTCAACGGCTTGCGCGACATAGCTCGGGTCGGTGAAGGAGGTGCCGATATGTTTGAATGTGCCCGAACAGCAGGCGTAGATAGTGTTCAGGTCCATCTCGAGATTGTCGATGATGTCACGGCACACCATGGGGCGTTGGACAAAGTGGATGTTATCCAGCTGATCGCAAATCTTCGCGGCATCATGCAGATCCTGCACCGTCGAATCGCGATATTCCCGTCCGGTCACGTCGACCATATGGACCGCGGCCCCGGCGGTACCGTAGTGCACCCGGTTGCCCGAAAGCTCTAGGTCGGTCTGCCCGTCACGGCTGTAGAGGGTCACAGATCGGTTGGCACGGGCCAGCGTGTCCTCGACAAGCGCCGCAGGGAAGCGGATGCGCCCATCATCCCCGAGCGTGCAGCCGGCCCCCACAAGATAGTCGATTCCGCTCTGAGGAGCGTCGGCTAACCCTATAGTTTCCAACGCTTTTAGCGCTGCATGATGGATTTTCTCGACATCCAGCGGGCTCAGCGGCTTGTATGTGCCGCCCTCCATGCCCGGGCGGACGGGGCGCATATGTTCGGGCAGGGCTGCGGCGCGCGCGGCGCGGCGGGCGGCGCGGCCGCCGCTGCGGGATGAGGTGCGGGTTTGATCATTCATGGAAAGGTCCGGATTTGAAGCAGAAACAGGTTTTCAGGCACGGTTAGAACGCGTGAGGTCGACCCCGCGCCGCGCGTCCACGATCTGCCCCAATGGTGCGGCTGATCAGGCAGATCTTCCAGACCTCATTCTGCATCGGCATCCTCGGTTTCCTGACTGAAAGTGTTTCAACGCTTTGCGGCGCAATCTACTCTGTTTGCGACCTCTGTTTGCCGTTCCGGATCGATCGGGTGCCCCACATGCGCCCAAGAACGCGTGATCAAATGTTCTTTCCCGTGGGGCTAAAAACCTGTTACGCTGTACATAGTTATTTAACCAAAGCTTGTAAGTTTAAGTCAGAAGTCAGGGAGCTGCTGCCAAAGTCGCCCCGCGATCCACCCGACCGGCATCGTATGTTCGGAGGTCTGAATGAAATCAAAGCTGGCCATAGTCGCCGCAGCGCTGCTGATCGGAGCGGGCTCGGTGAGTGCTGAGGACTGGACCGGTGCTTATGCGGGGTTCAGCTTTGGCTATGCCGATGCGGATGGTTCGGGCGGAGCCGGTGGAAACGATTTCGGCTTTGGTCCTCATATCGGATATGACTACGATTTCGGCAATTTCGTCCTAGGGGGCGAGCTTGAATATAACCGCCTGAACCTTGATCTGGGCCAGTCCGAGGGTAGTCTGGACAGCCTAACGAGGCTGAAACTGCGGGGCGGCTATGATTTTGGCTCGGCGCTGGGGTATGTCGTCGTCGGTACCGCGCGGGCCAGCACCTCTGGCGATAGCGATACCGCGGCTGTCTATGGAATCGGGGTTGCCTATCCTCTGGGCGAACGGTTTGTCATCAGCGGGGAGGCATTGCGGCAGAGTTTCGACGACATTCCGAATTCGGGCAGCAATCTGGACGCCAACGTCTTTAATTTACGGACGACATTCCGGTTCTGATCCTAACTGGCCGCGGTTTGCGCCCGCTGGGCTAACTGCCCGGCCAGATCACAGAGCAACTTCAACGACGCGACGAACTTGTCATCGGCGATCGTCATCGCGACGCGGATGTGTCCGGCTGCGGCGGCACCGAAACTCTCGCCGGGCATGACCGCAATCGCGTGTGTGTCCAGCAAGGCGTTGGCAAAGGCTTCGCCGCTGAGGCCCGTCGCACGGATGTCGAGCATCAAGTACATCGCCCCCTGGGCCGGGATCAGGCCCACTGTCTGCTGTGCGGCCAGAACGTCCAGCGCCAGCGCACGGCGACGGCGGAAGGGCTCGGCTATTTGGGCTTCAAGATCGGAGCCGGCACTCAGGGCATAGCTGGCGGCGTCCTGAATGAACCCCGGTACGCCGTACGTCGTGTGGGTGGCGAGGTTGATCAGATGCGCGATGACCTCCTCCGGTGCTACGATCCAGCCACAGCGCGAGCCGGTCATCGCGTGAGATTTAGACATCGATCCGATGACCAGCGTGCGCTCGGCCATGCCGGGCAGGGCGCGTGGGGACAGATGGCTACCGTCCCAGACCTGCGTGTCATAGACCTCGTCCGAGATCAGCCAAAGGTCTCGGCGTTGGCACAGTTCGGCGATGGCCGCGAGTGTTTCAGGGGCATAAACCACGCCGGTCGGGTTGTTCGGTGTGTTGATCAGCAGAGAGACCGCGTCATCGGCGGCGGCGTCTATGTCCTCGGCGCGCGGCTGAAAGGCGTCTTCGGCACGGGTCGCGATGGGGCGGGCGATGGCTCCGGCCCCTCGGATGGTGCCGGGATAGGTGGCGTAGTAGGGGTCAAGATAGAGGCCCACATCACCGGGATCGCATAGGGCGGTATGCGCAGCAAACAGCGCCGCCTGACCGCCCGGCGTGATCAGCACGTTGTCTCGGGTTGTCCTTACACCGGTGCGCAGCTGGACTCGCGCGGCGACCGTATCGCGCAGCAGATCGGTCCCCGGTACCATCGCATACCCTGTATGACCGTCGCGCGCCGAGGCATCCATCGCCGTCAGAATCGAGGGGTCGGTGCCGATATCATGCTCGCCGATGGTCAGCTCGGTGACGGCGTGACCTTCGGCGATCATCTGGCGGGCGCGGTAGAACACGTCCCACCCGTCCGATCCGCCGCCGGTCAGATGCGTGATGCGATGTGATAGTTTCATGGCGCGCGCTCCCTTTGGGCGAAATGGGGCAGAGCGCCAAGGTTTTGTCAATCGGCTTCGCGACGGCACCCCGGGCGAACTCAGGACTTGGCGGGGAGGCGAACCCATGCTAGGCAGGGCGCATGAACCGGAAAACCCGCATCATTATCTGCTGCATTCCCTGCTGATTTCTCAAGCGGGCCGGTTTCTTTCGTTTTCATCCCTGAGACAAGTTGCTAAGCCCGCGCCAACGCGTGACGTATATGCTGTTTCAGGAGCACGACCCGATGACAACGATCAAACTGCACAACACGAGGAGCCGGGCGAAAGAGGATTTCGCGCCGATCGATCCTAGCAATGTGCGGATGTATGTCTGTGGCCCGACGGTCTATGATCGCGCCCATCTGGGAAATGCGCGTCCTGTTGTGGTGTTTGACGTGCTCTACCGGTTGTTGCGTTATGTTTATGGTGCCGATCATGTGACCTATGTGCGCAATTTCACCGATGTTGATGACAAGATCAACGCGACGGCTCTGGCGCGTAAGAAGGCCGGAGCCGATGGCTCTTTGGAGCAGTTGGTGCAGGAACGCTCGGACGAAACCATTGGCTGGTATCTGCATGACATGGGTGCTCTGGGCGCGATGGAGCCTGATGAGATGCCGCGTGCCACGCAGTACATCGCGCAGATGATCGCGATGATCGAGGACCTGATTGCCAAGGGGCATGCTTATGCCGCCGAGGGGCATGTGCTGTTTGCCGTGGATAGCTGGAAGGACGATTACGGCGCGCTGTCGGGTCGGTCGGTCGATGACATGGTTGCGGGCGCGCGGGTTGAGGTTGCGCCCTACAAGAAGAACCCGATGGATTTTGTGCTGTGGAAGCCATCGACAGACGAGTTGCCCGGCTGGGACAGCCCGTGGGGCCGGGGGCGTCCGGGCTGGCATATTGAATGCTCGGCCATGAGCTATGAGCTGTTGGGTGAGAGCTTCGACATTCATGGCGGCGGGAACGATCTGATGTTCCCGCATCATGAGAACGAGATTGCTCAGAGCAAGTGCGCCCATCCGCATGGAGAATTCGCGCGGGTCTGGCTGCACAACGAGATGCTGCAGGTCGAAGGCAAGAAGATGTCCAAATCGCTGGGCAATTTCTTTACCGTCCATGATCTGTTGGAACAGGGTGTGCCGGGTGAAGTGATCCGCTTTGTCTTCCTGCAGACCCATTATCGCAAGCCGATGGATTGGACAGAGAAGAAGGCAAATTCTGCAGCAAAAACCTTACGGCATTGGTACAATCAAACCCTAGATGTCGATGCAGATTTCGAGCCCGACGCGGAAGTGGTTCAGTCTTTGTGCAACGACTTAAACACGTCGGCCGCGATCACTCGTTTGCACGAATTGTCGGCCCAAAAAGAACTGGGTGCTTTGAAGAGCTCTCTGGCTTTTTTGGGAATTGATTTGGCTAAAGCAGTTGAGTGGGGTTTGCCTTCAGCTTTTGATTCGATGATTGCACGCTGCGCGGACCGGCTCGTGCTGGCGCGGAAACTGGCTATGGATAGCAAGGATTTCTCGGAGGTGGATCGTCTGAAGGCTGCGTATGTCGCCGCCGGGCTGGAGGTTCGGATGAGCAAGGAGGGCGTGGAACTGGTACCCGGCACTGGTTTCGATGCCACCAAGCTGCTGGAGTGGGTAGAATGACCAAACAGCGTCTTTACCTTTACGACACCACCTTGCGGGACGGGCAGCAAACGCAAGGCGTGCAGTTTTCGACCGCCGAGAAGGTGCAGATCGCGCAGGCACTGGATGCGTTGGGCGTGGGTTACATCGAAGGCGGCTGGCCCGGCGCGAACCCGACAGACAGCGCGTTCTTTGAAGCAGCGCCCAATACTGCCGCCCGTTTGACGGCGTTTGGGATGACCAAGCGCGCGGGGCGGTCGGCCGAAAATGATGACGTGCTGGCCGCGGTGATGAATGCCGGGACGCCTGCGGTCTGTCTGGTCGGAAAATCGCATGACTACCATGTGACGGATGCGCTTGGCATTGCGCTGGAGGAGAACACCGAAAACGTGCGGGCCTCGGTCGCACATATCGTGGCGCAGGGGCGCGAGGCTTTGTTCGATGCCGAGCATTTCTTTGACGGCTACAAGGACAACCCCGAATACGCGGTTGAGGTCTGCCGCGCCGCGCTGGATGCCGGCGCGCGATGGGTCGTTTTGTGCGACACCAATGGCGGTGCCCTGCCTGCCGAGGTTGGGCGCATCGTGTCCGAGGTGATCTCCGCCGGTCTGCCCGGGGATCGGCTGGGCATTCATACGCATAACGATACCGAGAATGCGGTGGCGTGTTCTCTGGCCGCCGTCGATGCTGGGGCGCGTCAGGTGCAGGGCACGCTGAACGGGTTGGGTGAGCGATGCGGTAACGCCAACCTGACCGCACTGGTCCCGACGCTGATGCTCAAGGAACCCTACGCCTCGCGCTACGAGATCGGGGTGAAGCCCGAGGCGCTGGCGGGGTTGACGCGGATTAGCCGGATGCTGGACGATATCCTCAACCGTGTGCCCAGCAAGCAGAGCGCCTATGTTGGGGCCTCGGCCTTTGCGCATAAGGCGGGGCTGCATGCCAGTGCGATCCTCAAGGACCCGTCGACCTATGAACATATCGACCCGGCAAGCGTCGGCAATGCGCGCATCATTCCGATGTCGAACCAGGCCGGGCAGTCGAACCTGCGCAAGCGTCTGACCGATGCGGGACTGACTGTCGACGCGGGCGATCCGGCGTTGGGGCGTATCCTTGAACGGATCAAAACGCGCGAGGCTGAGGGCTATTCCTATGACACCGCGCAGGCCAGTTTTGAGCTGCTGGCGCGGGATGAGTTGGGGCAGTTGCCCGAATTCTTCGAGGTCAAGCGTTATAAGGTGACGGTTGAGCGCCGGAAGAACAAATACAACAAGATGGTCAGCCTGTCCGAGGCGGTTGTTGTTGTGAAAGTAGACGGTGAGAAGAAACTGTCGGTTAGTGAATCGCTAGATGAAGACGGCAGCGATCGGGGTCCGGTGAACGCTTTGGCGAAGGCTCTGGCCAAGGATCTGGGGCAGTATTCGCAGATACTGGCGGATATGCGGCTGGTCGACTTTAAGGTGCGCATCACTCAGGGCGGGACCGAGGCGGTGACCCGCGTGATCATCGACAGCGAGGACGGGCAGGGGCGGCGCTGGTCCACTGTTGGCGTCAGTGCGAACATAATCGACGCGTCGTTTGAGGCTCTGCTGGACGCGATCCAGTGGAAACTGGTGAGCGATTGCGCGCCGCGCTCCGCCGCTGCGGAATAACGTGGAATTCGACGACGACATAAAGGCCTGCGCCGCACTGGTCCATAAGGCCGATCCGGATCGTTTCATGGCGGCGATGGCTGCGCCGGTTTCGGCGCGGGCGGTTCTGTTTCCGATCTATGCGCTGAATGTCGAGGTGGCACGCGCGCCTTGGGTGACGCAGGAAAGCATGATCGCCGAGATGCGCCTGCAATGGTGGCGCGATGCGGTGCAGGAGATTGCCGAAGGTCCAACCGTCCGGCGGCATGAGGTTGTGACGCCTTTGTCCCGTGTGATCTCGCCTCATCTGGCGGCGCAGTTGGATGAATATGTGGCCGTAAGACGTTGGGATATCTACCGCGATCCGTTTGAGGATGAGGCGCATTTCGACGCCTATATCGACCAGAGCGCCGGAACGCTGATGGTGGTGTCTGCGCAGGCTTTGGGGTCCGCAGACGAGGCTGTTCTGCGTGACTTTGGCTATGCCACGGGGATTGCGAACTGGTTCCGGGCCATCCCCGCGCTTGAGGCGCGGGGCAGGATTCCCTTGCTCGACGGGACGCAGGATGGGGTTCGGGCGCTGGCGCAGAAGGCGTTGGACCGGCTGGCGCGCGCGCGGGCGGCGCGCAATGATGTTACCGCGCAAGCGCGGCCTGCGCTCTATGCCGGGTGGCAGACCGAATGGGTGTTGCGGGCCGCCTTGGCACGGCCCGAACGAGTGGCCGCAGGGGCTTTGGCGCAGGGTGAAATCCGCCGCCGGTTTTCGCTGATGAAAACTGCGGCAACGGGGCGCTGGTAGGGTCAGGCTGTTTGCGGGTCGGAGGGCCTCAGCACCAGCCACAACAGCGCGCCACCTGCGAGCGTCAGAAGCGGGATCATGGCGAGGTTCACCGCCGTCCAGCCCTCGACCGCCGAACCGCCCGAGCAGTTCATCAACCCTCCCGACGCCAGCGAGGCAAAGGTGACTCCGCCAAAGACCAGCAGGTCGTTCAGGCCCTGCATCCGTCCACGCTCATGCACTTCGTGCGAGTCCGCCAGCATGCTGGTCGCCCCGATGAAGCCGAAATTCCAGCCGATGCCCAGCAGGATCAGGGCGACGAAGAAGTTGCCCAGATCGACGCCTTGCAGGGCCACGATGCCCGCCCCGCCAAGGATGGCCAGCCCAAGGGTCACGATCTTTTCGACCCCGAACCGCGCGATCAGATGGCCGGTGAAGAAGCTGGGAATATACATGGCCAGCACGTGACTAGTGACGATGTCTGCCGCATCGCCCTCGGTGTAACCGCAGCCGACAACGGCCAGCGGCGTCGATGTCATCACAAGGTTCATCAGCGCGTAGGAGACCATGGCGCAGATGATCGCCACCGCGATGCGCGGTGTTTTCAGCAGCTCCAGCCGGGTGCGGCCTCTGGGTTCATCCTTTGTGGGCTTCGGCGGGGTCGGGATGTCGAGGAAGAAGAACAGCGCCGAGCCGAAGACGTTGATCGCTATCACGGCCAGATAGGTGCCCAGAAACGGGATCACATAGGCCTGCGAGGTCAGCTTGACGATCTGCGGTCCGATGATTGCTGCCGCCAGCCCTCCGGCCATGACGTAGGATATGGCTTTGGGCCGGAATGCGTCCGATGCGGTGTCGGCAGCGGCAAAGCGATAGAAGCCATGCGCGCTCATGTAGATGCCGGTCAGGAAGCTACCGACAAGGAACAAAGGGAACGAACCCAGATACAGGCCATAGGCGCCGATCACCCCGCCCGCAGCCCCCGCGGTTGAGCCGACAAGGAACCCCGCGCGCCTCCCCCAGCGCTGCATGATGGCCGAGATCGGCGTCGCCGCCATCATCGAGCCCAGAACGATCAGCGAGATCGGCAATGTGGCAAGACAGGCGTTGCTGGCGAGCGATTGCCCGGCCAGCCCGCCGACGATGAACATCATCGGCATCTGCGACCCCAGCACGGCCTGCGCTGCCACCAATACGGCGACGTTGCGTTTGGCCTGGGTGTCGTCTGGGGCAGCAGCGGTCAGTATCATGGGCAAATGGTTATCGGCGATTGCGGCGGCACACAAGCGGGTTGCATATGCGGCACATCCGCCTAACGTGCAGGCAAGGATCACTTATCGGAGAGCGCATGTCCGTCGGACGCATCATCGAAACCCCGGACTGCGTGACCGAAGGGGCCGAGTGGCTGGCCGGGGCCTGTCCGCGGATGGCCTATGCGATGGAACAGACCGGCCCGCTGCCGCTTCGGCGCAAGCCGGATGGGTTTGCCCAGTTGCTCAGCGCGATTGTCAGCCAGCAGGTCAGCGTGGCCTCGGCCAATGCGATCTGGAAGCGGTTGCGGGATGCGAAACTGACCGGCCCGCGCAAGATCATGTGGGCGACGGATGACGATTTGCGTACGGTTGGGCTCAGCCGTCAGAAAATCCGCTATGCCCGTGCGCTGGCCGAGGCGCGGATCGATTACAAGGCGCTGCGCGATGCGCCGGATGATCAGGTGGTGGCGATCCTGACCGAGGTGCCGGGCATAGGCGTCTGGACCGCCGAGATTTATGCGATGTTCTCACTGGGTCGCGCCGATGTGATTGCGCCGGGTGATCTGGCGCTGCAAGAGGCGGCGCGCATCCTCTATGACTTGCCAAAACGACCGACAGACAAAGAGTTGCGCCAGATGGCCGAAGCGTGGTCGCCGTGGCGATCCGTTGCGGCGCGGGTGTTGTGGGCCTATTACCGGGTCGCCAAAGACAGAGAAGGGATCAGATGACACGGGTTTTGAATGCGCTGAGGAAAGAGCCGGTTTCGGGGGATACACGCTCGGTCGTGGTGTTTGTGCATGGCTATGGCGCGAACGGGGCCGATCTGCTGGGTCTGGCCGATCCGCTGGGCGAACACTTGCCCGATACGCTGTTCGTGGCCCCCGATGCGCCCGAGCAGATCGCGGGCATGCCCAACGGCTTTCAGTGGTTCCCGATCCCGTGGATCGACGGCTCGTCCGAGGAAGAGGCCCGGCGCGGGATGGAAATGGCGGTTGAGGATTTCAACGCCTTTCTGGATGCGCTGATGGTGGATGAGGATGTTCTGCCTGAACAGGTCGTTCTGTTCGGCTTCAGCCAAGGCACCATGATGAGCCTGCACGTCGCCCCGCGCCGTGAAGACCCGGTGGCCGGGATCGTCGCCTTCTCGGGACGACTGCTGGAGCCTGACCTGCTGCCGGATGAGGTGGTGAGCCGGATGCCGGTGCTGCTGGTCCATGGCGATGCTGATGATGTGGTTCCGCCGCAATCGCTGCCCGAAGCAGCCGAGGCCTTGCAAAGCGCCGGGTTCAAAGAGGTTTACGCGCATGTCATGAAGGGCACCGGCCACGGTATTGCTCCGGATGGTCTGAGCGTTGCTTTGGCGTTCATGCGCGACAAACTGAGCCTGTGACTATGATCACCGTGCGTCCCATGATGCGCGAGGATGTGGCGGACGCATGCCGCATTCTCAATCAGATCATTGAGATCGGTGGAACCACTGCACATGAAACCCCGTTCTCGGACGCCCTGTTCCGGCAGAGCTTTCTGGACGGTGCAGACAAGATATGTTGCCACGTCGCTCTGGATCCCGAAGGGCAGGTGGCGGGTTTCCAGTGGTTGGGTACGCATGAGACCCTGCCCGATGACTGCGGCGATATCGCCACCTTCACCCGACGTGAGCCCATTCTGAAAGGTGCCGGACGCGCCCTGTTTCAAGAGACCGAACTGGCAGCCCGCGCGGTCGGCCTGTCTGCGCTCAGCGCGACGATCCGGGCGGATAACCGGATGGGGTTGAGCTATTACGACAAGTTGGGGTTTCGTGATTTCGCGGTCACCTATGCGGTGCCGCTGCAGAACGGTACGCCGATCGACCGCATCACCAAGCGCTACGATTTGGGTTGAAGCCCGTCACCGGCGCGGGCGACGGTCACGTTTGCGCGGTGCTGCGGTGCTGAGCGTCGGCATTGGCAGGCTGTCCCACTGTCCGGGCGCAAGCCCGTCGAGCGAGCAGTCTCCGATCCGGGCGCGGATCAGGCGCAGGGTCGGGTGGCCGACGGCTGCCGTCATCCGGCGTACCTGACGGTTGCGACCCTCGCGGAGTGTCAGTTCAAGCCAGCAGTCCGGCACGGTCTGCCGCACCCGGATCGGCGGGGTGCGCGGCCAGAGGTTTTCAGGTTCGTCGATCAGGCGCGCCTTGGCGGGGCGGGTCAGGCCGTCTTTCAACTCTACGCCCTCGCGCAGCGCCGTCAGCGCCGCCGTATCCGGTATGCCTTCGACCTGCACCCAATAGGTCTTGGCCATCTTGTGTTTGGGGTCGGATATCTGCGCTTGCAATCGGCCGTTGTCGGTCAGCAGCATCAGCCCTTCGCTGTCGCGATCCAGACGACCGGCAGGATAAACGCCGGGCAGGTCGATGAAATCCGATAGCGTGCTGCGGGGCGAGTCCGCATTGGCGCGGTCCGTGAACTGCGGCAGTACATCATAGGGTTTGTTGAAACGGATGAACCAGGACATGCCCCGCCATAGCGTCCGCGCCACATCAGCGCAACCTGTGGATAAGTGTCACTTATCTGTTACGGATTCGGCATAACGAATACCCGAGATGTTGTGTGAACTCGGCACTTGTCAGAGATTTAACACGAGATATAGTTGAGCTAAGGCCGGGGCGGGTGTTCCCCGCTCTGATGTCACAAACGGGCAGTACAGAGCGAGGAGCGATTCTGTTATGGACGGAGACTTCAGGACCGAATTTGTCAGGGAACCAGGTGCGCTCAGGCATCATCCGGCATTGGTTCTGAACGCTGATTATCGCCCTTTGTCGTACTATCCGTTGTCCCTCTGGCCGTGGCAGGAGGCGATCAAGGCCGCCTGGCTGGACCGGGTGGACATTGTGGCCGAATATGATGAGGTGGTCCGCAGCCCCAGTACCGAGATCCGAATACCCTCGGTCGTCGTGTTGAAAGACTATGTAAAACCCAGAAAGCGCGTGGCCTTCACGCGCTTTAATTTATTTCTGAGGGATGAATTCAAATGCCAGTATTGCGGCAGTCGCGGTGATCTGACCTTTGATCACGTTGTCCCTCGTGCCGCCGGGGGCGTCACAAGTTGGCAGAACGTCGTGGCCGCCTGTAGCCCGTGCAACCTGCGCAAAGGGTCCAAATCGCTGCGGCAGGCCGGGATGTCTTTGAACAAGCCCCCGCGTCAGCCGGATGCCGAAGCGTTGCGCAACATTGGTCGGAAATTCCCACCGAACCACCTGCATGACAGCTGGATCGACTTCCTCTACTGGGATGCCGAACTAGACGCTTGATCAGACCTAGCGCAAGCGCCAGGCAATCAGCCAGAGCAGCGCGAAACCGACCGAGGCGAGGAAGTTCCAACCTGCCATCGAGACGCCAAACAGCTCCCACGGCACCTCGTCGCAGCGTACCAGCGGAGCGTTCATGATCTGGTTGAACAGGTCGTCGGTGGACATGCCGCTGATATCACCGGATGTGCATGAGGACGGCCCCTCCCACCAGCCCTTCTCCACGCCCGCGTGAAAAAAGCCCAGACCGGCAGTCGTTGCGGCGGCCAGTGCGCCCAGCAGCGGCAGGATGCCAATGCGCGGAAAGGCAAAGAACAGCAGCCCCAGAATGACGGCCGCGCCATGCGGGTATCTTTGCCAGATACACATTTTGCACGGCGCCATGCCGCCGAGATACTGAAAGCCCCAGGCCCCGAGAAGCAAGGCCGCCGATCCTCCGGCTGCCATCAGGATGAGTGTTTTCTTGAGTGTCATAGATGTGGCACCAGAAGGAATCCTCCGATCAAGAGGACAATGAAGGCGGTAAAGACCAGACCCAGCCGCTTTTCGATAAAGTCGCGGATCGGTTCGCCGAACTTCCAAAGCAGCCCGGCCACCACAAAGAATCGCAACGCGCGGGCCAGAATCGAGGTGGCGACAAATGTACCCAGCGGCATCCCGGTCCAGCCGGACATGATCGTGATGACCTTGTAGGGAAACGGCGTGATGCCTGCGGTGAGCACCGCCAAGAAGCCGAAATCGTTGAAGCGATGATTGAATTCTTCCATCGCCTCTGCCTTGCCCATGGATTCCAGAATGGGCTGGCCGATGCTTTCATAGAAGAACGCGCCGATCGCATAGCCCAGCATCCCACCCAGCACCGAGGCAACCAGCGCGACGGTAGCAATCAGCCACGCACGCGAGGGGCGCGCCAGGATCATCGGGATCATCAGCACATCCGGCGGGATCGGAAAAAACGAGCTTTCGACAAAGGCGACGATGGCCAGCGCCCACAAAGCATGAGGGTGCTCGGCCAGACGAATGGTCCAGTCATAAAGGGATCGCAGCATAAGGCACAAATATCCGGGTAACTTTTGGGCCAAGCCAAAGCACGCGCGTGCCAGAGGGTCAACCTCTGCCCGCGAAACAATCGGCGGGGTGGTTGTTTTTTGCCTCTGGACCTTCCGCCGGTTGAAGGCTAATTCGGTTGACGTGGCCCAAGTGGCGGAATGGTAGACGCAGGGGATTCAAAATCCCCCGCCTTCACGGGCGTGAGAGTTCGAGTCTCTCCTTGGGCACCACATTCGGCATTGAAATCAGAGACTGCCGGGACGTTGTGTCCGCTTTGCTGCGGAGCATTCTGGGGTCGACCCGTTTCAGGCTGTTACGGGGAAAATCCTCCAAACCTCTTCAAAACTGCAGCTTTTGTGGGTTCAGGCAGGGGGCGCACTTGACAAGTGCCGTCTCTGAATGAAACCTCATAGGCGTTGGGAGACTTTGGAAAAAATCAAATATTGACATGCTTTACGTTGCCGAAGCGGCGCTGGTGCCGATGTTCGGGTGTCGTCAAGTCTGCCGAAGAAGACAACAGGGAGATCAAAGATGAAGAACAAGGTTAAAATCAGCCTCACCGCCTTCGCGACCGCCGCCTTTTTAGCGCCGGCTGTTTATGCTGAGGAGTTTATCACGATTGGGACGGGCGGTGTGACGGGTGTCTACTATCCGACGGGTGGTGCGATTTGCCGTTTGGTGAACAAGGGGCGCAAGGAACATGGGGTTCGGTGTTCTGTGGAATCGACGGGTGGTTCGGTTTACAACATCAACACCATTCGCGAGGGCGAGCTGGAGTTTGGTGTGGCGCAGTCGGACTGGCAGTACCATGCGTATAACGGCACCT